>CAZECZ010000023.1:12471-40695 GCA_964510815.1 uncultured Aestuariivirga sp.
GCGTTGGACACGCCGGGATAATTGCGGCAGGCGTCCAGCAGCTCCTTGATCGGATATTTCTTGTTGAGCGGCACCAGCTTGTTCCTGATCTCGTCCGTCGTGCCGTGCAGCGAGATCGCCAGCATGGTGCCGATCTCGGCCCCGGCGCGCGGGATTTCGGGAACGACACCGGAGGTCGACAGCGTGATGCGGCGCTTCGACAGCGAAATGCCCTCGCCATCGGAGACGATTTCCATCGCGTCCTTCACGTTGTCGAAATTGTAGAGCGGCTCGCCCATGCCCATCAGCACGACATTGGTGATGTAGCGCCCGCCGAGCGGCGGTGTGGGATGGGCCTCGATGTCTTGCGGCCAGTCCTTCACGCCGTCGCGCGCCACCATCACCTGGGAGACGATCTCCTGCGCGGTGAGATTGCGCACCAGCTTCTGGGTGCCGGTGTGGCAGAAGGTGCAGGTGAGCGTGCAGCCGACCTGGGAGGAAATGCAGAGCGTGCCGCGGTCCTCCTCCGGAATATAGACCATCTCGACTTCATGGCGTGCGCCGCGCTCGTCGGGAGCGAGCCTGAGCAGCCACTTGCGGGTGCCGTCGTTGGAGACCTGCTCGGTGACGATGTCCGGACGGCCGATGACGAAAGTCTCGTCGAGTCGCTGGCGCAAGTCCTTGGCGATGTTGGTCATCTCCGCGAAGTCCTTGACGCCGCGATGATAGATCCAGTGCCAGATCTGCCCGGCCCGCATGCGGCGCTGCTTCTCGGGAACGCCGACGCGCTCCAGCGCATCGGCGAGACGCGCCCGCGTCAACCCGATCAGCGACGGCCGGGGATCGTTGGGAATGTAGCGCGGCGGCGCCTCGATGGTATTCAGAATGGTGGTCATGGCCGGGGCCATACCACAAAATCGGGAAGAATTGCGACGCTACTTCGCCAGCCCGATGATCGGCCCGAGTGCGGCGTGGTCGTCGCTGCGCCCGGTTGCCGCGTCATGAAGGCTCGGCACGGAGCCGCCGTCCAGGAACAGCGCATTACGGCAGCCGAGCCCGTCGCGGAACAGCCGGCCGAAATCGTGAAAATTCACCACCTGTTCCGAGATGGCGAAAACCGCCATGTGCAGGTCAAGGACGCACACGCCGTTCCGCCATTTCCGCGAGGCTCCATCCTCGATGAAGCGCGGATGGAGCTTGCCATCGATGACCAGCATGGGACCGGATTGCGTGGCATGGTCCGGCGCGAGGCCCGCCTCGGCATAGGCCCCGGTTTCCATCACCCCGCCTTCGCTGCCCTTGAGCCAGAACACGCCATTGGGCTTCAGATGGAAATTGCCGGACCCACCGGCGCGATTGAGGCGCTTCCGTTGCTGCCCCCTTTCCACGTAAAGGCCGATGGGCTTCAGCGCGTCATCATACATGCCGCCGTTGATGGCGAAGCGCAGCGTCTTGCCCTCGGCGGCCAGCGCCGTGGCGAGCGCCTCGAAAGAGCCATAGGGCTTGCCATCGCCATCGAGATTGTAGAGCGCCAGACGGTCTTCCCGGAGATCGAAACGGCAGATCGTATAGCGCGTGCCATCGAAGTCGCGCGGCGCACAGGGGCCTTCGGCCGCAGCCGGGAGGCTCACCAGCCACACCGAAATGATGGCGGCGAAGAACGCCCGCATCACGGGACTAGTTACAGGCCTTGTCGATGGCCTCCATCGCCGCGGTGATGCCTACCAGCGAATAGGTATCCTCGGTCTCCGTGCCGCGCCACGACGTGCCCTTGACGGTAAGCGACTTGCCCGCCTTCATGGCGGCGACGATCTGCTTTTCGGTGGCCGTGGTATCGGCCCAGGCGCCATCGGCATTGGTGAACAGCGTGAACTTCACGCTGTCGATGGTCAGTTCGGCGCTCGAGTCCTTTTTGAAGGGATAACCGATGATGGTGGAGACCTCGCCCCGGACCTTGCGGCCCGGCATGTGGGTGACGAGGAAGAAGGCCGGATCGCGCTTGACGTTCTTCGGCGCCGAGGATTTCGGCCGCGACGACACGTAGCAGACCTTGGTATCGGAGGCCTTGTAGGTATAGGCGGCCCAGTCATCGAATTGGCCGAGCAACTGCGGGTCGTCCGCATGTGCCAGTCCGGTCGAGGCCAGAAATGTGATGAGCGCGAGCGCGCGGGTTCTCGGCAGGCGAATCATGTCGGGGACCTTACTCATTCAACGCTGGAAAATCCATATTGCGCAAATGCTTGATGAATCCGGCTCAAATGGGGCACGGGGCCCCGCGGCGCGACACTGCATCCGCCAGAGGGATTATTGCGGTGCAGCAAGGGCTGGGCTAGCCTCTTGCAAAACATGGAGGATTTGAACGTGGCTGCGGTTGCGGGAAAAACGGCTGACACCATCGTCGTGAATGATCTGGTCACCCACCTGGATCAGGCGGCACGGGCGGCGGAAGGTGTCTTCGCCAAGGCGCGGGCCCGCGTTGCGGCACGGCTCGCACCGGGCGGACGGCCGGACTCGAAGGTTCTCGACCACGAACAGCATGTGGCGCACGGCCTGTCCTGGCTCGTCACCTACGCGACGGTGCTGCGCGAGATGGCCAATTTCGCCACCCGCATGACCGGGGCCGGGCGCTTCGGCGAGACCGAACAACTGACCGCACAGATCCTCGCCGGGGAATATCTGAACCAGATCGCCGGCGGCATCCCCATGAACCAGGGCGAATTCGCCCGGGTGACCGAACTGGGCCTCACCCGCAACGAGTTGTCGCCGGTGTTCGACTGCGTGCTGGCCGGCCGCGGCAACACACCCGAGGCCCGCGCCCGGTTGGTGGAACTGATTGCCGAAGGACAGTTCGGCGACAGCGGCCTCGACGACACGCTGACCGAGATGCGCGAGACCATGCGCCGCTTCGTCGAAGACAAGGTGGCGCCCAATGCCCATGACTGGCATCGCCAGAATGCCTACGTGCCGATGGAGATCATTCAGGAACTCTCCGAACTCGGCGTATTCGCACTGACCTTGCCCGAGGAATTCGGCGGCCTGGGGCTGTCGAAGGAATCCATGTGTGTGGTCTCCGAAGAATTGTCGCGCGGCTGGATCGCCGTGGGCTCGCTCGGCACCCGCGCCGAGATCGCCTGTGAATTGATTCTCTGCGGCGGCACCGAGGAGCAGAAGGAGAAGTGGCTGCCGAGGATTGCCAGCGGTGAAATTCTTCCCACCGCCGTCTTCACCGAGCCGAACACCGGCTCCGACCTCGGCTCGCTCCGCACGCGCGCGGTCAGGGATGGCGACGTCTACAAGGTCACCGGCAACAAGACCTGGATCACCCACCCTGTGCGCGCCGACGTGATGACGCTGCTGGCCCGCACCAACCCGGATGAAAAGGGCTACAAGGGTCTCTCCATATTCCTCGCCGAGAAGCCGCGTGGGACCGACGACCATCCCTTCCCGGCCAAGGGCATGTCGGGCGGCGAGATCGAGGTGCTGGGTTATCGCGGCATGAAGGAATACGAGATCCGCTTCGAGGACTTCGAGGTGAAGGCCGAAAACCTGCTGGGCGGAGAGGAAGGCCAGGGCTTCAAGCAATTGATGCAGACCTTCGAGGCCGCCCGCATCCAGACCGCGGCGCGCGCCGTGGGTGTGGCACAGAATGCCCTCGATCTCGGTCTCAAGTATGCGGTGGATCGCAGCCAGTTCGGAAAATCCATCATCAGTTTCCCGCGCATTGGCGACAAGCTGGCGCTGATGGCGGCGGAGGTGATGGCGGCGCGGCAATTGACCCTGTTCGCGGCGCGCGAGAAAGACGCCGGCCGCCGCTGCGACCTTGAAGCCGGCATGGCCAAGCTGCTCGGCGCCCGCGTCGCCTGGGCCGCGGCCGACAACGCCTTGCAAATCCACGGCGGCAACGGCTTCGCGCTGGAATATCAGATCAGCCGCGTGCTGTGCGACGCACGGATCTTGAACATCTTCGAAGGTGCCGCCGAAATCCAGGCGCAGGTCATCGCGAGACGGCTGTTGGAAGGCGGAAACTGAGCGCCAGCCCTCCCCTAACCCTCGAACCAGATGACACCCAACACGACGGCTGCGAAGACCAGGATGAACACCACGCCGAAAATCTTGAAGGCGCGGTCGTCTGCGTATGACGTCATCTTGTCATAGACTTCGTCACCCATTTCCTTACGCTGAAGCCGCTCGTCGAGCAGCTTCCTGGCTTCACCGCCGCGTTCGAGTTGACCGTAGTCCCGGGCCATGAACCCTCCGCTGCTCGCTGGCGGCACCAAGCCTAGCGGACATCCACGTGACTGGGAAGCCGGCATCGTGGCTGCACATGTGCAAAGCGGCACGGAGCGCGGCCCTGCCGCTCACTCCACGATCTTCCAGTAGGAATCCTTGGCGATCACTTTCCCATCGCGGAACGTGTAGAAATCGCATCCACGGACCTCGACGCGAACGCCGCCCGGCGTGGTCCCCGTGAGGGTCCATTTCGAGATGCCGGTGTTGGCGGCCTCGTCCACGAAATGCTCATCATCGCCATAGTGGACGTCCGGCAAGCCCTCAAAGCGGCCAGCCAGTCCTTTGCGCACATTTGCCTTGCCCTCCGCGCGCGATCCCCAGGGCTTGTTGCCCCGCGGCATCTCCAACACGCAGTCGTCGGCGAAGAACGCCATGATACGGTCGAGGTCATGGGCGTTGAAGGCTTCGCACAGCCCCTTCAGCGTCGATCGCATGTCCATTGCTCCGTCTCCCTCAAGCCTGGCATCACATTGCTCCCGGGCGGCGGGCTTTGGCAAGCAGCTGCAACGTTCACCCGCCTCGCATCGCGCGCAACAACATCCACGCCCACACTGGCGCTAGGGACGCAATCAGCGCGCCGGCGAGTCCGGTGTCAGCGCCCGGCGGCAGCGGCACGGCGTTGACTCAATCTTTACCGATCCGCTTAGACCGGCCTTAAGGCGTTTCGACGTAACGTCAGATCCGACTCCGTGGGGCGAGACATGCGTATTCTGTATTCGATTGGGCTGGCGGCGGCACTGGGAATTGCGGCATCGGGGACCGCCTTTGCAGATGACAACGTCGCCGCCTGCCTCGCCAGCGATGCCTATCTCGATGGCAGCGAGACGGTCGATCGCTGCGATCCGGCCAGCCGCGTCGAGGGTCTCGACGCCAGGACGCGCTCGGCGATCATCGCCAAGCTGGGCGAGGCCTTCTACTTCGCCCAGCGGCCAGGTCTCGCCATTCCCTACCTCGACGAGGCGATCAAGCTTGACCCGCAAGCCGACCAGGCCTTCCGCCGCCGCGGCTGGGCACATCTGATGCAACGCGAGATTTCCGCCGCGATGGAGGATTTCACCGAATATCTCGCACTCAAGCCGGACGACCCCGATGCCCAATTCGCCATGGCCTATGCCCGGTATACGACAGGCGGAGATTGTAACACGGCGGCCCGCGAATATGAGCTGATTCTCAAGGATCACCCCGACCATTACATTACCCGCGGCAACCTTTCCGGCGTTTACAGATGTCTTGATGGCAACCGCGTTCGCGAATTGGCAGAACTCGGCAAGGTACTCGCCGCTGGCCGCGAGGCCATAGCCGGCGTCACCTACTACGGTCGTGGCGGCAGGGAAGACCTCGACTACTATGCTCACATATTGATGATACATGCGGGCATTCTTCTCGAGCTCCTTCGCTACAGCGATGCGCAACAGGAATACGACTGGCTTATCGCCAACTATCCCAGGTTCCTCGATCCGTATCTGCAGCGCTCCTACATCAAGATCAGCACACGCGACCCGCTCGGCGGTCTCGACGATGCCGAAGTTTTCCTCGCCGCATACCCGGACTATCCATCGGCCCAAATGCTGAAGATCGAGTCGTTGATCAATCTCGATCGGGACGACGACGTGGTTGACTACACGACCCAACTGCTCGCACGCGGCTACGAAACGTCACGCACGCCGAACATCTATTTCTGGCGCGGCATCTCCTACAAGCACCTTGGTTACAACGATGAAGCCGAACGCGACCTGACACGGGCCGCGGCAACCAAGGAAGGCCTGGCTTGGGCCGTCCACATGCAGCTCAAGCAATCCGGCTATCTGTTCGGACCGCAGCGCGACCGTTCCCATGATGATCGCGGCCCACCGCTCGACACCCGCACGGCCGAGTTTGCCAACGCGCTCAAGGCCTGCATCATCGACCCGGAGTGCTTCAAATGAGCAAGCGCATTCTCTTTGCCATTGGCCTTTCCATGCTCTTTCTCGATCCGGCCTTCGCCGCCGATCTGGCCGCGGGCAAATCACCGTGCGGCCCCAGGATGTCCTGCCTTCTGGCTGGTCCCGTGAACTCCACGCTGCCGCCGCAGATGTCGCTGATCTCGGACATCGCCCCCGGCGTCTGCGTCGATGATGTGATGGGCGTCTACAAGCAGAATGATGTGGCCATCTGCGAAGCATTCCTTGACAATGGTAGCGGCAGCGACCGAGAGCGCGCGGCCGCTCTTGTCAACCTCGGCCATGCCTACCGCATGAAGCCGGGACAATACCAGAATCCGGTGTTGTCATTGCAAAGCTGGGACAGGGCCATCGCCGCCGACCCCTCTTTCGCCGAGCCTTGGGTTCTCAAGGGCGACATCGCCTTCGAACAACACAAGGACGACGAGGCTGTCGCGGACTACGACCGGGCTTTGGCGCTCGATCCCAAGCACTGGCGCGCCCTCATGGGCAAGTCACGCGCCTTCGTACGGCGTGGCCAAATCCCGGACGCACTGGCCCTGGCGCGCGCCGCCGTCGATGCCGCACCCGATGTGAGCATCGCCCACCAGCTGCTGGGCGCCTTGATCGAAAGGCAGGGTAACCTCACCGAGGCCCTGGAGGAATACCGCAAGGCCACCGAACTCGACCATGGTGAATATCGCCGCCTTCCCGGCATCAACCAGGAACCGTCACCCTGGAGCGTGCTGGCCAGTGCAGAAATGCGCCTCGGCCACGTTGAACGCGCCATTGACGCCATCAGCCACGAGATCGATGGCAAGCGCGTGCAGAACGTGAGCCCGGACATCTTCATGCAGCGGGGGCAATATCTCGAGGCCGCGGGTCGGTTCACCGATGCTGCCGACGACTATGAGAAATCGCTGATGGATTTCGGCGCGAATTTTCCGAACGCCGATGAAATCCGCACGCGCATCGCCATGCTGCGCGCCAAGGCCGGAGACAGCAAGACGGCCCAAGCCAATTTCCACGACCTGCTGCGCAGCGGAAAGCTGCAGTCGATTCTCCGCGTGCAGGTGTTCCTGCGCAACAACGGGTTCAACGACATCGAGATCGACGGCAAGATGAGCGCCACATTGGAAAAGGCGCTGGACCGCTGCCTGTCGCAACCCGATTGCAGCGTCGCCATTGGCCAGTCGATCTGAGCCGCGACAACGGAAGACAGGATTCATCGCGAAATTGACTGCCGACGAAGCATCTCAATCAATGATGGCAGATTTCAGCGAATTTCACGCCGACTCCATTCCCAAAGCCTAGGAAGAATTTGACCATCTGCATGCGGATCCGCATAGTCAGCGCCCTGCCGGGAGGTCCCGGCGCGTTCTGAAATTCGCCCGCGTGATGCACTTCGCGGATCGTCCGGGCGGCAGATGGAGGACTGTCCGATGACGATCTATACCATCACCACCGATCAGGCGGCGACGGTCGATGCGCACACCGGGGCGGCCTTCGGTGATGTCTGGATCGTCTATGCCGGTGTCACCGTGACCTCGACCGGCCGGGCCATCGATGGCAGCGGCTTCCCCGGGTACAAGAGCTTCCTGATCTACGGCAATCTGGCTGGAGAGACTTTCGGCCTCGACATGGGTGACCCTGAGTCCACGGATGCCAACCACAACCGCGCCCACATCTCGGCAACAGGAACGGTCTTCGGCACCTCTTCTGGAGTGCAGAGCTACGGCGGCTGGCTGGAGCTCACCAATGACGGCAGTATCTTCAGCGTCGAGCACGAAGCCATCTATGCCGGCCAGGGTCACAACACCATCACCAACAGCGGGACGGTCGCATCTGCAGAGTCCACCGGAATTTTAGCCTACGACGGCGACAACTCGATTCTGAACACCGGTACGGTCACCGCCGGAGACTACGGCATACTGGCCAAGGGAGACGATTGCCACATCACCAACACGGGCGGGATCAACGCCAATCTCGTCTCACAGACTGAAAGCTATGGCATCGGCGTACTCGGAGATTACGCCATCGTCGCCAACAGCGGCTCGATCCAGGGATATGACGGCGGAATCGGCATCAACGGCGATTACGCGGTCCTGTCGAATTCGGGCAACGTCTCCGGAAAGAGCGCGGGCATGGGCGCCGTTGGCGTGCAGGCGGCCATCACCAATGATGGGACCGTCAACAGCATCCTTCTGGGCATCAGGCTTGACGGCGCCGGTTCGCAGGTGACGAACACTGGTGCCATCAACTGTTCAGACGGCATCGGCATATCGTCCCTTGGTCAGTTCAACGTGATGATCAACCACGGCACGATCACCGCCAAGAGCGGAATAACTTGCAGCGGCGGTAACGCCCGGATCGTCAATACCGGCAGCATATCGGCCATCGACTTCTACGGCATTGCGGCGGTCGGCGATGAAATTGTCATCCAGAATGATGGAATCATTGTTGCCGGCCGGCAGGGCATCTCCGTTGGCGGTGGCATCGGCAATGTCGTCATCAACCGCGGATCGATCTCGACCCTCGTCGATTCGCCTGACGACGGAGTTGTCACGTTCGTGACTGCCGCGGGAGAAACGAGTCGCTTGATCAACTCCGGCGACCTCCTTGCCATCAACCACGCTGTTATCGGCGGCGATGGCGACGAAACGGTCATTAACCGCGGCGCGATCTTCGGGGATGTGAGCCTGGGCGGTGGCAGCGATGTATTTCGCGGCGGCGATGGCTCTTTAGAAGGAAGCGTGTCCGGCGGTGCCGGAAACGACCGCATCTTCGGCGGATCGGGCGATGACATCCTGTCCGGCAATAATGGCAACGATATCCTCAATGGCGGCAGCGGTAACGACATTCTGACCGGCGGCAAGAGCCGGGATGTCATGGCAGGCGACCTTGGTGATGATGTCTTCGTCTTCAACTCCGTCCTCGACAGTACACTGGGCACTGGCCGCGACAGGATTGCCGACTTTGTGAGCGGCAGCGACCTCATCGATGTCTCCACAATCGACGCCGACACCGGGACCGGCGGCAACCAGACTTTTACATTCATCGGCGCGTCCGATTTCAACGGTCTTGCCGGCGAATTGCAGGCAGTGGCGGCTAGCAACAATGTCATCGTCGCCGGCGATGTCGACGGCGACGGCCTGGCCGACTTTGCGATCATCGTGCTGGGTGTCGCATCACTGGCGGCGAATGACTTCGTCCTCTAGCTCAGGCCTGTGGACTGAAGCTATGAAAAGTCATGACCGCGAATCGCTCCATCCTCATCACCGGCAGTTCATCCGGCATCGGCCATACCTGCGCACTGGGCATGAAGGCGCGCGGTTGGCGGGTGTTTGCCACGGCGCGCAGCAATGACGACCTGAAGCGGCTGGAGGCTGAGGGGCTGGAGGCGCTCTATCTCGACTATGCCGAGCGGGACTCCGTGGAGGCCTGCGCCGCCGAAGTATCGAAGCGCACCGGGGGGACGCTCGATGCGCTGTTCAACAACGGCGCCTATGGCCAGCCGGGTGCTGTGGAAGACCTGACCCGCGAGGTGCTGGAAGCACAATTCGCCGCCAATTTCTTCGGCTGGCACCAGCTGACCCGGGCCTGCATGCCGATGTTCCGCGCCAATGGCCGCGGCCGCATCGTGCAGTGCTCGTCGATCCTCGGCCTGGTGGCGCTCAAATGGCGCGGCGCCTACAATGCCAGCAAGTTTGCGCTTGAAGCCCTGACCGACACCATGCGCCTCGAACTGCGCGGCACCCAAATTCATCTGTCGCTGATCGAGCCCGGCCCGATCACCAGCCGCTTCACAGAACATGCGCTGAAGCATTTCGAGAAGAACATCGATGCCGGCGCATCGGCCTACCAGAAGGACTACGAACGCCAGCGCGCCCGGTTGGGACGCGGCGGTTCCAACAAGTTCAAGCTGCCGCCGGAAGCGGTGCTGGAAAAACTCATCCACGCGGTGGAGAGTGACCGGCCCCATGCCCGCTACTACGTGACGCGGCCCACCACCTATATGGCCGTGCTCCGCCGCCTGTTGCCGCAGCGCGCCCTCGACTATGTGCTCGACAAGGCCTCCGACCAGTAGGCAAATGACGCATTGACGAATGGGGCCGCGACCGCCAAGTGGGGCCATGGCGCACATCCAGTCCGCGCCGGGAGTAGAGCGTGATCATTCATTATCTAGGCTATATTGCCGTTGCCGCCGTCATCGTCGTCCTTTTGGCCGGCCTGTGGAACATGTTGCGGGGCGGATCGCCCAACACCTCGCAGACCCTGATGCGCTGGCGCGTCATCCTGCAGTTTGCGGCCATCATCATCCTGATGCTGAGCCTCTGGCTGACCCAGCGCTGATCCGACATTGCAAATTTTTAATGTTTGATTTCTGACGCTTATCAGCAATCTGTCAGATCACACCACCTACGCTGGCCGGTAAGATGGCCGTGTTGAGTGAAATTTCCGAAGCTGCCCCGCGTGAAACTGCCCCCAGTGTCTGGGACCTGCCTGTCAGGCTGTTTCACTGGGCCCTGCTGGCCGCCGTCGCCACCGCCGGGATCACGGGTTTTCTGCTGCCCCTCACCTGGCTGAACCTGCACCTGATCGGTGGAACGGTGGTGGCGTTCCTGCTCGCTTTCCGGCTGGTGTGGGGTTTCACCGGCAGCGCCTACAGCCGCTTTGCCAGCTTCGCCTTCTCGCCTCGCGAGATCCTGTACTACGCACGGGAACAGCTCGGCGGCCGTGGCCGCCACTTTGCCGGTCACAATCCGTTGGGCGCCGCCATGGTCTTCGTCCTGCTGACCGCGCTGGCTGTCCTGGTCATCACCGGTACCGTGGCCCTTGGCGGCACGGAAAAACAGGGCCCGCTGCATGCCGTCATCAGCTATGCGGCGGGAAGGCTCTCGCTCAGTGTTCACCAGCTCGCCGCCTATGGCCTGCTGCTGCTGATTGCCGGACATCTGGGCGGTGTCATCTTCGAATCGATCCGCAGCGGCGACAACCTGCCCCGCGCCATGGTGACCGGCCGCAAACGGCTGGCATCGGGATTGGCGGAACCCGCCGCCCGCCCGCTGGCGACGGCTCTCATGCTGGTGCTCGTCCTGGGCCTTCTGACCGTGCCGGGCTATGCGCTGTGGACCATGCCACCAAGGGGCGTGCCGACCAGGCCCATGGACCCGGCCTATGTCAAAGCCTGCGGGGACTGCCATGTGGTGTACCACCCGAGCCTCCGCAATGCCGAGACCTGGGAACAGCTGCTCAGGCAACTCGACGATCATTTCGGTGAGGACGCCAGCCTGCCGGCCGATGAGGTCAACCATTTGCGCAGCTACCTGGAAGAAAATTCCTCCGAGCATTGGGATACCCGCGCCGCAAACGTCTTCCGCTACGACGATCCGAAAGACCCGCTGCGCATCACGGCAACGGCCTTCTGGCAGCACCGCCACGCCAATATCGATCCCACCGTTTTCAAGCGGCGCACGGTAGGCGCCGAAAGCAATTGCAACGCCTGCCATGGTGACGCCGCCGCCGGCCGCTTCGCACCGCAGGCCATTCACATTCCAGAGGAGAAAACCCAATGAAAAAAATCCTTCTGCTGGCAGTATCGCTGGCAGTCATTCCTTCGGCGTCCTACGCAGCCGGCAACCACGATGCTGTGATGGCAGCCTTAACCGAAGCCGCGAAGGCGGCCGACTCCGGATTTGGCGGTTTTTCGGCTGATGCCGGACAGGCGTTGTTCCTCGGCACCCATACCGGCGGCAAGCCCGACACGCCGTCATGCACCACTTGCCACACGAAGGACCCGGCCGCGACCGGCCAGACACGGGCCGGCAAGGCCATCGACCCCATGGCGGGCTCGGCCAATCCCGGCCGCTTCACCGACCTGGCCAAGGTCGAGAAATGGTTCGGACGGAATTGCAATACCGTGCTGGGCCGCGACTGCACTGCGCAGGAAAAAGGCGACGTCGCCACCTGGCTGCTCTCGAAGTAAAAGGAGTGTTCCCCATGAAAAGAACCATGTTTGCCGGACTGGCCCTCGCCGGGCTGCTGACACCTGCCCTCGCCGAAGGCATGAAGCTGCCCGACATCAAGAACGAAGCAACAAAGACAGAGTGTTCCGCCTGTCACATGGCGTTCCAGCCGCAAATGCTGCCGGCGCGCTCATGGCAGGCGATCATGGGTGATCTCGCAAATCACTTTGGCGAGAATGCCGAACTCGAGCCTGCGGTCGCCGAAGAGATCACGGCCTATCTGGTGGCCAACGCCGCAGACGCCAACGGCAAGAAGAACCGCCTGATGCGGCGCATCAAGGACAGCGAAACCCCGCTCCGCATCACCGAGACGCCATGGTGGGTCAGATCTCATCAGGGCGAGGTATCGGAAGCTTCCTTCAAGCGCGCCGGCTCGAAAGCCAATTGCGTGGCCTGCCACCGGGGCGCCGGCAAGGGCTATTATGAGGACGACTGAACCTCATTGAATCCGGCAACCCCTTTTCCCATATAGAATGCACCGTCGTGACGGTCGTCACGCGATGAAAGGGGGTGCCCATGGATATCACCCGCAATGAAGCGAGCGTGAAGCGCGACTTCTTTCCGAAGCTGAAGCGCGTTCTGGCGAACGTACCGTTCGCCGAGGACGTGGTGGCGGCCTATTATTGCGCCTTCGATCCAGCCACACCGGCCAAGGCCAAGGGCATCCTGCTCGGCGCGCTCGCCTATTTCATCATGCCCATCGACATCATTCCCGATTTTATCGTCGGGCTGGGCTTCACCGATGACATGGCCGTGCTGCTCGCCGCCTTCAACGTGATCCGCACCCACCTGAAGCCGCAGCACCGCGACCAGGCGCGCGAAACACTGGACAGGCTCAGGAAGGACGAGACGGTCGCCGTGTAACAATGAGAACGGCGGCCGCACACACGGCCATGCCGAGGATCTGGACTGCCGTCAGCGTCTCACCGAACAGGCCATAGGCCATCAGCGCGGAAACCCCCGGCACCAGGAAGATGAGGCTCGACACCCGTCCGACATTTCCATGGCGGATGAGCAGCATGAGCAGCGTGATAGCCCCCAGCGACAGTACGATGACCGACCAGCCCAGCGCAAACCAGGCGTTGAACGAGCCGTCGAAACGGAAGTCTTCCACCATCAGCGCCGCGGCAATGACGACGATGCTGGCGCCGGCATATTGCCAGGTGCCGCCACTCGCCAGATTGAGTCCGGTCCCATAGCGCTTCTGGTAGACGGTGCCGAAGGCGATGGCGACCGCTCCCAGGACATTGACCGCCGTGGTGAGCGGCGTGATGCCGCCAAGTGCGGCAAAGCTGAGCTTGGGCCAGATCACCAGCCCGACACCGGCGATCCCCACCGCAAGGCCGATCCAGTGCCGCGACGAGATGTGTTCGTTCACCATGTAGTGGGCGAGAATGGCGGTAATCAGCGGCTGTAACCCGACGATCAGTGCCGAAACGCCCGCCGGCATGCCGTGGGCCACCGCCCAGTAGACCGGTGCGAGATAGCCGCCATGCAGGAAGGCGCCGGCCACCATGGCATGAAGCGCCAGACGATGGCCCGGCCACGGCGCGCCGATGATCAGCGCGATCACGAAGAAGATGGCGCCGGCGATCGGGAAGCGGATGGCGAGGAAGGTGAGTGGTTCCACATGCGGCGCCGAAAGCCTTGCAACCACGAAGCCCGTCGCCCACATTAGGACGAAAAGGACCGGGGCTACGGTAATCAGCATGTGGGCTGGCGACTTGTTCATTGCGCCGTCATATGCACGGGTCCAGGACCGAAGGCGAGACAATCATTGGAAAGGCAGCCATGTTCGACCCCAAAGCCCTCCTCGACCAGTTTCTCGGCGGCACCAACCCGGACGGCACCCGCAAGGAGATGTCGCCCGACCTGAAGAAGGGCCTTGCGACGGGCGCCGCGGCCACCGGTCTCGCCGCCATCCTGCTTGGCACCAAGCCGGGACGCAAACTCACAAAATCCGCCGTCAAGGTGGGCGGTGCCGCGGTTCTCGCGGGTCTCGCCTACAAGGCCTACTCCAGATGGCAGGCCTCGAAGAATGCTCCCGCAGAAGACATCCAGCAGTCCATGAGGGACGTCACGCCGAAGCCTGAGGGCACTCCGTTCCTGCCGGCCGTTCCAGCGGTACAGGACGAACTGAGCCGCGCGATCCTGCGCGCCATGATTGCCGCCGCCAAGGCCGATGGCCATATCGACGCCGCCGAACAGCAGAAAATCTTCGGAAAGCTCGACGAACTTCATCTCGACGTGGAGGCCAAGGCCTGGGTGATGGATGAGTTGAGAAAGCCGCTCGATATCGAGGCCGTGATCCAGGGCGCCACCTCGCCGGAGGCTGCGGCCGAAATCTACACCGCCTCGGTGCTGGCCATCGATCCCGACGATCCGGCTGAACAGGCCTATCTCGCCATGCTGGCCTCGCGCCTCAAGCTCGATCCCGGTCTCAAGGCGACCATTGAGGATGAGGCACGCAAGGCCTTGGCGTAACCATACCAGCCGGGCTATCCAGCAGGCATGAGCGACAAGTCCGGCAGCGCTACTCCCTCGATCACGATTCTCGTCCGCGAGAGCTTCACGCGCCTGTTCGCCGACGAGGCCATTCCGCTGGCCGGCAATATCGCGTTTCGCACGCTGTTCTCGATATTTCCGTTCCTGATCTTCCTGACTGCACTCGCCGGCTTCTTTGGCAGTGAAGACCTGGCCCAGCGGATCGTCGACTATCTCCTGGCCGTGGCACCCGAACAACTCGTGCATCCGCTGGCGGCCGAGATCCGCTCGATCCTCACCGTGCCGCGCACCGGACTCCTCAGCGTTTCGGCCGTGCTCACCGTGTGGAGCGCCATGGCCGGCGTCGACAGCATCCGCGTCGGGCTCAACCGCGCCTATGATCTCCGTGATCACAGAAGCGTCTGGTTTCTCTATCTGCAGAACGTGCTGTTTGTGATCGGCGCGGCGGTCCTGCTGCTGGCGGTGGCGCTGCTGCTGGTCTTCGCCCCCGTGGCGCTGGCGGTAGTCGACGCCTTCGCGCCAGACATGCGGCCGGACTTCACCACAATCGATGCGATCAGGCTGCCGGTCGCCATCCTGCTGCTGACGGCGGGTCTGCTGATCTGCCACCGGGTACTGCCGGCGCGCCGCCACAAGGTGCTGGAGGTCCTGCCCGGCGTGATCCTCACGGTCATCGTGTGGATCATCCTCACCAGCGCCTTCTCGATCTATCTCGTGAACTTCAACACCTTCGCCTCGACTTACGCCTCGCTCTCGGGCCTGTTCGCGATGATGTTCTTCGTCTACCTCTCGGCCCTGGTGCTGATCCTCGGCGGCGAGGTGAACCGCGTGCTGGAGGTGCGCCGCAGCTTCAACATCGACCGCGACGAAGAGGTGTGAGGTTCACCGACGGCCCGCGATCCGCCACCCCGGCGAAGGCTGGGGTCCCGTTATCAGGCATCCCGATGCCGAACCAATATAACGGGATGACTGCCTGCGCTGGCATGACGGAGAGTTAATAGCGACTACGTCGCCGCCGCCTCAATCGTCTCCTCGAATGACCGCAGGCCGGTCGTTTGCCGGAATAGAGGCACAGATAGCTGGCAATCACTACGCGCACTCATAGTCGATTGACTTCAACTCCGATCCATCTTCACTCACAGCTCTAATGAGGAAGGCGTCAAACAGATCCTGGACTGCCACGCCATACTCAGCCTCGATTTCTTTCAACTCCTCGAATTCACTATTGAAGGTGAATACGACTTCGACGTGATAGCTGTCCTCATCACACACAATGGGCCAACTTTCTCCGTCGCCTGCTTCATAGGTTCGGCCATTGCCAAGAGCGCCATCGTATCCATTCTTACCTTGATCAAACACAAGGTAGCTCTTGCCGCAATCGATACAAACCACATCATGTGGATCACGTTCTAGCAAATCGCCTGCCTTGAGTCCGGCATAGTCGTCTCCCTCCGCCACGACCTTGGGATGGCACATGATGCGCATGCGTGAGGACCTGCACGTTCGGCAAACCAAACGAACCCCAACGGAGCCTGTGTCTTCGACGACAATGGGTTGGACGTCAAAATTAGCTATGCAACCAGGTGGATTCTTGGTTGCGAGTCTTGCCGCTTTCGACTTTTCGTATTTGCCCGTCATGGTAGCCGCCTTCGTTACGCCAAATGGTAGAAAAGCAATGGAAAACGCCAACAACCTTCGAAATGGCACCATGCAACCCTACCTTTCGCCTCTCGGTCTTTCTGCTTGACCGGCTACCTTGCTGCCGCCTCAATCGTATCCTCGAATGACCGCAGACCCGTCGTCGGCGCGGAAACCAGCACCGCCATGTTGCCGGGGCGGTGCTCGTTCTTCCACATCTTCATGTGGGCCTTGGGAATATCGGCCCAGGAATAGACTTCCGACATGCATGGATCGATGCGCCGCGCCTGTACCAGCTTGTTGGCAGATGACGCCTGCATGAGGTTGGCGAAATGCGAGCCCTGCACGCGCTTCTGGTGCATCCAGAGATAACGCGCATCCATGGTGAGGTTGTAGCCGGTGGTGCCCGCACAGATCACCACCATGCCGCCGCGCTTCACGATCAGCACCGAGACGGGGAAGGTCGATTCGCCCGGATGCTCGAACACCATGTCGACGTTGTTGCCCTTGCCGGTATAGGCCCAGATGGCCTTGCCGAAGTCGCGGGCCGATTTGAGCCAGTCATTGTATTCCGATGTGCCGACCTTGGGCATCTGGCCCCAGCACTGGAAGCCCTTGCGGTTGATGACGCCGCGGGCCCCGAGTTGCTTGACGAAATCGGTCTTGTCGTCATCCGAGATGACGCCGATGGCATTGGCCCCTGCCGTGGCGATGAGCTGGATAGCCATGGAGCCAAGCCCGCCCGATGCACCCCACACCAGCACGTTCTGGCCGGGCTTCAACGTATGCGGCCGGTGACCGAACAGCATGCGATAGGCGGTGGCCAGGGTGAGCATGTAGCAGGCGGATTCTTCCCATGTCAGGTGCTGCGGCCGCGGCAGAAGCTGGCGGGCCTGCACGCGCGCGAACTGGGCAAACGACCCATCCGGCGTCTCATAGCCCCAGATCCGCTGCGACGGGGAGAACATCGGGTCGCCGCCGTTGCATTCCTCGTCGTCGCCATCGTCCTGGTTGCAGTGGACGACGACCTCGTCTCCCACCTTCCAGCGCTTCACCTTGGAGCCCACGGCATAGACGATGCCGGAGGCATCGGACCCGGCGATGTGATAGGGGTTCTTGTGGCCGTCGATCGGCGAAATCGGTTTGCCGAGCGCCGCCCACACGCCGTTATAATTGACGCCGGCAGCCATGACGAGGATCAGGCATTCATCTTCGCCGATCTCCCAGGTGGGGACCACTTCCACCTGCATGGCGGTATCCGGCGAGCCGTGGCGCTCCTGCCGGATGCACCAGGCATGCATCTTGGCCGGCACATGTCCCAGCGGCGGAATCTCGCCAACCTCGTAGAGGTCTTTCACCTTGGGATTGGAATTTGCGGCCTCGGTCGCCTTGGCGGCTGCAGTCATGATCTCGATCTCCCGTTGAAGGGTCAGAATAGACCGAGGCTAGACCATTTTGCATCGCAACAAAAGTAGTGTCGCTCCATTGCGACACCACAGTTGAAGCAAATGCCGCGAAAATCCCATTCAAAACCGGTCAAAAATCGAGAAAATTTGAGCCGCCGCGAGAAAGGTCCGGTTCACCCCAGACCCAGCCCGAGGTTGGTTAACGCGGTAAATGGAGTCATAACATGATCGCAGAAACATCGGCTCATCCAGGGAACAGGGAGCGACGGACATGCAAGAACTGCTCTACGTCATCTCGGACATCTTCGGCTTCTTCGAACATCTCAAGGACGTGGACGCGATCTCGCCGGACCTCGTCCCCCTGATCGCCGTCTTCAGCGGCGTCGGCGCCCTGATCCTCACCCGCTTCACCGGCACGCTGGGAAGCCTGACCCTGCTGATCAACGGCTCTGCCCTGTTCATCGGCGCCATGTTCACCAACTGGCTTCTGCAGCACGTCAAGCTGCCGGTGCACAGCGCCATCGAAGGCCCGCTCTTCATGTCGATCATCGGCATGATACTGGCATCGGCCCCGATGCTCTGGTGGTTGCATAACGGCGAGGCCAAGCGCTGATCTCACCAAAAGTCTGGTTGCAGCGCAGCATGGGCCGTGCCAGCATGGCCCATCATGACCAAACGAGACAAGCCTTGGCTGTTCCGCACCTACGCCGGCCATTCCAACGCCGCCGATAGCAACAAGCTCTACCGCACCAATCTGGCCAAGGGCCAGACCGGCCTCTCGGTGGCCTTCGACCTTCCCACCCAGACGGGCTATGACAGCGATCATGTTCTGGCCCGCGGCGAGGTCGGCAAGGTCGGCGTCCCCGTCTCCCACATCGGCGACATGCGGACGTTGTTCGATGGCATCCCGCTGGCGGAAATGAATACGTCGATGACCATCAACGCGACGGCGGCGTGGCTGCTGTCGCTCTATGTGGCGGCCGCCGACGAACAGGGTGCGCCACGCGCCAGCCTCTCCGGCACGACCCAGAACGACATCATCAAGGAATACCTGTCGCGCGGCACCTATGTATTTCCGCCCAAGCCATCGATGCGGCTGATCACCGACACCATCGCCTTCTCCACCCGCGCGTTGCCCAAGTGGAATCCGATGAATGTCTGCTCCTACCACTTGCAGGAGGCGGGTGCGACGCCAGCACAGGAACTCTCTTTCGCGCTCGCCACGGCCATTGCCGTGCTGGACGGCGTCAAGGCCTCGGGTGCCGTGAGCGATGAGGAATTCCCGCAGGTCTTCGGCCGCATCTCGTTCTTCGTCAACGCCGGCATCCGCTTCGTCACCGAACTCTGCAAGATGCGCGCCTTCACCGAACTGTGGGACGAGTTGGGCGCCGGGCGCTATGGCATCGAAGACGAGAAACTCCGCCGCTTCCGCTATGGCGTGCAGGTGAACTCGCTGGGCCTCACCGAGCAGCAGCCGGAAAACAACGTCTACCGAATCCTCATCGAGATGTTGGCCGTGGTGCTCTCCAGGAATGCCCGCGCCCGTGCCGTGCAGCTTCCCGCCTGGAACGAGGCGCTGGGCCTGCCCCGCCCCTGGGACCAGCAATGGTCGCTTCGCATGCAGCAGATCGTCGCCTACGAGACCGACCTCCTCGATTATGGCGACCTGTTCGACGGATCAAAGGAGGTCGAGCGCAAGGTGGAGGAATTGAAAGCGCAAGCCCGCGCCGAACTGGCAAAGGTGATGGCGATGGGTGGCCCCACCACCGAGGAGGTGATCGCCTACATGAAGACGGCGCTGGTCGAGAGCAACACCGCGCGGCTACGTGCCATCGAGGATGGAAGCACCAAGATCGTCGGCGTCAACGCCTTCACCACCACCGAACCCTCGCCGCTGTCGTCGGGGGCGGATGCCATCATGATGGTGAAGGACGATGTCGAATACGAGCAGATCGAGCGGCTGAAGGCCTGGCGCGCATCGCGCGATGCCAAGGCCGTGGCCAAGGCCATCGAGGACTTGCGCGCTGCCGCCAGCGACGGCCGCAACATCATGGAGCCGTCGATAGCCGCTGCACGTGCAGGCGTCACGACGGGCGAATGGGGCGAAACACTGCGCGCCGTCTTCGGCGAGTATCGTGCCCCCACTGGCGTCCGCCTGCTGATGCGCGAGGACTCGCCTGAGACGCTCGAGGATTTGCGCGCCCGCGTGAAGGTGCTTGCCGAACAGTTGGGCGAGACGCCGCGTTTCCTGGTCGGCAAGCCAGGGCTTGACGGGCATTCGAATGGGGCAGAGCAGATCGCGGTCCGCGCCGCCGACACAGGTCTTGAGGTGATATACGACGGCATCCGCATGACGCCGGCCCAGCTGGTCGACATCGTCCAGGAGAAGAAGGTCCACGTCGTCGGCCTGTCGATCCTGTCGGGCAGCCACGTGCCGCTGATCCGCGAGGTGATGCAGAGATTGCGGGCGGCTGGCCTGGCGAACGTGCCGGTGGTGGCCGGCGGCATCATCCCAGAGGATGATATTCACATCCTGAAACAGTTGGGCGTCGCCGCGGTCTATACGCCCAAGGACTTCGACCTGAATCGCATCATGGGCGAACTGGTGGGGCTGATCGAGAAGCGGGCGGGCGAACGGGCAGCGTGATGCAGCGTCTCACCGTGAAGGCCAAATGTGGCCTGGCTGTGCCTCTGGCGATGGGTCAGCATCTGCGCGTGATCAACACCTTCGGCACCCAGGTGGTCGACACCTGGGCCGTCGCGATGGACGTTCCTTCAGAATATCTTTCGCTCGAACATTGCCGCGAGGTGATTCAGCGGATCGTGTTCGAACCGGGCGACGTGCTGATCACCAACCGCTATCGGCCGATCCTGAAGATCATCGCCGACACCTCGCCGGGCGGTCACGACACGTTGATCGCCGCCTGCAGCGAGCCGATGTATCGCCGCGCCGGGGCCGCCCCTGGCCATGCAAACTGCGCCGACAATCTGGCGGCATCTCTGGCGGCACGGGGAATGAACCTCGCCTTCACGCCACAGCCGTGGAACCTCTTCATGATCGCGCGGGTGCCGGACGGCCGGACCATCGCCTATCAGCGCCCCGTGGCCCGCCCAGGTGACTATGTGGAACTCGAAGCGCAGATGGACTGTGTGGTGGTATTTTCCGCCTGTCCCGATGATGTCTACCCGACCAATGGCGGCGACGGACAGGCAAGGGATGTCGAGATCGCGGTGCTGGACTGACCGCATCCGGGCAGCCGGTGGTGGCACTATCCCCGAAGAGAACGTGCGTGCGCTGAAACAGCTCGGCGTTGCCGCCGTCTATACGCCCAAGGACTTCGACCTCAACCGCATCATGGGTGATCTGGTGGGACTGATCGAGAAGCGGGCGGGGGAGATCGGGCGGCGTAACGATCACAACGGGGTTGCCCGCGACCCGTGCTCCCGGAGCGAGACATTGGGCTTCTGCCGGGGAATCGGAATGGGCCCGGTTTTCGGTGGCGCCTTCCCGGCCGCTTGGGGATCCAGGATGCAATTGGCGGCCTCATTGCCAGACAAGCAAGCGCGGTTCGAGGTGAACAGGTCCGATGTGCCGCGTGACGTCACCAGCTTGAGCGCTTCCTGCCGGTTGAGATCAAGCCGGTAAATTGTCTTGAATTCCGCCTTCAGCATGTCGTCGATGATATCGGTGGAAATGCCCATCTCCTTGTAATAGGCGAGGAGCTTCTTGCGGAGACTCTTGTCGAGCCCGTCCTTCTGCGAGGTCTTGACGGTCTTGCGCCCCACCTCCTTGCGCGAGATGACCTTCTTCTTGCCCTTCACGATCCGGTATTTCTCCTGATACGTGATGCGTTCCTGCACATAGGTGGTGCGCACCTGATGTACGCCCACATAGGCCCAGGGGCCCGACAGCCGCTGCACCCCGCCAGCCAGAACCACCGGACAGGCGGAATTGCAAAAGCCGCGGCCCGTATAGACGATGCCGCGGTAGATACCCTTTTGGTCCTTCGGCAGCTTGCAGTCCTTGTCGGTGGGCTTGCAGCCCGCATAATTGGTCCAGCCCACGGCCACGTCGAGCTTCGCCTTGCGGATCATCCGCCCGATTTCCACGGCGGCATCCATGCGCCCGCCGGGCGAATTGAGGATCACCGGCAGCTTCTTCTTGCCCGCCAGCTTGAGGATCTTGCGGAACCGGGCGGGGGTCGCCGTGGTGATTTCGCCTTCCGCCGCGATCCATTCGGGACACAGTGGCTCGCACCCCGCCGCGAAGCTCCTGACGATCGTCATCGTCATCGGCATCTGCCAGGCTTCCTTGGGCTTGGGCGGCTCCTTCTGCTTCTTCTTGGCGGCCTCGGCCGGCCCACCGGCAAACCCGGCGGCCGCAAGGCAAAGGACCATCAACACTCGAACCAACAGACCCATGAGCCGTTCCAGCAATTCCAAGAACCTGACGTAGAAGAACACCGGCGGGCCTGCAAGGCAAGAAGGTTCAGCCTAAGTCGGTAACGGGTTCGTCCTTGCGGAGATCCATTTGACCTATATGGGGTCGGGATCCATTAGGGCGTTCTCTCCCCTCATCTCCTTGACTCCCGCCCCTTTTTCCCCTAATTCGCCCTCATCCGCGCGGAAGGATCGCTCCTGACGCGCGTTTTGCGCTGCCTCCGGCAACCCACATTCGCTTGGTCAAACAAGCACTTAAAGCGCACCGGATCATGGGTCCCGGTGCCGCCAAAGGGCGCGGGATAACAAGGACGAAAGACATGTACGCAGTCATCAAGACCGGCGGCAAGCAGTATCGCGTTGCAGCCGACGACAAGATCCAGATCGAGAAGCTCGTAGGCGAGCCGGGCGATCAGGTGCAATTCACCGACGTTCTGATGGTCGCCAACGGCGATGCCATCGAGATCGGAGCACCCTTCCTGGCCGGCGCCACCGTGGTGGGCGAGATCGCCTCCCAGGACCGCGGCCCCAAGGTCATCATCTTCAAGAAGCGCCGCCGCAAGCACTATCGCCGCCGCAACGGCCACCGCCAGGACCTGACCTCGGTGACCATCCACGAAATCCTTTTGAACGGCGCCAAGCCCTCCAAGGCCGCAGCAGCCAAGAAGGCAGAGGCGAAGCCCGCTCACTTGGACACCGAGGCCGAAAAGGCCGCCGTCGCCGCCGCCTCCGAGGCGCATCCGGTGAAGCTGGCCGACCTGCCGGCCGACATCCAGCTGGCCGAGGGCGTCGCCATGGACGACATCTCGCTCATCGGCGGCATCGGCCCCAAGTTCCAGAAGGGTCTGCATGACCTCGGCGTCACGACGCTGGCGCAGATTGCCGCCTGGACGGAAGCGGATGTCGAGCGCATCGAAACCGAACTCAACGCCAAGGGCCGTGCGGCCCGCGAGGAATGGATCGAGCAGGCCAAGGAACTGATGGCCGGCAAGCCGCCGCGCGCCAAGACCGACAAGGCCCGCGCCAAGGACCAGGAATAAGGAGACCTAACCCATGGCTCACAAAAAAGCAGGCGGTTCATCCCGCAACGGCCGCGACACCGCCGGCCGCCGTCTCGGCGTCAAGGCCTTCGGTGGCGAGGCCGTGATCCCCGGCAACATCATCATCCGCCAGCGCGGCACCAAGGTGCATCCCGGC
This sequence comes from uncultured Aestuariivirga sp., assembly GCA_964510815.1. Classification (GTDB taxonomy): domain Bacteria; phylum Pseudomonadota; class Alphaproteobacteria; order Rhizobiales; family Aestuariivirgaceae; genus Aestuariivirga. Next base: position 35,872 of record CAZECZ010000023.1, read on the forward strand.
ACCGGCGTCGGCATCGGCAAGGACCACACGATCTTCGCGACCGTGTCCGGCACCGTCACGTTCCGCCGCACCAAGGGCGACCGCCAGACCGTGTCCGTCGTCCCGCCGATCGCCGCAGAGTAACCGGCGGGCTCTGACACACAAGCCGCCGGATCCACCGATCCGGCTGCCAAGGAATTTGAAGCGGAGAGGTGGAGATCACCTCTCCGTTTTCATTTGCCGCGACACCCATGACCATGATTTCGACCAAACGCCTCCAGCTCCGCCCTCTCCATGAGGGAGACACGGACGGGCTTGTCCGTGGGCTGAACAATTTCAACGTATCGAAATGGACCGCGCGCGTGCCCTTTCCCTATGGCATGGCAGACGCCAAGTCGTTTCTCGCCCTGTGCCAGAAGGCGGAGCAAGACACCTTGCGCCTCGCCATCACCATCGACGGGGAGTTGATCGGCGTCATCTCCTACGAACGCTCGCAGGACGGGATTTCAGCAGAGCTGGGCTATTGGCTGGCAGAGCCCCATTGGGGCCAGGGTTACGGCACAGAGGCCGCACGCGCCGTATCGAAACACGCCTTTGAGGCTGGCGGTCTCGACATGCTCATTGCCGGATATGCGAAGGGCAACGAAGGTTCCCGGCGCATTCTTGAAGGCCTGGGATTTGAGCCGACCGGCGAATTGATGCAATTCTCGGCTGCCAACAACGCCAATGTGCCGGTGGTGCGCCTGGCGCTGGCCAAGGGGCGCTGGCAGGCGATGGAGGGCCGCAGATCATGAGACCGCGGCCCCGCCCCGAATCAGAACACCTTGTTCACGTAGCCCTGGATCAGGGTCTTGCGGCCAAGGCCGCCATTGTGCATCGACGCCGCAAGCTTGAGGTTGCCGCCGGATTTCGCCACGGCAATCGACAGGTGCTTCAGGCCCCAGCGCACATTTACCGCCGGGTCGAGCAGCGCGGCACAATTACCGCTGAAACCGATGCCCTTGGCGGTGGCGCATTTCATCTGGAACACGCCATATTCCCCGGCACGCCCGCGCAAATGCGGATTGTAGTTGGACTCGACCTTGGCAATGCGCAGCGCAAACCAGGTGGGAACGCCATAGCTCGGCGCCATCGACTGGATCAGGCCGACCACCTGTCCCGCTTTCGCAGGCCCCGTGTTGCTGGTGGTGCGCGTCTTGGGGGCGGCAGATTTCCGCGCCTTCTTGGCGTGCGACTTGTGGGAGGCGGAATGCTTGCGGTTCTTGTGGGCCGCAGCGGTTTTCTTCGACGACTTGCGGGAGGCCACAGTCTTGCCAGTCTTCGTGGTCTTCTTGTGGGCAGTTGCAGTCGTCTTCTTCGCTGCGATGCAGGAACCATGGTCGGCGCAACCCGCCTCGGCCGGTATTGTCATGGTCAACGCAAGCAAGGCGGCTGCGAAAAGTCCTGCAAACAATCGAGTCTTCATATCTATCCTTTCCAATTCCACAAACGAGGGCTGGATGAACTCCGCCAGGGCAGACTTCATCTCCACGCGATCGCCGATGTTCGGGTGAAGGACTGCGATAGACTGTCCGAATGTGTCTCGATTGCGGGCAAAATGCTGCAATGCAAAGATGCTTCTTCGCTGTTGCACAATGGCAACGGGGGACTATGCGTCAACCGACCGAAAGGCTATAGGGCAAACCCATGAAATTTCTCGACCAGGCAAAGGTTTATGTGCGCTCCGGCGATGGCGGGGCGGGCTCCGTGTCGTTTCGCCGCGAGAAGTTCATCGAGTTCGGCGGGCCGGACGGAGGCGACGGCGGTAAAGGCGGCAACGTCTGGGTCGAGGCGGTGGACGGCCTCAATACGCTGATCGACTACCGCTACCAGCAGCATTTCAAGGCCAAGACCGGCGGACACGGCAGCGGCCGGTTGCGCGCCGGCGCCAATTCCGCCGATGTGGTGATGAAGGTGCCGGCGGGAACTCAGATCTTCGAGGAAGACAACGAAACCATGATCGCCGACCTCGCCAAGGTGGGCGACAAGGTGTGCATTGCCAGGGGCGGCAATGGCGGCTTCGGCAACGCCTATTTCAAGTCGTCCACCAACCGCGCGCCGCGCCATGCCAACCCCGGCCAACCGGGCGAGGAGCGCTGGGTGTGGCTGCGCCTGAAACTGATTGCGGACGCCGGACTTCTGGGGCTTCCCAATGCTGGCAAGTCCACCCTGCTCGCGGCCGTCTCGGCAGCCAAGCCCAAGATCGCCGACTATCCGTTCACCACATTGCACCCGCAATTGGGCGTGGTGCGCGTCGGCACCGCCAGCTTCGTGCTGGCCGACATTCCGGGCCTCATCGAAGGGGCCCATGAGGGCCATGGGCTCGGCACCCGCTTCCTCGGCCACGTGGAGCGCTGCGCCGTTCTGCTCCATCTCGTCGACGTGACCGGGGACGATCCGGTGAAGGCCTATCGCACCATCCGCAAGGAACTGAAGGCCTATTCGCCGGAACTGGCGGAGAAGCCCGAGATCATCGCCTTCAACAAGGTGGACGCCGTCGCCGAGGACGATCTCAAGACCAGGCTTGCCGATTTCAAGAAGCGCATCCGCAAGACGCCGATCCTGATTTCGGGCGCCACCCAGCAGGGCGTCTCCGATGCCATGAAAAAGCTGCTGGAGATCATCGAAACATCGCGCGCTGCCGCCAAGACTCCCGATGAGGAGGGCGTGACCACATCGGAGTGGCGGCCGTGAGATCACGACTGGAAAAAGCCCGGCGGATCGTCGTGAAGATCGGATCGTCCCTGCTGGTCGATGCCAAGACGGGGACCATCAAAGCCTCATGGCTCTCGTCCCTCATTGACGATCTGGCGGACGCGCGGGTGCGCGGTGCCGAGATCATCATCGTGTCGTCGGGCGCCATCGCATTGGGCCGCCGCACCTTGGGACAGGCCAAGGGAACCTTGCGGCTGGAACAGAAGCAGGCGGCGGCGGCCGTGGGCCAGATCGCCCTGGCCCAGGCCTGGGCCGAAGCGCTCCGCACACGGAACATGGTGGCGGCTCAGGTGCTGGTCACGCTGAACGACACCGAGGAACGCCGGCGCTATCTGAACGCCCGCGCCACGCTGACGACGCTGCTCGAAGAAGAGGCTGTGCCGGTCATCAACGAGAACGACACGGTGGCGACCAGCGAAATCCGCTATGGCGACAACGACCGGCTGGCGGCCCGCGTCGCATCCATGATGTCGGCTGATTGCCTGGTGCTGCTCTCCGACGTCGACGGACTCTATACCGCCCCACCCGGCAAGAAGGGTGCGGAATTCATTCCCGAAGTGAAGGGCATCACGCCCGAGATCGAGGCCATGGCCGGAAAACCCGTGTCGGGCGTCGGGTCCGGCGGCATGATCACCAAGATCGAGGCCGGCAAGATCGCACTCGGCGCCGGCTGCAACATGGTCATTGCGTCGGGCCATGAGATCCATCCCTTGAAGCGCATCCTGGACGGTGAGCGCTGCACCTGGTTTGTGGCACCCGCCTCCGCGCTCCAGTCACGCAAGCGCTGGATTGCCGGCACCTTGCAGCCGATCGGCCATCTGGTGGTGGACGAGGGTGCAGCCGGCGCGCTGGCCAAGGGCAAAAGCCTGCTGCCCGCCGGTGTCAAGCGCGTCGAGGGCAGTTTCGCACGTGGCGACACCGTGAGCGTTCTGACGCTGACGGACCGCGAGATCGCCCGTGGGCTTGTGGCCTATGATGCCGCTGACGCCCGGCGTATCATTGGCCTGAAATCGGCGGACATCGAAAAGACGCTGGGTTTCCGCGGCCGCGACGAATTGATTCACCGCGACGATCTGGTTCTGATGGGGAAAGACCACACATGAACATGACCCTTTCCAACCGCGACATGATGATGGCGCTGGGCAAGGCCGCCCGCACCGCCGCCCACAAACTGGCCCTGGCATCGACGGACCAGAAAAACCAGGCATTGCGGGCCATGGCATCGGAAATCCGCGCGCAAGCCTCTGCCATCGCCGACGCCAATGCCCAGGATCTGGATGCGGCAAAGGCCAAGGACCTGAAGGCCAGCTTCATCGACCGCCTGACACTGACACCTCCACGCATCGAAGCCATGGCGAAGGGGCTGGAAGACATGGCGGACCTGCCCGATCCCGTGGGCGAGGTGATGAGCAAGTGGACAAGGCCCAACGGGCTTGAGATTTCCCGCGTGCGCGTGCCCATCGGTGTCATCGGCATCATCTACGAGTCTCGCCCCAATGTGACCGCCGACGCCGGCGGCCTGTGCATGAAGTCCGGCAATGCCGCCATCCTGCGCGGTGGCTCCGACAGCATTCATTCTTCCGCCGCCATCGTCGCCTGCCTGCAAAAGGGCCTGGCCAGCGTTGGATTGCCGGAGACCGCGATCCAGATGGTGCCGAGTGCCGACCGCGACTGTGTCGGCCTGATGCTCGAAGGCCTCGGCGGCACCATCGACCTGATCGTGCCGCGCGGCGGCAGGAGCCTGGTGGAACGCGTGCAGCAAGGTGCACGCGTGCCGGTGTTCAGCCATCTCGAAGGCATCTGCCATGTCTATGTTGACAAGGCCGCCGATACGGAGATGGCCTGCAGCATCGCGCTCAATGCCAAGATGCGGCGGACCGGAATCTGCGGCGCCGCCGAGACCGTGCTGATCGACCGGGCCGGGGTCGAGAAGAATCTCAAGCCGATCATCAGCACGCTGATCGATGCCGGCTGCGAGGTGAGGGGCGACGCGGAGACACAAGCCGCCGATCCCCGCGTCAAGCCTGCCACGGAGGCCGACTGGCCAATGGAGTATCTCGACGCCATCATCGCCATGAAAGTGGTCGACGG
>CAZECZ010000024.1:0-40348 GCA_964510815.1 uncultured Aestuariivirga sp.
ATTTGAATCAGCTTTCAGCCGATTTGCCTACCGTTTATGAGTATGCGACCTAATCACGTGAGTGACTCAACGAGTCGATGCAAATTGCATCAAATGGGCCCGACCAACATGCCAGAAGGTTGATATTGTGCACTCTGGATCACGTGATCGGTCGCGGTAAGGTCTGTGTGTATGCCCTGTAAGTTGCTGCAACGGATGATCTTGCAATAAATGATCAATGCAACACATGAAAGTGTTGCTTGATTTTGTTTCAGATACTAAATCCAGTCGGGCAGAGTGATGGAGTTTCGAGAATGTCATTGACAAAGCGGCAAATCAACAACCTGAACAAGATCGTCGAACTGGCCCAGAAGGTGCTTGCAGTGGGCGAGGCCGAGGCAGCGAAAGGGAAGCAGGGTAAAATCGGAAAGAATTCCGGTTCGACCGTGAGGCATCGGCGGACGTCCGCGGAGGCCGCAAAAATGCGCGCAGACATTCTGGCAAAGCGGGCCAAAGGGGTTTCCGCTGCGTCTCTGGCCGAAAAATACGGCGTAAGCACAGCCTACATTTACATGATCAAGGATTAGACTCCGCCGCACAGAAGGCGCAGCCAACGACTTGTTTTGTGTCTTTCGCGTCTACCGTTGGGTAATCAACGGTCAAGGGCGCATGCAAGGCGGTCGGCCCATTCAGACGAACCATCTTGTCCCGCGATGAGATCCTGTCTGATTTCGATCAGCACAGCATCGAGACCGCGCGCCTCTCCGTGAATGGGTATCGTGTAATCGCCATCGTCCTCGATCTGGTAGGGCTCGTTCTCCGCGACGGGAACATCTCTTTCGTTGAGTGAGGCCACCAGGCTGCGCCCCAACGCTGCTGATTGACGAAACAGCACACCAGCGTGCCATGACCGGCTGACACCACCGTAAATCGGAGTAAAGCTGTGGATGGCTATGATGATGGACTCAGAAGGCAACTTGCTTCTTTGATCCAGAAGGTCACTCACACGCGTATGGAATGGGTCGAAATACGTTTTGACTCGGCGCTCTCGTTCCCTTGCGTCTAAGTCCGCGTTTCCCGGAATGACGGTATTTTCACTGATTTCGGGGATGGAAGACTGGCTTGTCACCGGCCTGTTGAGATCGATAAGCAATCTCGAATAATTCGACATGGCGAGTGGCGCATCGATCAGTTGCGACAGGCGTCGGGCGACGTCGCAAGCCCCGATATCCCATGCAATATGGCGAGCGAGCTCCGAGGCGGACAGGCCAAGATCTCCATACTCCCGCGGCAGGAAGCGCGACGCATGTTCGCAGATCAGCACATAACGCGATGAACCGGTCTCGTTTATGACTTCAACGGCGGGTGGCGATAATTTGCTGGCCATCTCAATAGATACCCGCGTAACGCTGGCACAGCGCGTCATCAAGCTGTGAGCCGGCAAGCTGCAACTCCATCCGCTTCATTCCGACATAGGTCTCGAAGGCCAGGGGATCGAACCAGGACCGGACGACGGTATCTGATTCAAGCACGTCGAGCGCAGAACTGAGGCTGAGCGGCAGGCGCCGCAGCCCGAGTTCGCCGCGTTGCTGATCGGACAGCTGCATTGGATCACCGGAAAACAGAGGGGGCGTGGAAAGTCCCGCTCGGACACCCTCGAGCCCCGCACGCATCATCACAGCTAAAGCCAGATGCGGGCAAGCTGTAGCGTCCGCGGGTCTATATTCAATGTTGTACGCCTGGGCAGGATCCAATTTGCCAATCTGGTTGATCGGGCAAATCCGTAGACTTGCTTCTCGATCGTGCATTCCGAACCATGTGTAACTAGAGCTCCACTGATGAGGCTGTAGCCGCAGATAGGAGATCGGGCTGGGCGCCGTGAAAGCGGCAAGTGCGGGAAGATGCTTGAGCACACCAGCCACGAAACTGCCGGCAAGCGCGGACACTCCTCCAGATGCACTGGCATCGTATGTCACAGGCATCCCTTTTTCGTTGCGCATGGAGAAGTGGATGTGAACCCCATTGCCGACCCCTTCCAATGATGTTTTCGGGGCGAAGGAACAGTGCCAACCGCGGTTACGCACAAGTTCCCGGATGATCTCGCGCAATATTACGGCATGATCGGCAGCGCTCACGGCACTTGTTGGAGCCAAGGTGATCTCGAACTGGTCCTTGCCGTATTCCGAAATGAAGGTTTCGGGTTCGAGCCCGGCTTCAGCCAGGGACGCGAGAAGAGAGGGGCCAAACGGGTCGGCACGCCGCAGCGCCTGAAGTGAAAATGCAGGTGCGGATGCCCAATTTGCTTCGAGAATCTGAAATTCATGCTCGAAGGAAACCAGCAACGAAATGCCAGCTTCGGATTTCAGATCGTCGACCGCCGCTTTCAGAAAGCTGCGGGGGCAGCATATCCATGGCGATCCATCGAGATTTGTGATGTCGCTCACAATGGTATCAAGCGGAGTTTCCGAACCTTCTATGGCGCAGCGATATCTCGCAGCGTCATCTGCCAACAGGCGAAGGTCGCCTGCCGATCCCCACGGGTTCGGATCGGAAATAAGATCAAACGGCGTAAGTGACATGTTCGCCGGAACCCAGCCGACGGACTTCTGTCGGCCCGGTTCATAACTCGCAGCGGCCACTGATCGTCCTCGTGTGATGCCTGCATAGTCTGTCGTGATGAGAGTAATCAGCGGTACATATCGATGTGCCGTCATTGCTGAAGCCCGATCGCATTGATCCGTTCCACCACCGTATCTGCATCGGTGATCCAGCAATATCCCTTGAAGGCCTGCAATGCATTGTCATGCCGTTCTTGCGAATAGGTGGCGGATGCATCGTGTGGCACCGACACCAGATACCCGCGGTCGGCCGCGTCACGAACCGCCATGTCGACGCACTGGTCCGTCACCACGCCCGCGACGATCAGATAGCGAATTGCCAGATTGCGCAGGACGTAGTCGATATTGGTCGAGTTGAAGACGCCGGACGATGTCTTGGGCAGGACGATTTCGTTCCGGATCGGTGCCAGTTCATCGATCGGCGGCGCCATCGGATGACCCTTCGGTACGAGAAGATCGGACAGTTTGTGATCGAGCGATGCATCGCGGCAATCCTCGGTCAGAGCCTCGATGATCGTATGCAACACCTGCACGCCCTTTTCGCGCGCCGCATTGAGAATGCGAACCTGGTTGGGAATGACAATCTGCTGCAGCCGGCGGAAGTAGTAGTGCTCGGCATTCAATTCGGGATGCTGGGGATCAAGCCCCGGCGTACAGAACATCTTCTGCATGTCCACGAATAGGACGGCCGTTTCTCCGGATCGGTAGTGAGCCTCTCTCCGGTCAAGTCTTGCATTCATGCGAACACCCCTCGCGCCTGTATCTCCGCGCGGATGATATCGCTTTCCCCATGCGTTACCAGAGTGCGCCGCCGGTGATCTGGATATTTTCAGCGGTAATGCCCCGGGCATCATCGCGACAGAGATAGGCCGCAAGACTTGCGACCTCTTGAGGCTGAATGATGCGGCCCTGTGGATTCTGCGCGGCAATGTCCGCCATGGCGTCCTCGAGCGTCCGGCCGTTTCCTTCGCGCGCGATCACCTGTTCCACGTTGCGGCGCATGAGCTCGGTTTCGACCCAGGTCGGTGATATCATCACGCAAGCGACTCCGTGGCGTGCACCCTCCAGGGCCACGCAGCGTGTGAGACCGAGAAGCCCGGCCTTCGACGCACAGTAGGCCGGATTGTCTTTCCAGCCGACGGAGGCCGCCGTCGAGCCGATGTTGATGATGCGGCCCCACTTGCGAACAATCATGCCGGGGAGCAATTCGCGGGTCATCCGGAACGCCCCCGTCAGATTCGTATCGATGATCTTCTCCCACAGGGCATCGGTATGACCGCAGACGGGTTGTTCTGCCGTGGTGCCCGCTGCATTGACAAGAATATCGATCGTTCCGCAGCGCGCCGATGCCGCGGCAATGAAATCTGTGACGGACTGAGCATCCCGGACATCGAGATGCCCGGCAAAAATCATCGTACCGGAGTCTTCCAATTCGGATCTTACGCTGGCGATCTCCGCCGCCTCTGGATATGCGGCTGAATCCGCCAGGCGCCCCTTCGCCTGACCGACATAGGAACCGACTGCAACATTGGCACCATCGGCGGCCAGTGCTTTGGCGATGGCAAGCCCCTGACCGGTGAGCCCGCCTGTGATGAGGGCGGTTTTCCCCGCAAGAACGCTCATGAACTAATCCTTTGCCGAAGGTTGCTGCAGCCAGTCGGTGTGGGTCTCTTCAAAGTCCAGACCCAAGAAATGAACGATAGGGTAGCCCGATGCGAGATTCCGGATCGCGTCGTTCTCAGGACGGCGATTGCGGAAGGGAAGTTCAGTCAACTTGGATGACATGCGGAGCGTCCTCTCTGTTAGTTCGGGGCAATAATCTCCACCGCCCGGCGCAGGGCCTGGAGGTCGTCATGGCGGCTCTTGATATCCGTGCGCGGTGCCGCCATGCGAAGGTCACGGAGGATCGCAAGAGCATTCAGGAGGACGGGGAGCGGAGGTCCGCTGGCCGTGACCTGGTTCAACTTCTCGCCTTCAAGCGCAGTCGACGGCCGCTCGATGAAGCGGGTGACAAGCATATCGTGATGCTGGCGGGCCGCTCGCCCATGGGCGTCACAAACCGCGAGATAAGCGCCGGCATTGTTCTTGAACCATGGTTTACCCGCGGCGGCGGGTAATGCCGCGAGGAACTGGTCGAGGAAATTGAAGCGCCGCATACAGTCCTTCAGTGACTCTTGGTCTTCCGGGCGCATGAAGGGCAGCTTGTCGACCAGCAGTTGCGAATAATAGGGATCATTAGCCTGGCATAGTCCGGTCAGCAGGTCGATCTCGTTGATACCCGCAAAGTCTCCGGCATTGGCGCCGCGGTATTCATGCCGCCCCACGCGGTATGGCTTGTAGTAGGGCCTCACGCTGAAAAAGAAGCGGTCGACATCGAGCTGCCGGAACAACACGTCGTTCCAATGGCACACGTCATCCAGCGCCGTCTTGGCATCCATGAACAATGTCTCCGCCACGGGGTGGGATATGCCGAGTGGCACGATCCGCATCAGTGCGTCAGCAGCCCGCTTGTAGGCAAAGATGGCGCGCGTATTGTCGTCGAGAAACAGCCTTTCGTCATGAAGCCGCGTGAAGCTCTTCGGGATTCCGTCCACGGCCCTGTTGTGGGTCGACAGGTGGCTGGTGGCGAAGCGGGGGACAACCCCCAGCGAGGCACCAATGTGCATGCCGAGCGCCGAAGCCTCATGGAACGGCGACTTCGCCTCGCGGGCCGGATTGGTTAATTCGTGACGGCGAAGTGCCGCGAGCCACAGGCCCAGATCACCCAGCACGTCAAAGGCCCGGTCGAAGCCCTCATCCGTATTTCCCTCCAGCACCAGCGCACGCACCAGGGCCTGGCCTTCCTCGAACAACGCTTGCTTGAGGGTGTCGCCAACACCTTCCACGGCCGAGCGGTCCGCAAGCGCGAAATACATCTCCTCGAGTTCGCTGTTGATCTCGACAAACCGGCCGCGAATCCATCGGTCGAATGCGTCAGCGTTGGTGCTCATGGCAGGAGTTCCTCAATAGGGATCGCAAGGGAATCATAGCTGACTGCGAGCTCTTCCAGCAGGCGTTCGTCCCTGCCGCGGCGAGCGGTCGCGATTGACTTGATTACCTTGTGCGCTACATTCTGAATAGTCATTCAATTTCGTCTGGATGTCAGGATGGTGCAATGAAGCAAGCCACGTCGACACTCCGCCAGGAAGCCGAGGTTGGCCGCCGCCATACCCCGGATTTTGGTGGCCGCACCCTGCTGCTGGAGGCAGAACTCTTCCTGTTGTTTGTAGCTTCGACGACGTTCACGCTCGCCGGTGAGATTCCCGTATGGCTTGGGATGATCGGCAACACGGTCTTCATCTATGCGATCTACACGGTCGTCCATGAGGCAGTGCATGCCAACATCAGTTCGCGGCACAGAGGACTACAGTGGGTCGATACTGTTGCGGGCCTCATTGCATGTGTACCGCTGCTGCTGCATTACCACCAGCATCGGCGCCAGCATATGGCCCACCACGCCCACACCAATGAGGACTGCGATCCAGACATTTATGCCCGCGGCAATTTCCTGGGCTGGGTTTTCCTCCGCCTACCGGTCGCATTGCTGGGATATTTCAATCCCGTACAGCAATATCGGGACTGCCAGCGTTTCAATTGCACACGGATCGAGTATGTCTACACCGCAATCAGCTTCCTGTTCTACGCGACGCTGCTGATCGGCTTGGTCGCATCGGGCTACGGCTGGGATCTTCTGTTACTCTGGTTCATCCCATGGTGGATCGGCCAGACAGTGATGCTCACCTTCTTCACCTGGACGCCGCACCATGACCACCATGAGACTGGTCGCTATCGCAATACGCGCGTGTCCCTGTTTCCGTTCGCCAATGTCCTGCTGCAGGGTCAGAACTACCACCTGATTCACCATATGATGCCGGCCATACCTTATTATCGCTACAGGGCTGTCTTCGATGAGCTGCGGCCAATTCTGGAATCGAAGGGCGTCAGAATCGAAGGCCTGATACCGGATCGGCGGAACGAACATCCTGTTTCGACAAGCAGCTAGCGTCGCCCGAGGATCTCGACGAGCCCGGCACAGACAATCAGTGCCGTTCCGGTCAATTCCCTGATGCCGAAGTACTCTCCCGAAAACAGGGCGGCCGTAATGGCGCCCGCCAGCACTTCCGTCATCAACAAGATGCCCACCCGCCCGGCATCAATCCTCTGGGACGCCCACAACACCAGATAACTCGGCGGCACGAAGATGATGAGTGCCAGGACAACAATCCATGGCAGGTTCGACACGACACCAGTCGACATCGCGAGCGGCGATCCGCCCAGCACCGCGAGCGCCAGTCCGGAGGAGATCAGCCCTCCTACAGAGAAGAAGAATACCGGCAAGGCCGCGCCCCTGGCAGGGTAGTGAAAGTTGAGCACTGTGCCGGCGGCCCACATCATCCCGCTGAGAAGCGCGATCCAGTCCCCGGCATTGCGGGGCAACGGAATGCCGCCTTCAACCCCCAGGATGAAGGCCATACCGGCAAAACCGGCAATCATTGCCATGCCACGGCTGACGGTCAGGCGCTCGCCGAGCAGGGCAATGCCTGCCAGAGTGCTCCACACCGGCGTCATGTAAAATAGCAGGATGGCGTGGACGACATCGGTCAAGACCAGGCTCACCATGTAGAGGGTAAAGGCCAGCCCGGTAAGGATTCCGATGACGAGTTGCCTGCCGAGTTCCCGGTAGCCGATCGTAGCCCTGATGACCCACGGCAGTGGCACCACGACCATGACGCCGAAAAAGATGAAGCTGACCCAGCCTGCTCCGGCCCCATTGCTTTCGAGCCAGCGCAACGGGTACCAGAATCCGCCCCACATGGCGCCGCAGACCGCTACCGCAAACGAAGGCAATATCATTCGGTTCGGGGTGGATGCATTTGACCGGTTCATGGCGGGATCACTGCCTCAAACCGGCTGCTCGAACAATGGAGAGAATGGCATGGGCATCTGACAAGAGAACAAGTCAGCAGCACCTAGAGCGTTGCTTGCGCTGCATCGAGCCCGAATGTTTCCTGCCGCCGCCTGTTCCAGGCCTGAGTCAGGCGGTCGGCCACCATGGCCAGAATGGCCATGCCTATGCCAGCCACGAAGCCGACGCCAAAGTCCCCGTCCCCCAACCCGATATAGACCCGTTGGCCGAGGTCAGCGGTTCCCACCAGCGCCGTGATCACCAGCATCGAGACGGCATACATGATAGTCTGGTTGAGCCCGAGCATGATGACGGGCAGTGCCAAAGGCAGCTTCACGTCCGTCAGCAGCTGCCACTTGGTGCATCCCATGCATTGCGCGGCTTCCACGACATCTGGCGCGACATTGCGAAGCCCATGTTCGGTGTAGCGCGCTGCCGGCACGAAGGCGTAGGCAATGATGGCAAGCAGCGCGGTAAAGTCGCCAATCTTGAAGATCATCACAAAGGGAATGAGGAAGACGAAGAGCGGCATGGTCTGCAACGTGTCGTTGATCGGGCGGAGAATGCGAGAGACCCGGTCGCTGATGCTGGCCCATATGCCCAGCCCCGCACCCAAGGCGAAGGCCAAGACCACCGCGATCCCGCACAGATAGACAGACATCATGGCCTCTGGCCAGATGCCGGCGACCAGCATGAAGACCATGGCAACAAACGATCCGATGGCCAGTCCGCGCCCGCCCAGTTGCCAGGCGAGAAGCGTCACGATGGCGATCTGCCCGGCCCACGGCAAGTTCGTCAGACCGAAATAGAAAGTCACGCCCAGAAGTCCGATGACCACCGCAAGAGTCTGACGCTCTTTCGCCAGCGCCCAAACAATGGCCGCCGCGATCACTGCCGCAAATCCCAGCTTCAGCGGTGTTGTGAACGCGAATCCCCAGGTGAATGGACTGACGGCATTCTCCAGTCCAATCCGTGTCGGCAACATTACATAGTAGAAGGCCAGGGTCTTGATCGTCTGGATCGCGCCGTTGAAGTTGAGGATGAAGCTTTCAATGCCTTCATTGAGGTATTTGGCGGGATAGATGACCCAGGCCTCGGGCCAGTCGCTGAGCCAGGGAACAATGCGAGAGGCAACCAGGAAGATCGCAGCCAGGCTGCACCCGATCACCCACTCGCGGTTCCGATCGTAAAAGGTCTGACCCCCCGAAACATATTGCTGCTCGCGGGTGGCGAGTCCGTAACTGATGCGATCCATGACCATCGCCATGAGCGCGATGACGATGCCCGACAGCAAGCACTCTCCGAAGGCAGCCTTGCGCAGATAGAGCGTCACTTCCCATCCGATGTCCTCGGTTCCGCCAATGATCGAGGCGATGATGATCATCGAGAAAGAGGCCATGGTGGTCTGGTTGACGCCGAGCAGGATCTGACGGAGCGCCGAGGGGATCTGTACCTGCCAGAACAGCTGCCGTGGTGTTGCGCCCGACATGAGCCCCGACTCCTGCACTTCGGCACCGACACTGCGAAGGCCAAGCATGGTGTTGCGAACCATTGGCGGAAACGAGAACAGAACACTGGCGATCAGTCCGACAACCGGGCCGAAGCCAAACAGCAGCAGGATCGGGATCAGGTAGGCGAAGGCTGGCACCGTTTGCATCAGGTCCAGCAGTGGAAGGATGAACCGTTCTGCGCGCGGTGAAAAATAGCCGGCAACACCACAAGCAAACCCGAGCAACACAGCCACCGGCACGGAAATGATGACTAAGGACAGGGAGTTCATCGATTTGTCCCAATAGCCGACAACCACCATGTAGCCGAGCGCCAGCAACGCAAAGACCAACAGGCGGGGCCCGCCTGCCCGCCATGCGGCCGCTCCGACCAATGCCATCATCGTGGGCCAGGGCAGCCAGTGAAGAATGTTCTGCACCCATTTCAACGGAATGGTGAAGATGTTTGACAGGGCCAGGAAAATGAATCCGAACGTGTCGACGAACGCCTTCATTGCGGCATTCAAGCCCGCCGTGAAGGGGGCGACCCAATCCTTGGGATATTCAACCAGCCATTTCTCATAGCTGCGCAGGGCCAGGAGAACGAGTATAAGGGCAAGAACGCCGAACCATAGCCAGGTCTCCCGCGAGATGCGCGCCATCATCCGGTTGCCTGTTGAAGATCGATACGCTTTTCGCCCTCCTGCGCGAGTGCTCCGATGACCGATCGCGCCGTTGCCACGCCCAGGATATTGCCGCCGGCGTCTCTGACTGCGACGCCATCGGCATGTCGTGCCAGTTGCGGCAACAGATCTTCAACAGGCGTGCTGCCATCGACGACTGGCATCTGTGGGTTTTGGGTGACACCTTCATCGATGACGCTCGCGGCCCGCAAGACGCGCACCAGCGGAACATCGCGAGTGAACTCGGCGACATAGTCATCGGCCGGGTTGACGATCAGTTCGGCGGGCGTCCCGATCTGCACCACCATGCCGTCGCGCATGATCGCCATCCGGTCCGCAATGCGCAGCGCCTCGAGGAAGTCGTGCGTGATGAACACGATGGATTTGTGCAATACCTGCTGGATGCGCAGGAACTCATCCTGCATCTGACGGCGGATGAGAGGATCGAGTGCCGAGAATGGTTCGTCCAGGAACCAGAGTTCGGGCTCGACGGCGAGCGACCGGGCGATGCCAACGCGTTGCTGCTGTCCGCCGGAGAGCTGCCGGGGATAGCTCGCCTCGCGCCCGCTGAGGCCCACGAGTTCGACGACGCGCTCTGCCCGCCTGCGGCGCTCTGCCAGTGGCAGGCCCTGAAGCTTGAGCGGAAAGGCCACATTGTCGATGACATTGAGGTGGGGCAGCAGTCCGAAGCTTTGGAACACCATCCCCATCTTGTGACGCCGGATCTCGATCAATTCGGCAGGCGATTTCTTGAGCAAGTCCTCGCCGTCGAGGAGGATCTCGCCTGCCGTCGGTTCCACGAGGCGTGACAGACAGCGCACGATGGTCGATTTGCCCGAACCGGAAAGGCCCATGATGACGAAGATTTCGCCCACGCGGACGTCAAAACTCACGTCCACGGCAGCAGGAATATGTTTCTCGGCGCGCATGCGGTCGGCCAGTTCACGCGCATTGATCTGATAGCCCTTGGAATCAAAATAATACGCAGGCCGTGATCCGTAGACCTTCCACACGTGCCTGCAGGATAGCTTGACCGGCCGCTTGTCCGCGGGCGGCATATCGGATTTTGCCACGATGCGAGCCCCTTCCCCGTTATCGTACGCAACTCACCGGGAATTGCCGGGATGTCTGGACGAGCATCCCGGCTGGTTTTTTACCGGCGCCGTCTGGCGCCGCATTCATCTACATGCTGGCGCCGTCCACCCACGGCTTCCAGGTGGCTTCGTTGGCCTTGAGCCATTCATCGACGACCTCTTCGATCTTGCGGCCGTTGTTGTCGATCTCCAGCATCATCTTGTTCTGGGTGTCATTGTCGATCTTGATCGTTTCGACCAGTTTGTAGGCTGCCGGCCACTTGTCTTTGAAACCCTTGTTGACGATCTTGCCGATATTGGCCTGGGCGAAGCCGCAATCGTTCACCTTGTCGGGATACATGCCAAGGCTGGCGTCGGTGCCGCAGTTGTCGTCATAGGCTGGCAGATCGACCCAATTGAACTTCAGCTCGGCGTGGATCCAGTGAGGTGCCCAGAACATCATGACGATAGGTTGCTTGGCGGCATAAGCGCTCTTGAGTTCGGCCACCATGGCGCCTTCGCTGCCGCCGGCGACGGGCTGGAAGGGAATACCTGAAGCTTCAATGAGGTCCTTCGATCGTGTGCCCCAGTCAGCCGGGTAGGTGATGAGCCGCCCCTTCGGGAAGGTCTCTGGCGTGGCAAAAACCTGGGCGCAGTCTACGAAGGCCTTCCAATCCGGAAGCCCCGGGCACTGTTCTTCCACATAAGGCGGATACATCCAGCCTTCACGTGGCGTAAGGCCCAATGGTCCGATCTGTATGATATCGCCACTCTCGACAGCCTTGGGATAGATATCGCCGACATTGTTGTCCCACACCTCGGGCTGCAGATTGAGCGTGCCCTGGGCGATGGCAGCAAATTGCGGCACGGCACCGGCTGTTACATATTCAACGTTGTATCCCATCTTCTTCAGCAATTCGCCGGTGATGTGGGCGGAGATATGCTGCCCGGTCCACTCGTTGATCGGGATACGGATCGGGTCGGTCGATTCCGGCGCAGCCGCAATAGCGGCCGTGAAGCTTGCCGCTGACAGGATAGCGGCCACGGCTAGAGCCTTAAGGGTCTTTTGCATGTCTTTGTCGTCCTCCCTGTTGGACTGGTGTTTCTTGAACGCTCGAACCAGACCGGATGTGATCGGGCTGGAAAAACACTATCCTATCAATTGGACTTGGTCGAGAGACGAGGTGGGCTGGCAGTTCGATGGTAAGTCTACCGCTAAATGACCTAGCGGCAATGCAATTTTTCAGTCCGCGCTGCGCGGGCTCGACCCTTTGACCCGGATCACCTAGGCTCAGTATGCGATCAGCTAGTCCCCTGAAACGACCAACAAGGATCATTCGATGAAGATCAAGGCAATGGTTGCGACGGCCAAGGGCGGTCCTGACGTCCTGCAGATGCAAGACGTCGATCTCGCCTGGCCGGGAGAAACCCAAGACGTTCTCATCAGACTCAAGGCCGCTGCGCTCAATCCCGCCGATGTCTTCTTCCGGCAACTCGGCGGCTATCTGGAAGGGCCCGAACCTTTCGTCCTGGGGCATGACGGCATGGGGATTGTCGAAGCCGTTGGATCAATGGTCACGATGGTAAAGCCGGGTGATCGCGTCTGTTTCTGCAACGGTGGCATTGGCGGGACCATGGGCACCTACGCGGAGGCTGCCGTGGTACCTGAATGGCAGCTGGCGAAGGTGCCCGACACCGTCGATGATCTCACCGCAGCGGCCATGCCGCTTGTTACCATCACCTGCTGGGAAGCACTCGTGGACCGCGCCCGGGTGCAACGTGGGGAGTGTGTGTTGATCCACGGCGGCGCTGGCGGCACAGGCCATGTTGCGGTACAGCTTGCTGTCCTTGAGGGGGCACGGGTTGCGGCCACCGTAAGTTCGGCCGAAAAGGCACGGATTGTCCTCGACCTCGGTGCAGAAGCCGCCATCAACTATCGCGACACCGATTTCGCCGATGAGGCGCTGCGCTGGTCAGGCAGCGGTGTTCATGTCGCTTTTGACAATGCCGGTGCGGATGTCATGCAGCAGACCTATCGCGCCATGGCGCCCTATGGCCGCATCGTCACCTTGATGGGAACGCCGGGAGACGATGCAGACCTCACCGCCTACAACAACAATCTTTCCATTCATAACGTGATGATGCTCACGCCGATGTGGAAGGGCCTCGACCCTCGGCTGCGAGAGCAGGCCGCCATCATCCGCAACGGGCTGGAATTGATTGCAGCGGGGAAGCTGCAAATCCGCCTGGCTGAATCATTTGATCTGGCAAAGGCCGGCGCGGCCCATGCCCTTCTCGAAAGCGGCCGGGCCGTCGGTAAGGTCACGCTGAGGATTGCCTGACGCCGTTCCTCTCCGCCAGCCAACCCGTCACGTCCGTGATTCGGTTTTCGCCAGACAGGTAGGCATCGATCAATGCGTGCAGCCGGGCACGCCCGAACGACGGCTCGTGTCCGGCATGTACGGTGTCGACCGGCAACTCGCGAAGTCGCGCCAGCGAGCGGCGATAGTCGACGGCATTCGAGTGCCAGGCATTGTCGATCAGTTGTCCGTCGTAGATCACGTCGCCGCTGAAGAGCGTTTTCGTAGCAGTCTCGTAGATGGCGATGGAGCCGGGGGCGTGCCCCGGCAGATGGAGAACGCGAAAACTGCGGTCGCCAACGTCCAGCACGTCACCGTCGTCAACATGCCCTGTGAGCGGCGCCGGCGTCACGCTGTAAGACTCAAGGCTATAACCTTCATGCGGAAGGGCCGTAAGCAGCTCTCCCTTGATCCAATCGCGGGCGCAGGTCCGGTCAAGATCGGGATGGGCATGGACGTCGGCGTCCAGCCCATGCCCCAGCCTCTCATCGAATTCGTGGGAGCAGCCAACGTGGTCGAAATGGCAATGGGTGCAGATGTTGACGACGGGCCGTTCCCGCAGCCGCGTGATTTCAGCCTTGAGCGGCTTGATGCCCATGCCGCTATCGACGAGCAAGTCGCGGTCACGCCCGCTGATGAGCCACATGTTGCACCTCATCCAGGGCGCAACATGGCTTTCGAGAATGCGATGGACGCCGCCGCCCATGTCCTGAATTTCGTACCATCGCTCAGCGACCGGCAGGGGCTCGTTCACGCTGTCGTTCCGATTGTCATCGCGGCTCATGTTCCAGGCAGATACGGCTGGCATCATTTGACGACAGCGCAACCTCGAAGAGCATGCAATAGTGTGGTCCACCGGCCTCGATATCGCGGCTCTTCTCCCGGAAATACCTGCACGTGGAACATTGGCCGAAACTCTTGTGACGGCCGCGTTGCAGTTCTGAATCGAGCAGTTCCCGCAAACCTTTCGCCAGTCTCCGCCGCGTCTTGTTGCCAAGCCGGTCTGCCGATTCTGCCAGTTCCCGCCATGGATCCTGTGCGAGCTGGTCCTCGCCTCTTGCCGTCAGCGAAAGCGCGATCGAGCGCTTCTCATCTGGTCTGGGTGCCTTCGTGATGAGTCCCTTGCGCTCCAGCGCCATCAGGGTTTGCGAGATGGTGCCCTTGGTCGCGCCTAGGAAAAGGGTAAGGGCACCGGGTGAATTGGAAAACCGGTTGGCGCGCCGAAGGTAGCGCAAAGCTTCCCACTGGGCCGGATTGAGGTTGCCCTCGTGTTCGCGCGCCCTGACCAACCGTACCAGGCGCTCCATTGGCCAGGCGACGCGTTCGCCGGCAACCTGTTCGTCATCCTCGCTCATGGTTGGCCATGGTAGCCCACCGGTCGCAGGACACAAGCCGGGTATTTCAGCGGTTCATGAAGGAGCGGACTGCGCCGCGCTGATGGCCCGTCAGGTGCAGGCCATGCTTGGTCCGGCGTTCGAGGATATCTTCTGGCGTCACGGCCCACTCCTCCGCGCACAGATAGGCGATTTCGCGCTCGTAGAGCTGGCCGCCGAAGTGCCGTCCCAACCCGTCCATGTCCCTGGCATCTGCGATGACCCGGTCGGCCCTTGTGCCGTAGAGACGTCCGTAGTGATGGGCTAGGTCTTCGGGCAGCCACGGATGTCGCCGGCCGAAATCAGCGAGAAACCCCTCGAAGTCGGCATTTGCCATGTCTCCGCCGGGCAGCGCCGAGCCCCCCGTCCAGGCCGGCTTCATCTGCGGGAAGAGCGGCTTCAGCTTCTCGAGTGCATGTTCGGCGAGCTTGCGATAGGTCGTGATCTTGCCGCCGAACACCGACAGCATGGGCGGGCTGCCGTCGACGTCGAAAACGTAATCGCGCGTTACAGCAGAGGGATTTGCGGCACTGTCATCGTAGAGCGGCCGCACGCCGGAGAATCTGTGAACGACGTCTTCCGGCGTCAATGGCGTCTTGAGGTAGCGGTTTACCGCAGCGATGAGATAGTTCACCTCCTGGTTGTCGATGGCAACATCCTCTGGCCTTCCATCGTAGGGGATATCGGTCGTGCCGATGAGCGCCATGTCCCCCTCATAGGGGTTGACGAAGATGACCCGCTTGTCCGTGTTCTGGAACAGATAGGCTTGAGGCCCCGCCCAGAATTTCGGCACGATGATATGGCTGCCCTTGACCAGCCGAACCCGGCGCGCCGCATTGGCACCTGTGACGCGGCCGATGACATCCTCAACCCATGGACCGGCAGCATTCGCGATGGCCCTTGATCGAACTTTCGACTGCTCACCTTCGGCGTCCGTGAACTCGATCTCCCAGTTCTTGTCAACGCGACGGGCGGAAGTTGCCGCCGTCCGCGTGAGCACGGTCGCGCCGCGCTCTCTCGCATCCAGTGCATTGAGCACCACCAGTCGCGCGTCATCCACCCAGCAATCGGAATATTCGAAGGCTCGCTTGTAGGACTCCTTGATGGGCTGGCCTTCGGGATCGCGTATGAGGTCGATGTTGCGACACCCCGGCAATTTCTTGCGTCCGCCAAGGTGATCGTAAAGGAAGAGTCCTAGGCGCACCATCCAGGCTGGACGCTGCTCCGGCGAATGGGGCAACACGAAGCGCATCGGCCAGACGATATGGGGCGCTGCAGCAAGCAGCACCTCGCGCTCAATCAGTGCCTCGCGCACAAGACGGAACTCGTAATATTCGAGATAGCGCAAGCCGCCGTGGATCAGTTTTCCGGACCGTGACGAGGTGCCTTGCGCAAGATCGTCCTTTTCGCAGAGGATGACGGAGAGACCACGGCCCGCCGCATCCCGGGCGATTCCGGCACCGTTGATGCCACCTCCAATGACGACGAGATCGACTGACCCCAGATCCTTCATATGGGCCGCCTCAGCACCTGTTCAGCGGCGGTTCGCCGTCAAGATAGCGGCGCACTTCCTCGGCCGCCAGCCCGGCCGCATAGCTCACCGTCTTCACCGAAGCGCCGGCAATGTGCGGTGTCAGCGTGACGTTCGGCAACTGAAGGATGCGCGCATCCTTCGGTGTCGGCTCCACATCGAAGGTCTCGAGCATGGCGCCGCGCAAATGCTGCGATGCCAGCGCGTCGTAGAGCGCATCGTAGTCGACCAGTGGGCCACGCGCGGTATTGATGAAGTAAGAACCCTTCTTCATCTGCGATAGCGTATCGCTGTTGATCATCTTCGTGGTCTCGGCCGTGACGCGCGGATGCATGGAGACGACATCCGACTCGGCCAGAACGCGGTCAAGCGACGTCTGGATCACGCCGTCATTGAGATCGCTGGCCGACAGCTGAACATAGGGATCGCTGACGAGGATGCGACATCCGAAGGCCTTCAGCAGCTTGACCACGCGAGTGCCGACCTGCCCGTAACCGATGATCCCGACCGTCATCTCGGAGAGCTCCTCCCCGGCCAGATCGGCCCGATAGAGATCTCCACGCCATTCACCGCGGCGCAACGCATCGTGGCCCCGCGTGATGTTGCGCGTTTCGGCAAGAATGGCACCGATGGTGAATTCGGCCACCGCACTGGCATTGCGGCCCGGCGTATTGACGACGAGGATGTTCCTCTCCCGTGCAGCCTTCATGTCGATGTTGACCGGGCCACCGCGCGACACGGCCACGAATTTCAGATTTGGCAGGCGGTCCATGATATCTGCGGACAGCGGGGCCAGATGAGTGACGAGCATCTCGGCATCCCCGGTCAGTTCGACCACTTCATCTGCCGTTCCCATATATTCCTTGAGGCCGTCCATGCCCTTCACGGCATAGCCATGCTCCATCGGAGCATCAGGCCACGGGAAGTCGTGCATGCGGATGTCAAGATCATGCAGGCGGCATCGCTCCAGCAGGGCCTGCTCGAACATGCGGGAGAGCATGAAGAGATCGCCGATGATCGCAAGTTTACGAGTCATGATTGAAGGTCCCGGGCTGAAGCGGACATGGCGCGCCAGATCGGCCGCATGGTCTCTCGTGTCTGCTTGTAATGTGAAAAAGTGGTGTCGTATGTGCATACCAGCGCCGCGTCTGGCTCCGTGGTATCACCAAGAAGCGGATCCACCCATTTGGCGACGCATTGGCTCATATCCGGATAGAGTTTCTGCTGGACGGCAGCCATCATGGCGGCGCCAGCAGCGCCAGCTTCTGCACGCGCGGATGTTCGAACGCCTGCGTTCAGCGCACTGGCAAGCATGATGCGAAGGGCCTTCGAGCGGGCTGCACCGCCGGTGATTCTCACCTCTCGCGGAATATCGCCCATCGTCCCGTAGCAGTCGCGCGCCGCGAAGCACAGCCCTTCGAATACGGCGCGCATCATGTCGGAGTAGCCCATGCCGACCTCGAGGCCGGTGAACATGGCGCGAGCGGCAGGTTCCATGAAGGGGCCGCGCTCGCCAGCCTTGGAGATATAGGGATGATAGAGCAGTCGGCCTGCCGGCCGCGACATGATGCGGTCATCCATGCCTTTCAACAGGTCCCCGCGAGACCGCTCGACACCTTCGGTTTGGAGAACGCCGATGGCCACATCCAGCAGCCAGTCGATGTTCAAGGTCGAGGCCATGTTCGATTGCATTTGCGCGTACATGTTGGGCACCGGAAAGGCCATGGTATAGCCGGACATTTCCGGATTGAGCCGAACCCGGTCTGCGGAAGGCGCGATCCGCATGTGCATGCCGGTTGATCCGACGATGGTGCAGCCGACGCGGCCCTGTGGATCATAAAGTCCTCCGCCAAGGCCCGTGCACATGACATCGACGTAGCCAAGTATCACTGGCGTACCGGCAAGCAGGCCCGTCAATGACGCCGCCTCTGGTGAAAGAGGATGACAGCATTCGGTACCTTCGATGATGGTCGGCAGGAGACGCTTCGCGTCGGCAGCACCGAGCGCATCCAGGATGTCCGGCGCATAGGAACGCGTGCGGAATTGGCCAAAAGTGAAATTGGCTTCCGACGGATCTGTGGCCCGCTGGCCCGTCAGCTTGAAGTAAAGCCAGTCCTTGCAATGGAAAGCCGTGGTAGCCTTGGCGATGACCTCTGGCTGATGGCGTGTCAGCCACGCAAGATGTGTGCTCATCTGGCAGGCGTTCACGCCGGTCCCTGTGCGTTGATAATGCGCCGGATAGTCCTTGTGCCGGGTGAAATCCTCGGCGATCGACGCCGCTCGCGCGTCAAGCCACAGGAACGCAGGCGCCACAGGTTCCCCGGCCTTGTCCACAAGCCAGGTTCCATCGCCCTGCCCGGTGACGGCAATGGCGATGATGCGGGAGGAAAGATCGGGAATCTTCTCTGACAACTGCTTCAGGGTCGTGGCTGCATCCCGCCATGTCCGTGCCATGTCCTGTTCGACGCCGCCATTGGTGAGCGTGGCGTAACTGTTCGGAATGGCGGCAGAAGCAATCTGCTCGCCTGCAGCCGTGAAGGCGATGGACTTGATGACCGATGTCCCGGCATCTATGCCGACAAGGATGCCTTCGCTCATGCCATGTCGCTCCCATGGGCAATGGCATGTCCCGTCGACGGATCGAAAAGATGAAGATCTGCGGCGGAGACCGAGAGCGAGACGTCGCTGCCGGGCGAAAGATCGACCCGGTCATGGGCCACCGATACCGCGGTCTTGCCGCCGACATCTGCCGCGACATGTGTCTGGTCACCCAACCACTGGCAAGACATGATGGTCGCTCTTATTGGCCCTTCGGCGACATGCAATGCATGTGGCCTGATCCCGATGACGAGTTGCGGCATCTTGGCGATCAGCGCCGTGACCGTATCGGACAATTCACTCACGTTGTAGGTCAGTACGTTGCCGTTCCCGAGGTCGAAGCGAACCTCACCTGAGGCGATACTCGGTGTGGCGTCAAAGATATTCATCGGTGGCTCTCCGATGAAGGTGCCGGTGAACAGATTGGCCGGCCGTGCCTTCAGTTCGGCTGGCGTTGCGTACTGCTGCAACATGCCGTCTTCCATCACTGCGATTCTGTCCGCCAGCGCGTTGGCCTCTGTCTGATCATGGGTGACGAGGATCGTCGTGCACTTGTGTTCGCGGAGGTAGTGCTTGATTCGGCCGCGCAATACGGCACGAAGCTGCGGCTCGAGCTGGCCCATCGGTTCGTCGAGGAGATAGAGATCCGCAGAGCGGACGAGGGCACGGCCAAGGCTGGCGCGCTGCTGCTGTCCGCCTGAGACAGAGCTTGGGTACTTCCCAAGAATGTCGGAAATTTCCAGCATCCGGGCGATATCCTTCACCTTGGCGTCGGCTTCGGACACCGGTAGCTTGGCCGCCTTGAGAGCGAAGGCGATGTTCTCGCCGATGGTGAGTGGGGGATAGAGCGAATAAGCCTCGAAGGCCATGGCAACGCCCCGTGCCGAGGGCGCCAGGGTGTGGATCTCCCTGCCGCCCAGCGTGATCGTACCGCTGGTCACGTCCTCGAACCCCGCAATCATGCGCAGTGTCGATGTCTTGCCGCAGCCTGACGAGCCCAGAAGCGCCACGATCTCGCCGGCCTTCACCGTGAGATCGAAGGCTTTCACCGCGTGAACGGATTTCTTGCCGCGCGAGCGATAGATCTTGTCGACCTTGGAGAGAACCAGTTCAGCCATGGAGACGCTCGTCACTCTGGGAATCGAAGAAATGGGTCCCCGAGGGATCGAAGTCGACGACGACGTCTGTTTCCGGTTCGGGAATTGATGTGGAGGACGCGGGCAGCGAAGCGAGGAACTCCCATCCGTCAGGCGATTGGAGCAACAGGACGGTGCGCTCGTTGAGCGGGGTCACTGCGACGACGGAGGCGGTGAGGCCATCGGATCCCGGAGAGAGGATATTGACGGCTTCTGGCCTGACACCGAAAGTGATGCCACGGCCGGCGGCTGCTGCAAGAGAAGCCGGCAACGGGATGTCTCGCCCACCCACTTTTGCCGACGCCATGCCGTTCTTCATTTCAATGACTGTCTTCGCCGTGTTGATGGCGGGATCACCGAACAGGCGTGCGACGCCAAGTGTGGCCGGCTTCAGATAAATATCCTCAGGTGTTGCAACTTGCACGAACTTGCCGTCCGCCAGTACGGCGATGCGGTCCGCAAGAGCCATGGCTTCCTTGTAGTCTTGGGTCACATAGAGCACGGTTGCACCACTCTGCCGCAGCAAGCGGGGCAATTCGAGCCGCATCTCGAAGCGGAGCTTGGCGTCGACATTGCGCAGCGGATCATCCAGCAACAGGATGCGGGGCTCGGCCGCGAGTGCGCGGGCAAGGGCGGTGCGCTGCTTCTGGCCGTTTGACAGTTCACGCGGCGCGTGGCCGAGGACATGGTCGATCTTGAGCAGTTTCGCGACCCGGTCAATCCCGGCCCTTACCGCGTCGGCGCTCTTGCCTTGGGCCTTGAGCGGCGTTGCGATGTTCTCGGCAGCTGACATATGCGGGAACAGGGCAAAGTTCTGGAACGCCATGCCGACGTTTCGATGTTCTGGCGCGATGTCGGAGACGTCATGGCCGTCGAGTTCGATAGTCCCGGCGGTAGGCTCCTCGACGCCAGCAATGAGGCGCAGCAGGATCGTCTTGCCGGTGCCCGAGCCGCCGAAGATGACCACGATCTCACCCGAACCGGCGTCGAGGTTCAGTCCATCGAAGACCTTGAAGGCGCCATACGACTTGCTGAGCGATTTGAGTGCGAGCTGGCTCATCCCTTCACGGCTCCCATGGACAGACCTTCGACGAGGTAGCGTTGAGCATAGAGGGCGAGAAGCAGTGTCGGCGTGATCGACAGGATGATGGCCGCTGCAATCTGTCCGTATTGGATGCCAGATGCCGTGACGAAGGCGAGCGCGCCAACGGTGACCGGTTGCTTGTCTGCCGACGCCAGGATGAGGGCGAACACGAAGTTGTTCCACGCGAAGATGAAAGCGAGCAATCCGGCCGCCGCAATGCCCGGCCTGGCCAGCGGCAATGAAATCTTGAGGAAGGTCTTCCACCAGCTGTTGCCAGAAATGCGATAGGCATATTCGATATCCGGGCTGATATCCTCGAAATACCCGCGCACGATCCACAAGATCAATGGCAGGCAGATCAGCTGGTAGACCCAGATCAGGCCCACATAGGTGTTGGTAAGGCCGAGGCTCTTGAAATACAGGCTGAGCGGCAGCAGCACCAGGAGCGGTGGCGCGAACCGGAAGGAGAGCAGCGTGAAGGCAATGTCCTCGCCCAGCCGGAACTTGAAGCGAGCGAAGGCATAGGCGGCAGGCACGCCGAACAGAAGCGACAGCGCCACCGAACAGACTGACAGCAGCACCGAATTCCACAGGTTCTTCATGAAGTCGAGCTGCAGGCTGCCGGCTGCAGTGCGAAGCTCCCCCGTCACCAGCGCCCAGTAGTTGTCGAAGATGGGTGTGAACACCAGTGATGGCGGAATGCGCAGGATCGTCTCGTTCGTCTGGAACGACATCAGGAAGATCCACAGAATCGGAAACAGAAAGAAGATCAGCACCAGTGTGATGAGCACACCGCGCAGCGCCTTTTCGAATGTTGAAGTGTGGTCCATGATCTATGCCGCTCCGTGGGCGCGTTCGCGCAGCTTGAGCCACTGCTTGATGAAGACGTTGGAGAGCGCATAGGTGATCGCCCATAGAATGATCATCAGCGCTGCCGAACGCCCGACATTGGTGGACTGGAAGAAGTCAAGATAGGCCTGCACCTGAAAGACCAGCAGCTTGTCGCCGGGCCCGCCTTGGGTCATCGCGTAGATGATGTCGAATTGCTGGATGGAATCGAGCAGCCGGAACAGGGTCGCGGTGATGATGTAGGGCATCAGCATCGGCAATGTGATGCGGAAGAACACGAAACTCCGCGGAACGCCATCGAGAGCTGCAGCCTCGAAGGGCGCCTTGGGCAATGAACGCAGACCCGCAAGCAGAAGGATCATGATGAAGGGTGTATAGACCCACATGTCCACCAGCAGCACCGTCAGCAATGCCGTCTTTGGGTCCGACGCCCATTTGAAGTCGGTGATGCCAACGAGTGTCAGGAGGTAGCTGAGAATGCCAAAATCCGGATGGGTCATCAGCTTCCACATCAGCGCGGCCAGCGCCGGTGCCGTCATGAGCGGCAACAGAAGCAGAATTGAAACCACATTGTTGAAGCGCGATGGCCGTTGTAGCAGCAGCGCAATGCCAAGCCCAAGGGCGAGTTCGAGGCCGACGGTGAGGGCGGCATAAACGAGCGAGATATAGACCGTGTTCCAGAACTTCGGATCGGTGAAGAAATTGAGATAATTGTCGAACCAGATGAAGCCCTTCATGGCGGGAAGGTTCATCCGGTAACGCAGCAAGGAATAGTAGACCGCCGTGAAAAATGGAATCAGGATGCCGATGCACATCAGAAGTGCGGGCAGGCTGAGAATGTAGGGAAGAGCCCGGCGCATGAAGCGGCTCTGCTTCACGGGTTGGTGTGTGTGGGCGGCGGCGGTCATGGTGCGTGCGAGCCTTGTGCTTGAAGGATGGGTGAGGCGCGCGGGAACCGCAGGGAGCCGGTCTCCCGCGCGCCGTCTGGTCAGACCTTAGCCGAGGCCTGCTTCAACCAGCTTGTTGTCGATTTCGGTCGCCATCGCGTCGAGGCCTTCGTCCACCGGCACCTCATTCGCCACCATCTTCTGCAGCGTTTCGGCCCACAGAGTGGTGAGGTCGAAGAACAGCGGCTGGGCGGTGAAGTAAATCTTCGCGCCCGGGGCCGAGACGTCATGCTGATGCAGGTAGCCCGGATAGGACTTGTCGATGCGGTTGCGGAACTCCTCGTCCTTCCAGACGGAGGCGCGGACCGGGTTGACGAAGTCCATCTTGCGGGCGCCGAACAGGTCATGTTCGACGGAGGTCGCCCACTGCAGGAAGTACCAGGTGGCGTCCTTCTGGCTGCCGGCGGCATTCATCGCCAGCGACCAGATCCACACGTTCGGCGTGGGCGCGGAAGCAGCCGGGTTGGCCGCGAACGGCGCATATCCCAGGTGACCAGCTTCCTTGTTGTCGCCGCCGTTCATGAAGTAGCCGAGGATGTCGGCGTCGAAGATCATGGCAGAGGCGCCGGCACCGAGGTCCGTGCCGACCTGATACCAGGTGTAGGTCGACCAGTTCTTGGGTCCTGAATCCTGGATCATCTTGACCCAGTCCTTGTGGAAGGACTTCGAGCCGGCCGTGTTCATCGCGGCCTTCAGCTTGCCGTCGGCAACGTTGAAGTCTTTCTCGCCGAAGTTGGCATAGCCCGACAGGAAGCCCGGATGGATCGTGGCCCACGACCGCGACCCGCGCACGCCGATGCCGTACGGCCCGCCGAGGTCCTTGGTGAGTTTGGCCGAGATTTCGACCATTTCGCCGAGGTTGTTCGGCGGCTGCACACCGACCTTGTCGAACATCGTCTTGTTGTAGGAGATGTTGTTGAGCTCATAGCCCCACGGAATGCACCACTGCTTGGCGTCCGAAGACCCGAGTTCACCACCGGGAACGCCGTTCCACGAGGTGGACGCGCGAAGCCCTGGCAGCACATCGTCCCAATTGTAGTTCGGGTTCGTCTGGGCCGGGTCCTTGATGAAGTCGTTGAGGTCATCGATCCAGCCTGCCGGGCCATAGGTCCAGGTCATGTAGGCGCCGGTCATGAAGGCATCATACTCGCTGGATCCGGACGACAGGGCCGCCGTCACCTTGTCGAAGTAGACGTCCTCCGGAAAGATATCCCACGAGATCTCCATGCCCGTCATATCCTTGAACGTCTGGATATTGGCGATCATGGCATCGGCATAGGGATGCTTGTTGAGCAGCAGCTTCAGTGACTTGCCCTTGTGCTTCATCCAGTCGAAGTCGGCTGCCATGGCGCGGGTCTGTGCCTGGGTGAGCAGCATGCCGGCCGTGCTGGCCGAAAGGCCCATCTTGCCGGTCGTCTTCAACAATTCGCGGCGGCTCAGTTTCTTGGCCACGAAGGCATCAAAGAGGCCTTTTTCCTTATCGTACATTTCCCATTCCTCCGTTATATTTGGGGGTCAAGCACGTTCAATTAGCCCGGTGCGGATTTCCCGTTCTTGTTGCCGGGCTCACGTCCCGGGTTGGAGTCGACAAGACGCCTTGCAGTCGCCTCGTCGGTGATCAGGCCGAAAAGAAGTCCGTTGGCCAGAATGGCGCGGATCGCCTGAGTTTTCGATGTGCCGCCAGCAAGGGCGACAATCCTGTGTGACCTGAGATCGTCAAAGCGCGGCGCCATGGCGCGGTCACTGACCGAGTTTGGCAGGCGCGCACCTTCGGCATTGAAGAAGTGCCCGAGAATTTCGGCGCATGCGCCGGTCTTCATCACTTCCTCGATGTCCTCTTCATCAAGCATGCCTGCGGATGCAATAAAACTGCTCCGCTCGACCTCACCGATGCCGGCGACATAGACATCTGCCTTGCGCGCCATGGCGATGACATCCGAGACGCCATATTGCGATTCCAGAACGCGCCGGTCCTTGGCCGTGTTGGCGAAGAACGGTACCGGCATCACATAGGCCTCGGCACCCGTGCGCTCCGCCAGCTTGTGAATCACGTCGAATGGGCTTGCCGCAAAACGCCGCGTCAAACCACCCAGCAGCGAAACAAACCGGGCGCCCTTGGCCGGCACGCCCGGCATCAAATCGATGGCCGCTGCAAGTGTGCGCCCGTGGCCGAAACCGATCAGGCCATGACGCTCACTCTCGATCATGTTCCGAATGTAGCGGGCGCCCGCCATGCCAAGCGTGCGGAGCGGAAGCTCGCCTTCATCGATGTTGGGAACAACTTCACAATGGCCGAGCCCGTAACGTGCCTTGAGTTGCTCTTCGAGTGCGATGCAGCCGGCAATGGGTCCTTCGACGAACACGCGGATCAGGCCTTCGCTGCGGGCCCGGGCGATCAGGCGATGGGCCTTGGTGCTCTGCACGCCAAGCAGTTCGGCAACTTCACCTTGGGTCTTGCCCCCGGCGAAATGCAGCCACGCGGCACGGGCGGCCAATGCAGCCTCCTCGTCCACCTGCAGGACTGTCTGGTGCAGCGTCAACGCCTCTCCCAATTTGCATGCATTTTTTTTCTTGAGCTGCAATATTTTTCAGATATGGTCCTGTGTCAACAGAATTCGATACTGCGCCGCAGCAACGGCGGGACGGACACATGGGTTTTTCGCTCTCGGTCAACACAAATCCGCTGGTCAATCGCTTTGCGGAACCGGAGGACTTGATCGGTGTACTGGCTGACGACATAGGCATCGGCCACATCCAGCTGGTGCATGAATTCATCAACCCGTCGTGGCAGGCCTCGACGGCAAAACGCCTCACCGATCGCATGGCCAGAGCGCTGGCGGTCAAGCGTGCCAAGATCACGTCCATCATGACCGGACCCTATGGCCGGCTCAATCACTTCGCCCATCCGGATGCCGAGGTGCGTGCCTATTATGTCAAGTGGTTCAAGGGCATGGCCGATATTGCCAGCGATCTGGGAACACCTGCCATCGGCACCCAGTTCGGTATTTTCACCTACCGCGACTACGACGATCCGGCCCGCCGGGCCGAACTGTTGCAGATCGCGTTGGATTGCTGGCGCGATGTCGCAGAACACGCCAAGGCGCGGGGTCTCACGTGGTTGTTCTGGGAGCCCATGTCAGTCGGCCGTGAGCTTGGCCATACGCTGAAGGCCACGCAGCACTTGCAGGACTGGATAGATGAGGCGGATCTGCCCATTCCCCTGAAGCCGATGGTCGATATCGATCACGGCGATGTCAGTTCGCCTGATCCCAGGGATGTCGATCCGTTCGCCTGGGCCGAGAGCTTCGCCACCCAATCGCCGATCATTCACATCAAGCAATCGTCGATGAACAAGGGAGGCCATTGGCCGTTTACTGCCCAGTACAACGCGGACGGCCGCATCACGCCGGAGAAGTTGCTGGAGACGGTGAAGGCCGGAGGCGGCACCGATAACGAACTCTGCCTCGAACTGGCCTTTCGCGAGCGTGAGCCGACGGATCGCAATGTCGTCGCGGCCTTGCGTGAATCGGTAGCCTATTGGGCACCCCATACCAACACGGGATACAATTGATGGCGCGCAAAATCCCCTGGATCGGCACCAGCTGGAAGATGAACAAGGTGCGGAGCGATGCCCGCGCCTTCGCTGAAACGCTGAAGGCATCGCCAGCTGCAAACGCGGAATTCGCACAACCCTTCATCATCCCACCCTTCCCTTATATCGCCGAAGTGGCAGACATTCTGCGTGGCACCAAGGTGAAGATCGGAGCCCAGAACATGCACTGGGATGACCAGGGCGCCTGGACCGGCGAAGTCTCGCCGCCCATGGTCAAGGACTGCGGGGCGGCGATCGTGGAATTGGGCCACAGCGAGCGGCGGACCTTCTTCGGTGAGACGGACGAGACGGTCGCCTTGAAGGTCCAGGCAGCGCTGAGGCACGGCCTCATTGCATTGGTCTGCATCGGCGACACGCGGGCAGAATATGATGCCGGGGCAACGGCCGATGTTCTCGCCAAGCAGACACGTTATGCGCTCCGCGATGTCGGCAAGACGGCACCTGGCAAGGTCATCATCGCCTATGAGCCCGTATGGTCGATCGGCGAGGGTGGCGTTCCCGCCGACCCGGATTTCGCCAATGAGCAGCACAAGAAGCTCAAGCATCTGACCGCCGGGTTGGCGGGGGAGCCGCTTCCGATTCTCTACGGTGGCAGCGTCAACCCGCAGAACTGTTGCGATCTGGCGAAGCGATCGGATATTGACGGGCTGTTCATCGGGCGCTCCGCCTGGAACGCCGCAGGTTACATTGGCATCATCGAGGCCGTGACGGCCGCATTGGGAGAACGAACATGAAAATCGCATTGGCGGCCGACAGCGCCGGCAAACCCCTTCTCGACGCGGTGGAAGCTCATCTCAGGGACAAAGGCGTACACGAGGTCACCAATCTGAGCGCGTCCGGATTCTACGCCGACCTGGCGTCCGGCGTTGCCCGCCAGGTGGTGGAAGGCAAGTTCGACCGCGCCATCATGTGCTGCGGCACTGGCATCGGCGTGTGCATCTCCGCCAACAAGGTGCCGGGCATCCGCGCCGCCCAGGCCCACGATACCTATTCGGCGGGCAAGGCGGCGACCTCCAACAATGCCCAGATCATCACCATGGGTGCGCGCGTCATCGGGCCGGAACTCGGCAAGGCCATTGTGGACACCTTCCTCGCCTCGGAATTCGATCCCAAGGGGGCGTCTGCTGCCAACGTCGACGCCCTCAACAAGCTGGATACGGCGAAGGTCTAAGCGGCTGCGGTGTAGTCAGCCATTGCTTGCAGGATGATCGACACCGACAGTGCGCCAGGGTCGACATGGCCCAGGCTGCGCTCGGCAAGGGACCGCGCCTTTCCGGTCGTGGCGAGCATGGAGCGTGTCGCCTCGACTCCATCCTTCGCGGCATGTGCCGCTGCCTTCACGGCGTCCTGAAGTGAACCGTGACCGGCACCGGCCGCATCGGCCGCCGGCAGTAGGGCGTCGATCATGGTTTTCTGCCCCGGCCCAGCCCCACCACGTTTCTGGACCGCCTCGCAACCTGCTTTGAGAAACGCGGCGAGACCCTGAGCATCGAACTCGCTCTTGCCCTCGAGCGTCTTGGCGCCAGACCGGAACAAGGTGCCGAAGATGGCGCCGGATGCACCACCGCCCTTCGACATGACCGCCGTGCCCACTGATTTCATCACTTGGTCAGGCGTGGGTTCGTTCAGGGTTTCGAGAGCATGGCGTGCCGCCTCGAAGCCGCGGCGCATCCCCACACCGTGATCGCCGTCACCCGTGGCGCGGTCGGCCTCCGTGAGCAAATCGACACTGTCGATGATGGCCTCCGAAACCGCCGCCATCATCGCCTTGACCGCGTTGCCATCCATTACAGGCTCGTGAACCCGAATGAGGAGCTGGGAAGATCGAGGTAGTGCCTGAGTTCGGCATCGAGTTTCATCAACGAGATCGAGTACCCCGCCATCTCCATGGAGGTGAGCCACCCGCCGATCAGCGTACGGTGCACCCTGATCCCCCCGCGATCAAGAATCTGCCGCGCCCGCCGGTTTGCGATCAGCAGTTCCATCATGGTGGAGGCACCGAGATTGTTGATGAGCAGCGCCACCTCATCGTTGCGCCCAAATGGCAGATCGCTGAGGATAGGCGCCAACATCTGGTCGACGATCTCATCGGCAGGAGCCATCTTCTGGCGTTTCACGCCAGCCTCACCATGGGCGCCCATGCCAACCTCGATCTCGTCTTCGCCAAGTTCGAAGGTCCATTTCCCCGTTTCCGGCAGGGAGCCCGGCGAAACCGCCACCCCCATGGACCGGGTATTGGCTTCGGCCTTGCGCGCCACGCGCGCGACATCGTCGAGGTTCGTCAACTCTGCTGCTGCACCGCCCGCTGCCTTGATGACGAAGACATCGCCGGCAATGCCGCGCCGGTCATCCATCCGCTCCGGCGGGGCAGCCGCGACGTCGTCCCGCACGCGCACGGTCTGTGTCGCGATGCCGTCTTCCGCCAGAAGCTCGGCGGCAATGTCGAAGTTCATGTTGTCGCCGGCATAGTTGCCGTAGACGAACAGCACGCCCTTGCCCTTGTCGATGGCTTTTGCAGCGGCAACGATGGTCTCGGGCGAAGGTGCTGCGAACACCTCGCCGCAGGCGGCGCCATCGGCCAGATTTTGCCCAAGAAAGCCGCCGAAAATCGGTTCGTGACCCGAACCGCCACCCACCAGCAACCCCACCTTCCCACTCGGAATGTTGTTGCGCACCAGGGCGCCCAGATCCGGGAGCTTGGTGATCCGGCCATCATTGGCCAGCACCAGGCCTTCCATCATCTCGGCAGTCGCGTTGCGCGGATCGTTGAGAAGTTTCTTCGGCTTCTTCATTGTGACGTTCGGGCTCCCTCTCCTGTCGGGCTGTACGCCGCCACGCCTTCCCCCAGGAAGGCGTTGTTGGCCTCGCGGATTTTGGCCGCCTCGTCGTCATAAAGGAAGGGCAGAAATGCATAGCGCCGTCCACGGGTGACTTTCGAGACCGCGTGCAGCAGGGAACATGAAAACACCACCGCTCCGCCCGGCGGCGCCTTGAAGCTTCGCGGGCCATATTCGGGAAAACTCACTTCGCCGCCATCGAAATCTTCATTGAGATTTACCGAAACAGCAAAGCGGCGGTGCGCGGTCCCCTTTGTCGTGTTGTCGCGATGGGCGCGGAAGTGGGCTTCGTCCTCCGCTGCATAACACGACACGATGTAGCGCTCCATTCGTGTCACTTTGAATTGATGGACCTTTTGGATTTGCGGCACTATTCTGCGGTTGAACCGTCCCTGCAATTCACGGATCAAGTCATCGTCTACAATCTCAAAGTCCTTCCGGCGCTTGTGGCTGTGGTCGGCCACGGTGACCGTCTTGCCATCCACCTCGCGCATGAACCCCGATTCCGCACCGCCGTGCGCTTCATATAGTCCAATAAGCCGCCGGCACAGTTCGGGTTCGAAGACATTCGGCAAAACGAGGATTGGCGCCTGCAGTTCGAATCCGGCAAAGCGTGCGGGCGGCGGCAGGTGGTCGATATAATCAAAAAAGGCCTTGATGTCGGAACCATCAGGCTCGAATGGAATGACCTTCATGACTCTGAGCGTGGGGTCCAGCACGACCCAGAGGCGCCTCACCTGGACGCCTCTGCTGCCTGGCTTCGCATCGACCGGCAACGCGCCGTAAAGTGCACCTACCTGGCCGTCGAAATCCCAGAAGATGCGGTAGCCCGGGTAGCTCTCGGTGATCCGGCTCTCCGCTTCGTCGCTAGGGTCGACGCTGACGAAGAAGAAGGACCCCGTGGTATCATCGAAGAACTGTGGCCGGCTCTTCACCGCCTGGATGGCGGCCTGGGCGTGTTTGTCGCTGGCGGTTGCGCCAAGGCACAACACGATGTAGCGGCCTGCTGCGGTATCGAAGACAAAGCGCGGATTGCTGCCCGAGCGCTGAATGAACAGCGGAGCCGGATCCCCTGCCATCAGGTTGACGTAGCTGATCGGTGTCATGCATAGACCCTGTTTGCTGAATACCTGAGGCAGTATAACAAACTGAACTTATGGCAAAAGCGTTGATGTGAAGGGACAAATCGAGGTGAGCGAGACTTTCGGAAACTGGATTGGCCGTAGGGTGGTTCGGGAAGACATCGTGACTCCGCGGCTGGTGGCCGAATACCGGGCGACCCTCTCGCCCTACCTCTTCGAAAGTCAGGATCCTGGCATCTGCCCACCTGGCTTCCACTGGACCTTGGCGCCGGCGATGCCGATGTCGGCCAATACCAGCCACGACGGATCGGAGAGAAAGGGTGACTTCCTGCCTCCCATTCCCTTGCCGCGCCGCATGTGGGCGGGCGGTGCGGTCGAGACGTTGGGGCCGATCCGTGTCGGCATGGCGATCCGGCGGACGTCAACCGTGGCGGACATCAAATATCGTGAAGGGCGAACTGGCCAACTATATGTCGTTTCAGTTCGCCACGATATCGAGGCAGACGGCCAACTGGCCGTTGTCGAGCGCCAAGACCTCGTCATCCGCGACGGTGCTCCGAAGGCGGTATCGGTCGCCTCTCCTCCACCACCGCCGGAAGGCCGCACGTGGACCGTCGATGCGACGCCGCTGCTGCTGTTCCGTTTCTCAGCCTTCACCTTCAACGGCCACCGCATCCACTATGATGCCAATTACGCTGCCGAAGAGGGATACCCCGGTCTCGTCGTCCATGGCCCGATGCAGGCGGCCTTGATGCTGAACATGGCGGCTGTTTGTGTGGGGCATGTGCCGGAGCGTTTCGATTATCGTTGCGTCGCCCCGCTTTTTTCAGGCCATGAGTTCATCGTCACGGCGGACCACGCCGCACCGCAACCATCAGTCCGCGTCATTCGCCATGATGGTGTTATAACCGCGGAAGCCCAAGCTCACGCTCCAGGAACAGGATCAGCATGACGGTCTTGGCATCGATGATACCGCCATCTGCTGCGAGCCTGCGGACTTCATCGAACGGCAGTTCGAGAATTTCGATGTCTTCGCCCTCATGCGGATGTCCGCCTCCGGCACCGATCTTGTCGCCTGCACCGTAGTCTGCCAGGAACAATGTCAGCCGCTCGGTTACGGCCCCCGGGGTCGAGAAGACACTCGTCATTTGTCGGAGGCTGTGGAGCCGGAAGCCGAGTTCCTCTTCTGCTTCGCGCCGGGCGCATTCGGCGGGGTCATCGCCATCGAGCAGTCCAGCGCAGGCTTCGATGATGTGGCCGTCCGTGCCGCTGAGATAGGCCGGAAGCCGGAACTGCCGCACCAGCAACACGGTTCGCCGCGCCGCGTCGTAGGGAAGCACGGCGGCCCCATGGCCATGGTCATGAACCTCGCGGATCAGCCTGTCCATCCGTCCGTCACTGCGCCTGTAGCGGATGATGTAGCGGTCGAGCCGCGCCCAATTGTGCGAGAGTGGCTCAACCCGCTCGATGGTCACACGGTCGCTCATCCCGGCCGTTCCTTCTTCACGCGCGAAATGATCGCTTGTGCCAACGGCAGCTTGGGTATCTCCTCCACGGTCGCTCTCAGCCGCCGGCGCCAGTTGGGCCGCTCGCGGTCGGTTCCCGGCACATTCAGTGGTTCCGTCTCCCCCGTGAGATCATCGGCCTGGATCAGCATGATCTGCGATCGCGTCCCGGCGAGAAAGCCGTGCGCCGCCGCATTTGCCTCGTCTTCGTTTGCGCCGCGCGCGCCGGTCAAATGGTCAAGGATCGAGACTTCCTTTGTTCGCTCGTCCCGCCGGATACCCGCCTCGGAAGCGGACAGCCGGCCGAGTTCCGTGTCGATGTCGATGTCGTATTCTGCCCGCCAGCCCTTGAATGTCGGAAGGTCGTGAGATGCGAGACAGGCGAGCGCATGATGAGGATATTGATCAGGCGCCTTGAAGCCAGGACCATCCCTCTCGAACCACAAGACCCGATAGGAGAAGATGCTTGCTGCGGCGAGCGCATCACGGAGCCCGTCTGGAACGGTGCCGAGATCTTCGCCGACGACCAGGCAGTGATGGTGCCAGCTTTCGATTGCCGTCACCGCGATCAGATGGGCCATTGGAAATTTCACATAGGCGCCGTAGCGGCCTTCTTCGCCCTGCGGCACCCAGAATTGTCGCGCAAAGCCCAGGATGTGATCGATGCGGAGCGCTGCGGCATGCCGCATGTTGGCATCGAGAATGTTCCGCATGGGGGCGAAGCCGTGATTGGCGAGGGCAAGTGGTGAGAAAGGGGGAAGCGACCACACCTGTCCCGCGCGCGAGAATGGGTCGGGTGGTGCGCCGAGCGAAACACCATGGGCGAATTGATCGGCAGACTCGGCAATCTCGCCGCCATCGAAGGCGCAGCCCAGTGCCAGGTCACGATAGAGATTGTGATGCTGTGCCGCCGCCGCAAGCTGTTCATCGGCGGCCCATTGCAGGAAGGCCCGATAGGCGACGCGTTGCCGGTTAGGCTCTTCGCCCGCACGTGTCGCTTCGAAATACCCGTGGCGCTCGAGGTCGTGACCACCGGATGTCTCGAATGCCGTGAACGCGGGTGTAGGCTTGAAATCCTTGAAGGCGGCCGACAGTATTTTTTCCTTGGCCTGCCACACGGCTGCATAGTCGACGTGGCTCAATCCCTCGAGGCGGGAGAACGCTGCCCGGGACCTTTGTGCCAAGGATTTTGCCTTGGGCGACGGGGCCATCCGGAGCAGCCCGTCGATATCAATATAGATGGGGTCGACGAATCGCCGGTCCGACGGCTGATAGGGACTCACCCGGCTTCGGTCCGAAGGGAACAGGTGATGCAGCGGGTTGAGCCCGGCATAATGTCCGCCGGTCTCCTCCGTGAGCTGTGCGAACCGTCGCAATGTCTCGAAGTCACCGATGCCGCCATCGCCGGCATGGCGGAGTGCATAGAGATGCGACGCAAGACCAAAGACCCTGGCACCATCCTTGATGTCTTGCGGCAAGTAGCAGGTATCCGGTGAGACAATCAGCCAGGTCACGTCCTGGCCATTGGCTGCATCCCGAACCTCATAATGACCAGTAGGCAACGAGACTTTCGCGTCTTTGCCTGGTGCCACGTCGATTGTTCGGGTCGTGTCGCCATCAGACACAACGAAACGGCGGCGATGGTTGCTGCTGCCAGCGATCTTGATCACAGTATTGCTTGCCCCAAGGAGCGGCATCCTTGTGGCGTTGAGTATCTGGCGCGATGCCTGCAGGCCGTCAGCCGTGTCGTGGGGCAGGCGCAGCGCGGCGAGCACCGTGCGCAAGGTCTCAGGCGTCACCTCATGGTGGGTGCCATCCACCTCCCACCATTCCGTTTCGACGCCTGCATCGCGCGCAAGGTCAGAAAGATCGCTGTCTGCGACTCCCGTCTGCGACACGCGTTCTTCCAGATAGACGGTAACCGACTTCGGCGGCAGACCATCTCCCTCGGCAGAGCAAAAGACGCGGCGCCAGCCATACCCCGCCCGCTTCGGCATATCGGGATGCAGCGCTTGAGGCCCACGATTGAACCATAACCCCACGCGGCCGTTCCCGGCAGAAAGGACAAGGCCGAGGACAGACGCGTTGGCGTCATGCCAATTCATGCGCCCGCCATCTCCTCCCAGCCACAACGCGTCGGGGCCGGATGAACCGTTGCGCGGCGCGCCGGTCAGGAAAGCATCTTCAGTCACCAGATCAATCGAACGGCGAAGGGCCGACAGGCTTGCCGTAAAGTCGATGAGCTTTTGATCGGCCGCATTCCAGTCCAGCCACGTGACCTCGTTGTCCTGCGCATAGGCGTTGTTGTTCCCACGCTGCGTACGGCCAAACTCATCGCCAGCCGTGAGCATGGGTGTGCCGCGCGACAGGAAAAGCGTTGCCAGCAGGGCTCTTACGTCGCCTTTGGGCCAGGTCGGTTCGTGCGCGTTGCCGTCGCGGTTGCCTTCACCATTGGCATGGTTGTTCTTGATGAGATAGGTCACCGTATCACGCAGTGTGAACCCGTCGTGCGCCGCCACAAAGTTGATACCCGACGACGGGCGGCGATGAACACCGAATATGTCCGAGGAGCCCGCGATACGTGTCGCCAGGTCTCCCGCACTTCCGGCATCACCTCGCCAGTATCGTCTGACTTCGTCACGGTACTTGTCGTTCCACTCGTGCCAGGCCGCGGGGAACTCGCCGAGTTGATAGCCGCCTGGGCCGACATCCCATGGCTCGGCAATCATGATAAGCTGCGATAACAGAGGATCTTGCTCAATGGCGGCCAGGAGTGGCGCATTGCGGTCGAAGCCTTGAGGCGTGCGCCCCATGACGGTTGCCAGGTCGAAGCGGAAGCCATCAATCCCGGTGCGGGTGACCCAGCTCCGCATGGCATCCATGACCATTTGCACCACGGGTGCCCGGTTGAGTGCCAGAGTATTTCCGCAGCCCGTGTCGTTGATCAGTTCTCCGGCCGCGTGGGCATAGTAAAGTGCATTGTCAAAACCGCGAAGCGACAAGGTGCTGCCGAACGCATCGCTTTCACCGGTGTGATTGAACACCACATCGAGAATGACACGAATACCATTGGCGTGAAGCTTCTCGACGGCGGCGCGAACCTCG
Organism: uncultured Aestuariivirga sp.; assembly: GCA_964510815.1. GTDB lineage: Bacteria > Pseudomonadota > Alphaproteobacteria > Rhizobiales > Aestuariivirgaceae > Aestuariivirga. Next base: position 34,806 of record CAZECZ010000024.1, read on the forward strand.
GCCAGACCGCCGGGTGCCAGGCGCGGGTCCGGCGCCATGAACGTCACGGGATTGTAGCCCCAGGCGTTGGTGAGCCCATGCGGTACAAGGTGCCGCTCTTCGATCCAAGCAGCGATAGGCATCAATTCCACGGTATCGACGCCCAGCCGCTTGAAGTGCTCGATGATGACGGGTTCGGCGATGGCCGCGATCGTGCCCCGCTTCTCGTCTTCAATCTTCGGGTGGAGCCGCGTGAAAGCGCGGACAGGTACTTCGTAGATCAGCCGCGGCCGGTGCGGTGGAAGTGGGCGTGCATCTTCCGGGAGACTGACGGCGATGGACTTGGGAACGAAAGATGCCGTGTCGGTGCCGCGTTGGGTGAGCTCGGTGTGGTGCTTGAAGGGGCGGTCGATCTCCAGACCGTAAGGGTCGGCCAGCAGCTTCGATGCATCGAAGCGATGCCCCTCCCCGCCGTTCCACGGACCTTCCACGCGAAACCCATAGCGCGTCCCGGCCGTGAAGCCGTCGATCACGCCATAATGCACGTCGCCGAGCCGGTCTAGCAGCGTAAACCGCGCAAGCTCCACCTCGCCTTTGTCGTCGAAGATGCACAGATGCACTTTCGTGCCGTGGCGCGACACGACCGCTACATTTGCACCATCGGCCCCGAGCGTGACGCCGAGCGGAAATGGCTCACCGGTTGATCTGGACAGTTTGAGTGTCAGGTGATCACCGAAGGTGCTGCACGGCCGGTACGGCGTTCGATCTCGGGGATTTCGCGTGACAGGGCAATAAGATCGGCCAGCGCTGTCTGGGTCTCCGTGCCGTGCCTGCTGGCATCGGGTTCATAGCGTTCGATATAGACCCGAAGCGTCGCCCCCGCCGTGCCGGTGCCCGACAGGCGATAGACGATGCGCGAGCCATCCTCGAACATCAGCCGGATCCCCTGAGCCGTCGTGCGTGATCCATCGACCGGGTCATCATAGGCGAAATCATCGGCAGCCGTGATGCCATGCTGCCCCGGCAGCATCGGCAGCATATCCCGCAGGGCCTTCATCAAGCCACCCGCCGCCTCAGCATCGACTTCTTCGTAGTCATGACGCGAATAGAAGTTGCGGCCATACTCGCGCCAATGCGCCGTCACGATCTCGGCGACGCTCCGTTTGCGCTTGGCCAGAATGTTGAGCCACATGAGGACGGCCCACAACCCGTCCTTCTCGCGCACATGGTTGGAGCCGGTGCCGAAGCTCTCCTCGCCACACAAGGTTGCCTTGCCCGCATCAAGCAGGTTGCCGAAGAACTTCCAGCCCGTCGGGGTCTCGTAGCAGGGAACGCCGAGCTTCTCGGCAACCCTGTCCGGCGCGCAGCTGGTCGGCATCGAGCGGGCTATGCCGGCAAGCCCATCGGCATAGCCAGGAACCAGTTTTGCGTTCGCCGCGAGGATGGCGAGCGAATCCGAAGGGGTAACATACATGCCGCGCCCGATGATGAGATTGCGGTCACCATCGCCATCCGATGCCGCACCGAACTGTGGCCCGTCCGGTGCCATCACGAGATCGACCAATTCCTTGGCATGAACGAGATTGGGATCGGGATGGTGTCCGCCAAAGTCGGGCAGCGGTGAACCGTTCATCACCGTTCCCTTGGCGAACCCCAGGATATCTTCGAGAATGCGATGTCCATAGGGGCCGGTTATGGCCCCCATGGCATCGAACTTCATGGCAAAACCTGATTTGATCAGTGCGCGGATTGCATCAAAGTCGAACAGGCTCTGCATCAATTCCGCATAATCCGACACGGGGTCCACGACCTCGACCGTCATGCCGCCAACTTTCACCGTACCGATCGATCCCAGATCGATATCGGGCGAATGCACGATCTTGTAGGCGGTGATCGATTTCGTCTTGGCGAAGATGGCGTCAGTGATCTTCTCAGGCGCTGGCCCGCCGTTGCTGGCGTTGTACTTGATGCCAAAATCGCCGTCCGGTCCGCCGGGGTTGTGGCTGGCAGACAGGATGATGCCGCCAAATGTGCGATACTTGCGGATGAGGTGCGATGCCGCCGGCGTTGACAGCAGGCCGCCCTGGCCGACCAGGACACGCCCAAAGCCATTGGCCGCGGCCATGCGAATGGCCGTCTGGATGACGGTGCTGTTATGATACCTCCCGTCACCGCCCAAAACCAAGGTCTGCCCCTGGAAGCCCTCTAGCGCATCAAAGATCGACTGAATGAAGTTCTCGGCATAGTGCGGCTGTTGGAACACCGTCACCTTCTTGCGAAGTCCGGAGGTTCCCGGCTTCTGACCGTCAAAGGGTGTTGTGGCGATGGTCTTGATCATGTCGGATGCTCAGTTTTTCAGAAGAGTGCGATAGAGGTCGGCGTAGGCGGTTGCGCTCCGCGTCCACGAGACATCGTTAGCCATCCCGCGTTTCTGCATGGTCAGCCAAGCCTTTTGGTTCGCGTAGACCGAGGCGGCGCGGTTCAGCACGTTTTCGAGCGATGGACCGTCGACGGGCGAGAATTGAAACCCGGTTGCAACGCCGGCCTGCAGCGCAGCGTCGTTGGCATCAATGATCGTGTCGGCAAGACCGCCAGTTCTCGCGACGATCGGGACACATCCGTATCGCAAGCCATAGAGTTGGGTCAGCCCGCAGGGTTCGAAGCGCGATGGCACCAGGATGGTGTCGCAGCCAGACTGCATGACGTGGGACAGGGCCTCATCATATCCCAGCACGATGCCTACACGTCCGCGATGCCGGTCGGCAGCGGCCACAATCGACGTCTCGATGCCAGCTTCTCCGGTACCAATCAGCGCCAGCCGCGCACCTGTAGCAATGAGATGGTCAATCTCGCTGGCGAGAATGTCCATTCCCTTCTGCCAGGTGAGCCGGCTCACCACGCCGTGCAGGAGACCGTCACCTTCATCAAGGCTGAAACGCTCCTCAACCGCGCGCTTGTTGATGGCCCGCTTGGAGAGCGTCTTTGCCGTATAGGTTTGCGGAATTTCCGTGTCGGTCGCCGGATCCCATACACTGTCATCGATGCCATTGACGATTCCGGTGACAACCTCACGCCTGGCCCGCAAGAGGCCATCCAGTCCCATGCCATAGTCGGGTGTGCAGATTTCCTGCGCGTAGGACGGGCTCACCGTGGTGATCGCATCCGCGCAGGCGAGACCGCCCTTCAGGTAGCCGACGTTGCCGTAGTACTCGAGGCCATCAATGGAGAAAGCGGCTGCGGGCAATTGCAGAGAAGCAAACAGCGATGCCGGGAACTGCCCCTGGAACGCGATATTGTGCACCGTCATGATGGTTTTAGGCCCGCCGCGAAACCGAACATAGACGGGCGCCAAGGCCGCCTGCCAGTCGTGGGCGTGCAGAATGTCGGGTTGATAGTCCGCAATCACGCCACGTGCCACGTCGGCAGCCGCGAGCGACAAGGCCGCAAAACGCTGGGCATTGTCGGGCCAGTCCTTGCCATCCGGTCCGAGATAAGGATTGCCCGGCCGGTTGAAGAGATGATCCGCATCAACCGCGATAATGTCGATCCCCTTCGCGACGCCGGCGATGAGCCGGACCTCTCCGCCAAACAGATCATCATAGCGATGAATGACCGAGCCGCCCTCAAGATGAGCCATGACAGCCGGGTAACCGGGCACGATCGTGCGCACACCGATACGCTGGGTACCAAGTGCTGCCGGAAGCGCACCGGTGACGTCCGCCAGCCCGCCGGTCTTCACCAGTGGATAGATTTCCGAGGTGGCGGACAGGACTTTCACTTGGACAACCTGTCAATCATCGGTTGGGTGATGAGACAGATTCCACTGGATGTCCGGCGGAACCTCTTGGCGTCGAGTTCGGGATCCTCCCCGACAACAAGCCCATCCGGGATGACGACACGGCTGTCGATCACAACCTTCTTGAGGCTGGCATTGCGCGCAATCGTCACATCGGGCAACACCACGGCCTCTTCGAGCGAGGAAAATGAATTGACCCTGACGTTGGTAAACAGCATGGCCTTCTTGATTGAAGCACCGGATACGATACAGCCGCCGGAAACCAGCGACGCAATAGCGCTGCCGCGCCGGCCCTCGAGATCATGCACGAACTTCGCAGGCGGTGTCACTTCGCTGTAGGTCCAGATTGGCCAGTTCTGGTCGTAGAGATCAAGGGCCGGAAGTGTCTCGGTCAGATCGATATTGGCCTCCCAATAGGCATCGACGGTTCCTACGTCGCGCCAATAGGCCTCCGTTTCGTGTTCCGAACGGACGCACGACGCAGTGAACCGATGCGCGACTGCCTTCCCATTCTTTACGATATAAGGAATGATGTCCTTGCCGAAGTCGCGGCTCGATGACGTCTCTTCGGCATCGCGGCGCAGATGCTCGGCAAGTGCTGCCGTTTCGAAGACATAGATGCCCATGGAAGCAAGCGCCATGTCAGGGCTTCCGGGAATGCCGGGCGGGTCCTTGGGCTTCTCCACGAATGCCGTGATGTTGTCCTTCTCATCGACGGCCATCACGCCGAAGCCGGTCGCCTCCATCCGCGGCACCTCGAGACAGCCGATGGTTACATCGGCGCCAGAGTCGACGTGCTGCTGCAACATGAGCTCGTAGTCCATCTTGTAGATGTGATCGCCAGCCAGGATCACCATGTACTTCGGGCCATAGCTCATGATGATGTCGAGGTTCTGGTACACGGCGTCTGCTGTGCCGGCGTACCACTGGTCTTCCGAAACGCGCTGCGAGGCAGGCAGGATGTCAAAGACCTCGTTCCGTTCGGGGCGGAAGAAGTTCCAGCCGCGCTGCATGTGGCGGATCAGACTGTGGGCCTTGTATTGGGTGGCGACGCCGATGCGGCGAATGCCGGAGTTGAGCGCGTTGGACAGGGCGAAGTCGATGATCCGCGACTTGCAGCCAAATGGGACGGCGGGCTTGGCGCGTTTGTCCGTCATCTCCATCAGCCGGCTGCCTCGCCCACCGGCCAGCACATAGGCCATCGCATCACGGGCGAGCGGTGCAACCTTGCGATATGTGGCCATGTCTTGTCCTCCCTGCTGTGTCCAGCGTCTTTATGGTTCTGATATGAAGAAGAGCGTTGCAAGTGGCGGCAGCGTTACGCGGGCACTCGCGGGCTTGCCGTGACTCGGTCCTGCATCGGCAACCACCTGTCCCAAGTTGCCCACGCCGGAGCCGCCGTAGCCGGAAGCATCAGAGTTGACGATTTCCCGCCAGACTCCACCCTTCGGCAGCGGCAATACATAGCCTTCCCGTGGAACGGGCGTGAAGTTGGCAATGACAGCCACCATCGCGCCGCCGTCGCCGGAATGGCGTGCCCATGCAAAAACCGAGTTCTCATGATCGTCGGCAATCAGCCATTCGAACCCTTCCGGTTCGCAGTCGCGTGCGTGAAGGGCGGGAATCGTCCGGTAGTGTCGGTTGAGGTCCCGGACCAGGGACTGCATGCCCTTGTGCGGCGCATGTTCAAGCAGGTGCCAGTCAAGGCTCTGCGCCTCTGTCCACTCATGCCATGGCGCCATGTCCTGGCCCATGAACAGCAGCTTCT
>CAZECZ010000025.1:0-40221 GCA_964510815.1 uncultured Aestuariivirga sp.
CGATCGATGGTGACGGCCGCTGGCAATTCTCCGGCACGGCTGCGATTACCGCCGGTGTTCACACACTGCGCGTCGATGGCGTCGATGCCGCCGGCAAGGTCATGAACCGCGTCGAAGTTCCGTTCTTCCGGGAGGATACGCGCAAGGTCGCAAGCGCTACCCCACAGGCTGGGACAGAAGCCGAACCGCAACAGCCGGCGGCCGAACCGCAACAGCCGGCGGCCGAGCTGCAACAGCCTGCAGCCGAGCCACAGCAGGCTGAGGCGGTCGAGGTGGCACCCGAGCCGGCGGCGGAAGCACCGGCAGAACTCGAGGTTGCCGCAGCCGACACCCAGGACGCCCCAGTGCCAACCGAGAGTGAGACAGCCACCGAAGCGCTGGATGCCGTGAAGGATGGCCGCGTCGTGATCCAGCCCGGTAACAATCTCTGGCGGATCTCGAAAGTGCTCTATGGCACCGGTACCAAGTTCACGGTGATCTACGAGGCCAACAAGAACCAGATCCGCGATCCCGACCGGATCTATCCCGGCCAGATCTTCATGACGCCGAATGTCGTGCCCCCGGCCGAAACCATCGACCCCAAACGCCGCGATCCCATCGATTCGGCCGCCGATGCGGCGCAGTGATGGGTCTTTGGGTATGGTGACAGCTTGAGCCGCAAGACCAGACTCGATGGCGCGCCGACCGCGTCTGTGGATGGTGATCTTTGGTCCATCCTGCGCGACATGCTGCCTTACCTGTGGCCGGAAGGACGGTCCGACCTCAAGGCACGGGTGGTCTTCGCCCTGGTGGCGCTCGTGCTGTCGAAGATCGTGACCGTCGCCTCACCCTATGCCTTCAAATACGCCACCGACGCATTGAGTGCCGACGCCTCGGCGGTGACGGTTGCGGCGAGTGCCGTTCTGTTCCTGGTCGCCGCCTATGGCGTTGGCCGCATCATGATGGTGGTGCTGGCACAGCTGCGCGATGCCGTCTTCGCAAAGGTGAGCCAGCGAGCCGTGCGCGAACTGGCGGTGCGGACCTTCCGCCACCTCCACGCGCTGTCGCTCAAGTTCCACCTGGAGCGGCGCACCGGCGGATTGTCGCGCATCATGTCACGCGGCATCAACGGCATCGACACGGTACTGCGGTTTGCGCTGTTCAATACCTTCCCGACGGTGCTCGAGATCTTCATGGTGGCCGGCGTACTCGCCTGGTCCTTCGGCTGGATTTACGCGGCCGTGGTGCTGGTGACCGTGCTGGCCTATGTGGTGTTCACCTACATCGCCACCGAATGGCGGATCGCCATCCGCCGCGCCATGAACGAAGCCGACAACGACGCCGGCACCAAGGCCATCGATAGCCTGCTCAACTTCGAGACCGTGAAGTACTTCGGCAACGAGGAGCACGAGGCGGCGCGCTATGGCAAGTCGATGGAAAAATATGAGCACGCCGCCATCAAGACCTGGGTGTCACTGGCGGTTCTGAACTCGGGCCAGGCGGTCATCTACTCGATCGGCCTCACCGTCGTCATGGTGATGTCGGCCATGGCTGTCGCGGCCGGCCACGGCAGTGTGGGCGATTTTGTCATGTTCAATGCCTTGATGATCCAGCTCTACATGCCGCTCAACTTCATTGGATCGTCATACCGCGAAATCAAGCAGGGCCTGATCGACGTCGAGCAGATGTTCACGCTGCTGAAGGTGAATGCCGAGATCAAGGACAAGCCGGGCGCCGAAGCCCTCTGCGTTGATGATGCCGAGGTCGTGTTCGACAACGTGAGCTTTGCCTATGATCCCGAACGGCCGATCCTCCGCAATCTCTCGTTCAGCATTCCGCCTGGCAAGACGGTGGCGATCGTCGGACCGTCGGGCGCGGGCAAATCCACCATCTCGCGGTTGCTCTACCGCTTCTATGACGTCAACGCTGGCCGTATCCTGATCGACGGGCAGGACATCGCCGATGTCACGCAGACATCGCTGCGTGCTGCCATCGGCATGGTGCCGCAGGATACGGTGCTGTTCAACGACACCATCCGCTATAACATCCGCTATGGCCGGCCCGGCGCGACCGATGCGGAGGTCGAGGCGGCCGCGAAGATGGCGCAGATCCATGACTTCGTGATGAGCCTGCCAAAGGGCTACGACGCCCTGGTGGGCGAACGCGGCCTCAAGCTCTCCGGCGGCGAGAAGCAGCGCGTCTCGATCGCCCGCACCATTCTCAAGGGACCATCGATCCTCATTCTCGACGAAGCGACCTCGGCGCTTGATACTTTCACCGAGCATCAGATCCAGGATGCGCTGAAGAAGGTCTCGGAAGACCGCACGACACTGGTGATCGCCCACCGGCTCTCGACGGTCGTCGATGCCGACGAGATCATCGTGCTGGAAAAAGGCGAAGTCGCCGAGCGTGGCTCTCACGGCCAGTTGCTGGCGAAGAGGGGGCTTTACGCCTCCATGTGGAACCGCCAACGCGAAGCCGATGCCGCCCGCGTGCGGCTGCGCGAAGCCGAGGAAGCAGCACTCGCAGCGGAAGATACGGACGGCATTTCAGCCGCGGAGCCGCTGGCAACGTCTTTTTCACCTTGATCGCAGACCGGCTGTTAAGCCTGCCGTTCAAATGCAATTCTCAATTGTCGAAAATTCGATGCGATTGCGATCCTGATTCCGTTTCGTTTACATGTCTCCCCCATGTTGAACCCATGCCACGGGGCGAAACCGTGGAGCCGGCCAACTCCCGCAAAGCGGAGAAACCGGCAAGGGATAAATTGCAGTTCGGAGGTGGAAAGCCGGGCTGTACAACCAAGGGATTGGGGATATGTCAAACATGATCGTGACGACTCTGGACGGCATTGCCGGCCGGATGACACAGGAGACGCTCGGCGTCGTGCGCGGCACCAGCTTGTGGACCAGGCGGGTGATGAAGTCGAGCTTCGGCGGCATCCGCCACATGCACGTGACGGGCGTCAAGGACCTCGACCTCGGCCTCAACGAGGCCAAGGAACAGGCCCACGCGGCGATGGTCGAACAGGCCAAGGCAATGGGCGGTGATTCGATCATCGGCGTGAAGATCGACGTGGTCGAAATGAGCAACGGCGTATTCTGCGTGAATGCCACCGGCACCGCCGTGAAGACGTTGGCTCTGCCGGCCTCGGTGCCGTCTTTCGATGTGGCCTCGCCGGCCGCCAGCACCGGAACGGACGAAGACGTCGACTTCGATATGAGCGTCTTGATGGCGGCGCGTCCGTCTTTCGAGGGCTCCGTGCTCCGTCACTAGCGGATTACGGCAGCACCAGGACTGCGGGCCTGCGGATGATGGGGATCATCCGCAGGCCCGAAACGTTTTGAAAAGCGCGTGGCGAGGGGCTAGATGTGCGCCATGTCGATCCTCAGCAGCATGTCGTCCGTCCTCACGCCCATCCACCGCGAGGGCTATCCCTTCATCGCCATCTTCGCCGGCGTGACCCTGATCCTGTTCTGGCTGGGGGTGCCGTCGCTGGGCTGGATCGCCGTCGTGCTGACGGTCTGGTGCGCCTATTTCTTCCGCGATCCCGAACGGGTGACGCCGCTGGGCGAGGGGCTGGTGATTTCGCCCGCCGATGGCCGCATCAGTGCCATCGAACAGGTCGTCCCCCCGGTGGAACTCGACCTGCCGCGCGAGCCCGTGACGCGGATCTCAGTCTTCATGAATGTCTTCGACGTACATGTGAACCGTTCGCCGCTCGACGCCACCATCCGCCGCATCGCCTATGTGCCGGGCGCCTTCGTCAATGCCGAGCTGGACAAGGCCAGCGAGGACAACGAACGCCAGGCCCTGACACTGGATCTCGCCGATGGCCGTAGCGTCGGCGTCGTGCAGATCGCCGGTCTGGTGGCGCGCCGCATCGTGAAGTTCGTCAACGAGGGAGACACCCTCATGGCCGGCCAGCGCTTCGGGTTGATCCGGTTCGGCAGCCGGGTCGACGTTTATCTGCCACCAGGTACGGCAACGCTGGCCTGCGTCGGACAGCGGGCCGTGGCCGGGGAAACCGTGCTGGCCGATCTTCGTCTGGACGCGGCGTCGCGCACAGGACGGATCAGCTGATGGACCCCAGCCGCCGCAAGCCCGAGACTTCTGATGAGGCCGTGCGCCAGCGCCGCTTCGGTGTGCCGGTCCGTTATCTTCTGCCAAATCTCATTACCTTGCTGGCACTGTGCAGCGGCGTGACGGCAATCCGCCTCGGCGTGGAGGGCCGCTTTGAGCTGGCCGTTGCGGCGATCATGCTGGCCGTGGTGCTGGACGCGGTCGATGGGCGGCTGGCACGGTTGCTGAAAGGCACCTCGCGCTTCGGTGCCGAACTCGATTCGCTGGCCGACTTCGTCAATTTCGGCGTGGCGCCCGCCATGCTGATCTACATCTGGTCGCTCAATTCGCTGCGCACGGCCGGCTGGATCATCGCTCTCGTGCTGGCGATCTGTTGCGCGCTCCGGCTTGCCCGCTTCAACGTGGCCCTTGATGATCCCGACAAGCCGAAATGGGCCGCGGCCTTCTTCACCGGCACGCCCGCGCCCGCCGGCGCCGGTCTGGCGCTGGCGCCCATGTATCTGGGCTTCCTTGGCCTCATCAACGACGGCCATGCCGTGGCCATCCTGGTTGGCCCCTATGTGCTGGGCGTGGCGCTGCTCATGGTGAGCCGTATTCCGACCTTTTCCGGCAAGACCATGGGCAGCCGAATCCCCCGCGAAATGGTGCTGCCGGTGCTGGGGCTCTGCGCCTTCGCCGTGCTCATGCTGATCGGCTACCCGTGGCACGTCCTGACCACGGCGGCCATTGCCTATCTCGCACTCATCCCCTTCAGCATGCGGGCCTATCGCCGCCACAAGGCGGAAGACCTGGCAGCTCAAGAGAGCCGTGAGTCCTAAAGAATAAAATCGGCCTCGACGAGGGGTGTCGATGTGTTGACACGAATGACCATCTCGTCATCGGGGTTGGTATCGAGATTGACGAACACCTTCTGGAATGTCGTGTGATCCTCGACCCGGACCTCACCGCCGGTGTTCTGATACGGACCATACCCGCGGAAGACCAGGGTTCCCGGCAGGCCACTGAAATTGATGCGATCATTCTCGCCGGGATCGAAATCCAACAGAATATCCATTGCACCCGGCAGTGAATCGGTCACGGCATTGTAGTAGAAATAGTCGTTTCCGGTGCCGCCCCACATCCGGTCGCCATCGGCCCCGCCGGTGAGATAGTCCGAACCTGCATCGCCGAACAGCCTGTCCTCGCCGGCGTCGCCGTTGAGGCCGTCCACCCCGTTGCCGCCACGCGCGGTGTCGTTGCCGTCGCCCCCGCTCAGGTAGTCGTCGCCCGCCAGGCCGAAGAGCTGATCGTCTCCGCCATAGCCATAGAGGTTATTTCCCTGATTGTTGCCAAAGATGACGTCGCCAAACCCGTTTGTCCCGTAGACGGTCTCGATGTTGACGATCGTGTCCATTCCGGCGCTCGTCGTGTCCTGTGCGGTGGTGATGCGCAAGTCGATGGTCAGGACGCCGGCGATGCTGCCACCGTAGAGCGTGTCCTGCCCATCACCGCCATCCAGCAGGTCATTCCCGTCATCTATTTCCAGCCAGTCGTTATCGTAATCACCAAACAACTGGTCATCACCGGCACCGCCAATGAGCGTGTCGTCGCCTTCCTCCCCGTGGATCAGGTCGCTGCCATTGTCGCCTTTCAGGTAGTCGGCGCCAATCCCACCCAAGATCTGGTCCGCGCCGTCGCCACCGTAGAGATAATCTCCGCCGCGGCCGCCGACCAGCACGTCGTTCTGGGCATCGCCGAAGAGATAATCGCGCCCGCCGCCGCCGATCAGGATATCGGACTTTTGAGAGCCGTAGAGAGAGTCGTCCCCGCCGCCGCCATCAATCACCGAGCGCGTCGAATATTCCGCCTGAATATAATCCGCTCCGCCACGGGCGTCATAGCGGCGCTCTGCAGTCGTCAGGATGATATTGTCGTCGCCATTTGTTCCTGTTGCCAGTGCCGGCAATCCGGCAAGGCCCACGTTCATCATGAATACGCCAGTGTCCGTACCCGTATGCGTGAACTCGAAGGTGCCGTCGATGTAGTTGTTGTCCTTCTGCGCAACGAGGATGATATAAACCCCTGTCTCCGCTGCCGTGAACTGCAGCTTCGGATCAGCATTGCCGATCGAGCCGACGTCGGGAGACGAATTGTTGTTGCTGGCAACGATGTTGCCATTGATATCGATGACCCACATGGCGGTGTTGACGGGATCGATGCTGTTGTTGCCGAAGTCCACGTCGACCGACAGCGTCTGCCCCGACAAAAGTGCAGTCGATGTCGATGCGATCTGGTTGGGGTCGAGCAGAAAGCTGCCGCCGAGGGTGGAGAACAGCAGGGGATCGTCAATGCCGTTTCCCGGCCCCGTCGAAAAGGTCGTTTGCGAAATGAGATTGTCGGATGTGATGAATGGCCTGAGTTCAAACGTGCCCGGCATGCGAACCTCCCTACTGTCGAGTATCCACCCCCACTCTCAATGAACTATAGGTGTGCTGGCGTGCAGAGTGCAAGCTCGGATGGACAGAATTGTCCAGGCACACGTCAGGTTCAGCATCAGGAATCGCGTGCAGGCACAAACATGCTATGAATTCAGCGCGATAGCAAAGACTGGCGGGTGCTCGAATGATCATTGGTCTGTCGAGACGAAGACTTGACCTCCTGCGAACGATGTTCCTGGGTTCACACAAGTGAACATTCCCGAGGCCGGGCAGGTCGTTTCCATTTCTGCTGAGAATACATTCATTGCAAGCATCGCCGACAACATATTCGCGTTGGTGGTGCTGCGGCAAGCCTACAGCACGGCGGCAAGATCCGAGATGAGGTCCTCGCCGGTCTCGATGCCGACCGACAACCGGAACACGCCGTCGCCCGCATACTCGCGATAACGCTTGAGCGCCTGCGCGTCATGGCGAAAGGTCGAACCCTGGATGTCATCGGTGCCGATCCAGTAGATGAGGCTGCGATGGTGGCCGAGTGACACGGCGTAGTGGATGACCTGCAGCTTCTCCACCATGCGCGCGGCGACTTCGGGTCCCGGCTGCTTGGTCTGGAACGTCAGCATGCCGGAATAGTTCTTCATCTGCTGTTTCGCCAGTTCATGCTGGGGATGCGATGCAAGGCCGGGATAGAAGACCCGCGACACGGCAGGATGGGTCTCAAGAAACCTGGCCACCTTTATGGCGGCCTCCTCGTGGGCACGCATGCGGATGGGAAGGGTGCCGGCACCGCGCAGGATGAGCCAGGCGTTGAACGGCGAGAGAATGCCGCCGAAATGGACCGAGGCCTCGAGATTGAGGGCGGCGAGCGCATCGCGGCGCCCGATGACGGCCCCACCCATGGCATCGCCGTGGCCGCAGATGTACTTGGTGAGGGAGTGGACGACGAAGTCCACACCAAGCTCCAGGGGCCGTGTGGCGATGGGTGTGGCGTAGGTGGAATCGACGGCCACGTCACGCACACCGGCATTATGGGCGAGCTTCGCCAGCATCGCGATGTCGCACAGCTTCATGGTCGGGTTGGCAGGCGTTTCGAGCCACAGCATCCGGGTTGATGGACGGATCGCGGCGGCGACTTCATCGGGCCGCGCGAGATCGACGAAGGAAGTCTCGATGCCAAAGCGGGGCAGGGTGTCGCGGGCGAGTTCGGCGATGCCGACATAATTGGCATCGGGCAGGATGATGTGGTCGCCAGCCGACAGACGGCCGCAGATCAGCGCATGGGCGGCGGCAACGCCGGACGCAAAGCACAGCGCGCTTTCCGCGCCTTCCAGCGCTGCCAGCTTGTCCTCCAGCTGCTTGACTGTCGGGCTTGACACCCGGCCATAGACAAACCCTTCATAGCCCTGTTCATCGCGGGCCGAGAAACCTGTCAGCTTGTCCGGCGCAAACGTCACCGACATGACGAGGTTGGGCGATGAGGCCCGGGTGGCGGGGTCGACATATTCGCCGGCATGGACCGCCAGCGTTTCAGTGCCCCATTCTGCGTTGCGCTGACCTTTTCTGGCCATGTCCTTATACTTTCCTTCACCGGTTTCGCGCCTATGATGCGCGGGGGATCGCGAATCTGCAACCCGAAGGCCGGGAGAGTCGACCAGGCAAGCATGGAGTGGGAACAGCCCCATTGGAGCGGCCGGCCGAAGCGCGAATTCGAGCCGAAGCGCAAGCTCAGACCCAACGGGTTTGCGCGGCTGGCGCGTGGCGCCGCCGCAAACGCGCCCGTGGTGATTGCCTTCTATGTGCTGATTGCCGCGGCCTGCGCCGTTTTCGCCGCGGTGTCGCTCACGGTTGACCCCGATGCCGGTGTCCGCGTCACCCTGGATGATGAGACGGCGGCGGCGCAGGCGCGGCTTGACCGGAGCTTCCCCAATATCGACCAGACATTTCTCGCCATTGTGGAAGGTGGCGATGGCCTGGCCGGCCGTGAGCGCGCCGTGGCGATCGCGACGGCACTTGCCGCCCAGAGCGACCTGTTCCAGTCGGCCTTCGTGCCTGGGACCGGACCCTTCTACGACGTCTATGGATTTCTCTTCCTCGACCTCGATACGATCAATGCCCGGGTCGACGAGGTGTTGCTGCGCCAGCCGCTGTTTCACGCCCTTGCCACCGCGCCCGATATCGGCGGGCTCACGGCATTGGTGACCGAAATTGCCAAGGCCGTCAGCCAGGGACGCTCGCCGCCGGGCCTCGGGTCGCTGCTAACGGCGACGGCCGCCGTCTTCGAAGGCGAGGTCAAGGGCGTGTCGCAGCCCATCGACTGGCCGATGCTGGCGGGCCTCAAGGTCGAGCCTTCCAGCCCGCGGTGGTTTGTCGTCGCCCAGCCCCGGGCCGGCGCGGAACGTCAGGCCGCCGCCGCGGCCCAGCGTGCATCCGGAAGTAGCCTTGGGATTCTGTGGCTTTGGCCCCGCCGTGCCTTCGGAACTGTTCCCAATCCGCTGCGTGACCTCGTGGTGCCGGCTGGACTGTCGGTGTTCTTCGCGCTGTTGCTGCTGGCCGCAGGGCTTGGCTCGTTCCGGCTCAGTGCTGCGATCGTGTTGTCGGGAGCCACCAGCGTAGCGGCCGCGTCGGCCGCTGCCGGGGCGCTCGGTCAGCCGCTCGACCAGGCAACCTGGTCATTCGCTGCCGCTGCCGTGGCGCCGGCGCTGGCCGGCGGCGTGTTGATCGGCCTTGCCTACCAGGAAGCGCGCGGCAAGGATTTGCCAGTGCGGCAGGCCGTGATGCTGGCGGCTCACCGCCGCGCCGGCATGGCTACGGTCTTCTGTCTTCTGTTCGCGGCGTTCTGGTTGGCGTGGCTGCTGCGGCAGCTCCCGTCGATGGCTCATTTCTCGGTGATTGCCCTTGTGGGCACCGCAGTTGCGCTGGCCGCGACCTTGACGCTTGTGCCTGCTGCCATTGCCGCGCTGGAGGCGCGCACTCCACCACCCGAACCGCACTGGATCGACGAGGCGCTCACCGGTCCGGCACCCGCCTATGGCCGCAACGCTGCGGATGTGGCGGCCTTGCTGGTGATCGCCGCGGCGGTATTTTGCGCGGCCTTCCTGCCTGGAATCGGCTTTGGCGAGCGGCATCTGCCGAGCCGTCCCGGCATCCTGCTCGATACGCCGGATGCGCGGGGGGCGATCCATGTCCTGGTGGAGCCGGACAAGGCGGAAGCTGCGATCAAAATGCTCTCGGAACTGCCGGAGACCGGCGCCATCCGCACCATCGCCCAGTTCATGCCGCCGGAGGCCGCGGCCAAGATTGCCGCCTTGCGCCGCCTGCAGAGCGCCAGTGCAACATTTCCGCTGCCGCGCGAAGAGCAGGATGAGACCCTTGTGCGCGACAATCTGGCGAATTTGGAGGATCAACTCTCCGTCATTGCCGCCAGCGCTGCGGCCAGCGAGGCGCTGCGTGCGGCAGCGCACCGCCTGCGCCGTGCCGTGGCCCTGTTCAGCAATCCCGAGCCGCCAACAGCCGCCCGCATCGATACGCTGGAGACAGCGTTATTTTCCGGTCTCGCCGACTTGCCGCGGGCTGCCGGGCGGCTTGCCACGCTCAACCTGCCGGCCATCAACGACCTCGAACCGGGCCTGCTGCGCCGCTTCGTTTCGCCCGACGGGCTTTGGCGGATCGAGGTGATGCCGAAGACCGGCACCGGCCTGCTCAGTTTCGCAGGTGCCGTGCGCCGGGCTTTCCCCACGGCCGCGGGCGAACCCGTGGCAGCCCTGGCGCGCAACGAGATCGTTCATCATGAAACGCTGCTGGCGCTGGGTCTGGCCTTCGCCGCCATGGCCGTCCTGATGCTGGCGGGCTTGCGCCATGCGGTGGCTTGGGCCGCTGCTGTTGTGCCGGCGGCTTGTCTCATCACATTGACCGCGGCCATGGCGGCGGGATTGGACCTGGTCCTCACGTCCGCCATGCTGGCTGCCGCCAGTACAGTGACTGCGTGCCTGGCCTGTGCCACCATGATCACGGCCCAGCGGCTGACCGGAAAGGAAAGCGCCGGTCCAGGCGGGCATTTCGGAACCACCATCCGCACCGGCGTGCTGCCCTTGCTGGTGCTCGCCGGGGCAACCGCACCGCTGGCGCTGTCCACCCGGCCTGGTGTTTCGGAACTCGGCGCATTCATGGCCATGATGCTGCTGCTGTCCGCACTGCTCTGCCTGTTGCTCGTGCCGGCCATCGTGCGCTGGAGCGGGCACATCTTCCGCCGCTGACCCAACGGACCCTCATCGAGTTGAGTTGACGCAAGCCGCGACAAGCGTAAGCTCCGCCGTCAGGTTCCGGCCAGTCGGACGCACATCGCATGCACCGGAGGGGCCGGACCAGCCAGGGAGAACGTGACATGACAATATATCACCGATTGAAAAGCTGGGCCGTGGGCACCACCATGCTCATGATGACGGCAACCGGCGCATTCGCCGAGGCCGTCCTGAACCGTGGCAATTCGGCTGACCCGGAAACCCTCGACCCACATCGGACTTCGACCGTCTACGAAGGCAACATCCTGCGCGATCTCTTTGTGGGGCTCACCGCACAGGATGCCCAAGCCAACGTCATACCCGGGGCCGCCGAAAGCTGGACGGTGTCCGGCGACGGCAAGGTCTATACCTTCAAGCTGCGGGCCGGTGCGACCTGGTCGGACGGCTCGCCGGTGACGGCCAATGATTTCGTCTTCTCATGGCGCCGCGAGGTCGATCCCGCCACAGCCGGTGAATATGCATACATGCTGGCGCCGGTCGTCAATGCCGAGGACGTGACGGCCGGCAAGAAGAAGCTCGAAGAACTCGGCGTGCGGGCCGTCGACGACATGACGTTCGAGGTGACGCTGAACGCGCCGACGCCATACTTCCTGGAGATGCTTACTCATCAGGCGACCTATGCCGTGAGCGAAGCCAATGTGAAGGCTCACCCCGACGACTTCACCAAGCCGGGCAATCTGGTGTCGAATGGCGCCTACACGCTGACCGAATTCGTTCCCAACGATCACATCACACTGGTCAAGAACCCGAAGTTTTTCGATGCCGCCAATGTCGCCATCGACACGGTGAATTACATCCCCACCGAAGACCGCTCCACGGCCGTGAAGCGCTTCGAGGCGGGCGAACTCGACATGAACGACGACCTGCCGCTGGAGCAGCTTGCCGACCTCAAGGCCAAGTTCGGCGATCAGATCAAGATCGGCCCCTATCTCGGCACTTATTACTATGTCTTCAAGCAGGTGAAGGCGCCTTGGGACAACCCGAAGCTTCGACAGGCCATTTCCATGGCAATCGATCGCGACTACCTGGCTGAAAAGGTGTGGCAGAATTCGATGCTCCCGGCCTATTCTTTCGTGCCGCCCGGAATCAGCGGCTATGAGACGAAGCGGCTCGAGTATTCAGAGATGTCGCAGTTCGACCGGGAAGACGAGGCGAAGAAGATCCTGCAGGAACTTGGTTATTCAGCGGCAAACCCGCTGAAAATGGAAATCCGCTACAACACCTCGGAGAACCACAAGCTCACGGCAGTGGCCATCCAGGAGCAACTGAAGCCTCTGGGTATCGAGGTGAGCCTCCTCAACACCGACACCAAGACCCACTACGGCTTGCTGGAGCAACATGGTGACTTCGATGTCGCCCGGGCCGGCTGGATCGCCGACTACAAGGACCCGTCGAACTTCCTCGACCTGTGCAAGTCCGGCACCGGCAACAACTACTCGGAATACTCCAACAAGGACTACGACGACCTGATGGCCAAGGCCGCGGCTGCTACGGACCCCGCCCAGCGCATGAAGGACCTGTCGGATGCCGAAGGCATCGGCGTGGCCCGTGATCTCTGTGTCCTGCCGCTGCTCTACTACAGCTATCACAATATCGTCTCGCCCAAGATCAAGGGTTGGGAGGCGAATGTCATGGACATTCATCCCACCCGGTTCATGAGCAAGGAATAATCCGTCCACGGAAGACCGCCGCCCCGTTCGCGGGGCGGCGGCTGCCACGCAAGATCTGGGGGCGGATATGTTGCGTTATGTGTTCAAGCGGTTCCTGACCGCCATTCCAACGTTGTTCGTGATCATCACGATTTCATTCTTTTTGATGCGGCTGGCACCTGGCGGTCCGTTCAACCAGGAAAAGGGCCTCAACCCCGTCATCAAGGCCAATCTCGAAAAAGTCTATCACCTCGATGAAACGCTGTGGATGCAGTATCTGCGTTATCTCGGCGGCCTTCTGCGCGGTGATTTCGGTCCGACCTACACATCTCCGGATTTCACGGTGGCCGAGAAGTTCGCAGCGGGGCTTCCTTACTCGATCCAGCTGGGCGGCATGGCACTCCTGCTGGCGCTGATCTTCGGGACAGTGCTCGGCGTCGTAGCGGCCCTCTACCAGAACCGCTCGGCCGACTATGCGGTGATCGCTACGGCGACGGCGGGCTCGACCATTCCGACCTTCGTCATCGCACCATTGTTCCAACTGTTCTTTGCCCTGACACTCAAGTGGTTTCCCGTCGGCGGCTGGGGTGATGGCGCCCTGGTCAACAAGGTGGGCCCCGTCGTGACGCTGATGCTGCCGCAACTCGCCATCGTTGCCCGGCTGATGCGCGGCTCCATGATCGAGAGCCTGCGGTCTCACCACATCCGCACCGTCAGGGCGCTGGGCCTGCCCGATTATGCCGTCATCGTGCGCCACGCCCTTCGTGGTGCCTTGCTGCCGATCGTCTCCTACGCCGGACCAGCCGCCGCAGCATTGCTCACCGGCTCCGTCGTCGTCGAGACCATCTTCGCCATCCCTGGCATCGGCCGTGAATTCGTACTCGCGGCGCTCAACCGTGACTACACGGTGGTGATGGGTACTGTGGTGGTGATTGCCGTCTTCACCATCCTGTTCAATCTCATCGTCGATATTCTTTATGCCGCCATCGACCCGCGGGTGCGCTATGACTGATACCTCGCTGCCTGTCGCTGCGGCAGGCCGCTCGCTGTGGGCCGATGCGTGGGCCAGGCTCAAGGCCAACCGCGCTGCGGTGATCAGCTTCTACTACCTGATCATCATGGCTGTCATCTGCATCGCAGGGCCGTGGATCACGCCACACGACTTCACCACGATCTATCAGGACTACAACCGCGTCCCACCCAGCCTCGAGGCCTATCCCAAGGCCGATGCGATCGGCCCTGCCGTGGAAGACGCGGTGCGGCGCGTCAGGCTGAACCTGGACGGTTGGGAACAGAAGGATGGCAAGGTGCTGATACGGGTCAGTTCCGCCAAGCCCATCGACGACCGCGTGGCTGGTTACATCGACCGCTCCGACGTCTTCGAGGGCTCGTCCGTCGCCGAGAAGTCGGAGGACGGGCTGCACATGACCATCAGCACGGACATTGAACGCAAGTATTTCTTCTTCGGCACCGACAATTCGGGACGGGATCTCTTGACGAGGACCTTGATCGCGGGCCGTGTGTCGCTGGCCATCGGACTGCTGGCTGGAATCGTTGCCGTGGTCATCGGCGTGCTCTATGGCGCCACCGCGGGATTTGCCGGCGGCAAGACCGACGAGATCATGATGCGCATCGTGGACATCCTCTATTCCCTGCCGTTCATCTTCTTCGTCATCATGCTGGTGGTGTTCTTCGGCAGGAACTTCGTGCTGATGTTCCTTGCCGTCGGCGCCGTTCTGTGGCTCGACATGGCGCGGATCGTGCGGGGCCAGGCGCTCTCCATCAAGCGCCAGGAATATGTGCAGGCCGCAGAGGCGCTAGGCGTCTCGGCGTCCGGCATCCTGCTTCGTCATGTGGTGCCCAATCTGCTGGGGCCGGTCGTCATCTACATGACGCTGCTGGTGCCGCAGGTCATCATCCTCGAGAGCTTCCTCTCCTACCTGGGGCTTGGCGTGCAGGAACCGATGGCGAGCTGGGGCGTGCTGATTGCGCAGGGCGCCAACAACATTCCGGGCGCCAACTGGCTGCTGTTCTTTCCTTCATTCTTCCTGACGACCACACTGTTCGCGCTGAACTTCATCGGCGATGGGCTTCGGGACGCGCTGGACCCGAAGGATCGCTGAGCATGGCGGACACGATTCTCGATCTCAGGAATGTGAGCGTCAGGTTCGAGACGCTCGACGGCATGGTGGATGCCGTGCGGGGCGTGGACCTTCACGTGAAGGCCGGCGAGACCCTGGCCATCGTCGGCGAGTCAGGGTCTGGCAAGAGCCAGTTGATGATGGCGGCCATGGGCCTGCTTGCCTCCAACGGCGAAGCGAGCGGCGTGGCCGACTATCGCGGTACCAACCTGCTGGGCATCTCGAAGTCAGAGCTCAATACCATCCGTGGGCGGAAGATCACCATGATCTTCCAGGAGCCCATGACTTCCCTCGACCCGCTTTACACCATCGGCAGCCAGCTGATGGAGCCGATCATGCACCATCGCAAGGTGGGAGCCGCAGAGGCCCGGGCCCGTGCCGTCGAGATGCTGGCGCTGGTTCGCATTCCGGAGCCGGAGCGCCGCATGGACTCCTATCCGCACGAGATGTCGGGCGGCCAGCGCCAGCGCGTAATGATCGCCATGGCGCTCGCCAACGATCCGGACCTGCTGATCGCGGACGAGCCGACGACGGCGCTGGACGTGACCATTCAGGCCGAGATCCTGGACCTGATGGCCGATCTGCAGAAGCGGCTGGGCATGGGCATGATCTTCATCACCCATGACCTCAACATCGTGAAGCGTATTGCCGACCGGGTCTGCGTCATGCGCCATGGCGAAGTCGTGGAGGAGGGCGAAACCCGGGCGCTGTTTGCCGCGCCGAAGATGCCTTATACCCGCGAATTGCTGGAGGCGGAGCCGGCCGGCCGCAAGGACCCGCCGCTGCCAAGCGCACCGAAAATCCTCGACGGTACCGACATCCGCGTCACTTTCAAGCTGGGCGGCGGCTTGCTCGGCGGCGAGCCGATTTATCTGAGGGCCGTGGACCGGGTATCGGTGACGCTGAGAGAAGGCCAGACCATCGGCATTGTCGGTGAGTCAGGGTCGGGCAAGTCCACGTTGGCGCGCGCCCTGTTGCGGCTCATTCCGAGCGATGGCGCCATTGTCTTTGATGGCCGCAGCATCGCCGGCTATTCGCGCCAGCAGATGCGGCCACTACGGCGCGAGCTGCAGATTGTGCTGCAGGACCCCTTCGGATCGCTGAGCCCGCGCATGACCGCCGGCCAGATCGTCACCGAGGGGCTTCTGGTTCACGAGCCCTCGATCTCAAGACGGGAGCGCGACCGGCGTGCGGCACAGGCGCTTGAAGAGGTGCAACTCGATCCGGCCTTGCGCAACCGCTACCCGCACGAGTTTTCCGGGGGCCAGCGCCAGCGGATCGCCATCGCCCGCGCCATCATTCTCAAGCCGAAAGTCGTGGTGCTGGACGAGCCGACCTCCGCGCTGGACCGGCAGGTGCAGACGCAGATCGTCGAGTTGCTGCGCGATCTCCAGGCGGCAAACAATCTGTCCTATCTGTTCATCAGTCATGACCTCGCAGTGGTCCGCGCCATGGCCGACCACATCATGGTGATGAAGGACGGCTATCTGGTGGAGCAGGGCACGCCCGACGAGGTGATGGATGATCCGCGCGAAGACTACACCCGGCGGCTGATGGCGGCTGCATTCGCCGATTGAGGGTCAGATATCGAACGGTTCGATGTTGGCGAAGGCTTCGCGCAACGCACCCGACCATGCGGACGACAGCATGCTGAAGTAGGCGTCGTCCTTTTCGATGCGCTTGGTGCGGGAAATGGTGAGGCTGCCGCATTCATAGAGCAACAGGTCGATCGGCATCCCGACACTCAGGTTGGAGCGCAGTGTCGAATCGAACGACAGGAGCACCATCTTGGCTGCCTCGCCGAGGCGCATGTCGTTGCGGGCCACCCGGTCGAGAATTGGCTTTCCGTATTTGTGCTCGCCGATCTGGAAGAACGGCGTATCGGGCGTCGCCTCGATGAAATTGCCCTCGGTATAGATCTGAAACAGCCGGACCCGTCCCTTGCCGATCTGGCCACCGAAGATGAAGCTGGCGGAGAACGCGTCGCCAGTCGCGCCCAGCGATTCGCCATCGATCTTGCGCACCTCGCGGATGGCACGGCCGACGATCCGCGCCGCCTGGAACATGGTCTTTGCGGCGAACAGATTGGCCTGATCCGCATTGCGGCCCTTCATGGTCGTGCCTTCCGTCAGCAGGCTGACCACGGCTTGCGTCACCGCAAGATTGCCGGCCGTCAGCAAGACGAAGGCGGATTTGCCATCCTTTACCCACTGGTGAACCTTCTTGAAACGCCCGACATTGTCGACGCCCGCATTGGTGCGGGTATCGGCGGCCATGACGAGGCCCCTGTCGAGCAGCATTCCCACGCAGTAGGTCATAGGGTGTTTCCCGGGAGAATCGATTGCTTACTGTTGAGCGATCTCGACGCGGACTTCAACTGTCATTCGCTCGGCCGCCCCGCCGCGCCGTGAACCGCGAACGGGTGCCACGCTGGCGGCATCGATGCCTGCCGCAATCCGCACGTAGTGATCGGTTGGACAGGTGTTGTTGGCCGCGTCGAAGCCGACCCAGCCGAGTGACGGCACGAGCGCTTCCGCCCAGGCATGAGCGGCGGTGGACGACGCGCCTTCCCCCGTCACCAGGTAGCCGGTCACGTACCGCACTGGAATGTCGAGGGAGCGCGCCGCGCCGATGAAGATATGGGCGTGGTCCTGGCATACTCCTTTCCCGTCCGAGAAGGCCTCGGCGGCGGTAGTATGCGCGTGGGTGGTGCCGATCTCATAGGCGACCCGTTCATGCACCTCGCTCATCAGGCGATGAAGCCGCGCCAAGGGCTCCGGTTCGGCGGCGGCGATTCTGTCCGACATGGTCCGCATCGGACCGTTCGGCAGGGTCGCCTTCGTCTGCCGCAGAAACACGGCATCGGGTGCCGCCATGCTGAGCCCCTTGGCAACGCCCGCCGTATCGGCTCTGTCAACGAGTCCTTCCGCGACGATGCTGACAGGACCCTCGACATCGCGGAATGTCACGAGATGCACGCGGTTGCCGAAGCCATCGACATAGTTCAGCGCCGTATCGATGCCAGGGCATGAAATCGTCCAGGAAACCGTCGTCTGGCCGACATAGTCCATGGGCCACAGGTAGAGCCGCTGGACCGAATAATCGACCGGCGTCTCGTACTCATAATGTGTTTCGTGGCGGATGGAGAGGCGCATGGCTATCTACGGGAAATTGTACGTTCTGGCGATCGACATGGCGAGCGCGTTGTTGTCGGCGATGAAGCCTTGCAGGAACTCGTGCAATCCCGACTGGAAAATTTGTTCCATGCCGCCGGACTTGATGCTGTCGCGAATGTCCCCCGCCATGTCATGGCACTCGTAGCGCTTGCCGTAGAGATTGCCGAGGCCGTCGAGAGCTGTGTTGATCCAGTCATAGGAGAACACGAGAGAGCGCGGCATCTGCTCCTTGAGAATCAGGAACTCGGCGATGAGCCACGGCTTGTAACTGGCATTCTTGTAGAACCAGCGATAGGCGCGGTGTGCCGAAACCGACCTGAGGATCTGCGCCCATTGCAACGTGTCAAGATCGCTGCCGACATCGGTAGGTTTCGGCAGAAGGATGAAATATTTCACATCAAGAATGCGGGCCGTACTGTCGGCCCGTTCGATGAAATTGCCGAGTTGGCTGAAATAGTAGTTGTCGTTGCGCAGCATGGTGCCGAGCACGGCACCACGAAACGACATCACCCGCTGCTTGATCCAGTCGAGGAACAGCGGAAGCCGGTCGGCCGTGATGCTGCTGGGCTTGATCTGGGTGAGCTCGTTCCACGTCGAATTGATGCTCTCCCACACGTCGCGGCTGAGCGCGGTGCGAACCGCCCGGCCATTGTTGCGCGCACTCTTGATGGATGAGCGGATGCTGGATGGATTGTCTTCGTCGAAGATCAGAAACCCGATGACCTTGGCGGCCGTGATCTCTTCGAATTTCGCGTCATAGGCAGAACTGCAGGCAGCGCTTTGCAGGGTCGAACGCCATTCGTCGCGGTGCCCCTCGATGGCGCCGGGCATCAGCGACACGCGGTAGCCAACCTCGAGCAGGCGCGCCATGTTCTCGGCCCGCTCCATGCTGCGTGACATCCAGTAGAGGGAGGAGGCGGTGCGTCCGAGCATCAGTCCTCCAGCACCCAGGTATCCTTGGTGCCGCCACCCTGGCTGGAGTTCACCACCAGCGATCCCTTCTTCAGAGCGACCCGGGTGAGACCGCCCGGCGTGATCCGCACCTGATCACCCGACAAGACGAAGGGCCGGAGGTCCACATGGCAGGGTGCGACACCCGACTTGGTAAAGGTCGGCACCGTCGACAGTGCCAGCGTCGGCTGGGCGATGTAGTTGCGCGGCCGCGCCTTCAGCCGCTTGCGGAAGGCTGCGATCTCCTTCTTGGTGGAGGTGGGCCCCACCAGCATGCCATAGCCGCCGGAACCATGGACCTCCTTCACCACCAATTCTGCCAGGTGTTCCATGACATAGGCCAGATCATCGGGATCGCTGCAGCGCCAGGTCGGCACATTCTTCAGGATCGGCCGTTCGCCGGTGTAGAAGCGGATGACATCGGGGATATAGGTGTAAATCGCCTTGTCATCTGCAATGCCGGTGCCGGGTGCATTGACCAGCGTCACGCGGCCGGCGCGATAAAGATCGAAGATGCCGGGCACACCCAGAGCCGAGTCGGGCCGGAAGGCGAGGGGATCCAGGAACGCATCGTCGATCCGCCGGTAGACGACATCGACCCGTTTCGGTTCCTGCGTGGTGCGCATGTAGAGGTAGCCATCCGACACGAACAGGTCGCTGCCTTCACAAAGTTCGACTCCCATTTCGTCCGCCAGGAACGAATGCTCGAAGAATGCCGAGTTGTGGATGCCCGGCGTGAGCAGGACGACGGTCGGTTCGTCCTTGCAGGCGGGCGGAGCGACGCTCTCCAGCGTGCGTCTCAACATGGATGGATAGTTTTCGACGGGAGCGATGCGCTGCCGGGAGAACAGTTCGGGGAACATGAACATCATGGTCTCCCGGTCTTCCAGCATGTAGGACACGCCTGACGGCGTGCGGCAGTTGTCTTCAAGAACATAGAATTCATTCTCACCGACGCGCACGATATCGATGCCGGTGATGTGCGCATAGATACCGCGCGCCGGATTGACCCCCACCATTTCCGGCACGAAGGCTTCGTTCTGGATGATCACCTCCGGTGGAATGATCCCTGCACGGAGGATTTCCTGCCGATGGTAAAGATCGTGGATGAAGGCGTTGAGGGCCCGGACCCGTTGCTCGATTCCAGTTGAAAGCCGCCGCCACTCAGACGCCGCAAACACACGCGGGATGATGTCGAACGGGATCAGGCGCTCGGACGCCTGGTCGTCTCCATAGACTGCGAAAGTGATGCCCTGCCGGCGAAAGATCGCCTCGGCCTCCTTGTGGGCCCGATCGACATCCTTGCGGGTGAGCGTTCTGAACCAACGCTCAACGAGACTGTAGGGCGCGCGAACTTCGCCGTCCTGTCCTTCCATCTCGTTGAAAATCGTGCTCATCAGCCTCCTTCTGTCACATCGTGATCAGACGGTAATTCAGCACAGTTGGCAAGTAAAACGTACACGTCAACGAGGCTGTGCCCATAAATGAGGCGCATCGTCTGAAAACAAGCACATGTTGCGCAAACATTCGAGAACTGGCATAAACAAGTTATGTGCTTTCATACCACAAGCTCTGGAGCGGTCCTTCCGGTATGGACGAAGACGACCTATGATGAGGTCATGCTCCACTGCGCCCGCATTGGTTTCAAGCCGTAAGGCGATCTCCTTTTTCTGGTAGTTTCAAGGGCTTGTGAGGCCCTTGCCGCGTATTTCCGTATGGAGAAGATCATGACAGTGCATGCCAAGAACATCAACATTGCCGAAGTTGTCCGCAGCGACATCGAGCACCATTTTCACCCGTTCACCGATCACAAGAAGTTCCGCGCCGAAGGCGGCCCGCGCGTAATGACGCAGGCCGACGGCGTGTGGATCTGGGATGCGAACGGCAACAAGCTGCTCGACGGCATGGCCGGTCTGTGGTGTGTCAACATCGGCTACGGCCGCAAGGAACTGGCCGAAGTCGCGTATCAGCAGATGCTGGATCTGCCTTACTACAACACCTTCTTCAAGACGACGACGGTGCCGACCACCGAGCTCGCCGCCAAGATCTCGTCAGTGATGCCCGAACGCTTCAAGACGGTGTTCTTCACCAATTCGGGATCGGAATCGAATGACACCATCGTCCGCTTCGTGCGTCACTACTGGAAGCTGAAGGGCAAGCCCTATCGTCAGCATTTCATCGCCCGCACGCGCGGCTATCACGGCTCGACCATGGTGGCCACAAGTCTCGGTGGAATGCAGGGCATGCACGAGCAGATGGGAACGGGTTTCCCTGGCTTCCACCATGTGCAGCAGCCCCATTGGTATGACTTCGGCGGTGACAAGACGCCGGATGAATTCGGCCTCGAAGCCGCAGCCGAAGTGGAAAAGAAGATCCTCGAGGTGGGACCCGAGAATGTGGCCGCTTTCATCGGTGAGCCGATTCAGGGTGCGGGCGGCGTCATCATCCCGCCATCCACCTATTGGCCTGAAGTGCAGCGCATCTGCCGCAAGTATGGCGTGCTCATCATCTCCGATGAAGTGATCTGCGGCTTCGGCCGAACGGGCAACTGGTGGGGCTTCCAGAGCCTCGGCTTCGAACCCGACATCGTGCCGATGGCCAAGGGCCTGTCGTCGGGTTATCTGCCGATCGGTGCGGTGGCCTTCTCGGATGACATCATCAAGGACTTCTTCGAACTCGGTGGAGAATTCTATCACGGCATGACCTATGCGGGCCATCCGGTGGCGGCTGCCGTGGCACTCAAGAACATCGAGATCCTGGAGAGCGAGAAACTGGTGGACCGCGCCCGTGAGCTTGGGCCCTATTTCTCCAAGGCGCTGGCTTCGTTGAACGATCACCCGATCGTCGGCGAAACGCGTTCCATGGGTCTCATTGGCGCCATCGAACTCACCAATGACAAGGCCAAGCGCGGCCGCTTCAAGGACGCTGGCCGCGTCGGTGGCATTTGCCGCGACCACTGCTTCAACAACGGCCTGATCATGCGGGCCTGCTGGGACACAATGGTTCTGTCGCCGCCGCTGGTCATCACCAAGCAGGAAATCGACGAGTTGGTGAGACTCGCGCGCGTGTCGCTGGATGCCACTTTAGATGACGTGAAGTCAGAATTGCGGTGAAATCTTAGCAATACTAAACAAATTGCGTTGATCGCGGGACTGGGAGGGCTAATTTCAGCCTGTCCGGCGATCAGCCGATAAGGGGTGCCCAAGACGGATAACCCGCGCGGCGCCAGAACACAGGAGAGAGGGCTCAACATGACGACATATCAACCACGCTTCCGGCCGAACCGCCGTACCTTGTTGAAGGGCACCGGCGCCATGGCGGTCGGCCTGACCTTCCTGCCGCGATTCTCGATGGCGGAGGAAGAGAAGAAACTGAACTTCTATAATTGGGATACCTACATCGGCGAGACGACGCTCGACGATTTCAACCAGGCGACGGGCATCGAGGTGAAGATGGACCTCTACGCCGATAATGATGAGCTCTTCGCCAAGCTCAAGGGCGGCAATCCCGGTTATGACGTGATCGTGCCGACCAACGACATGCTGGAGCGCATGATCAAGGCCAACATGGTCATGACTCTGGACCACTCCAAGATCCCGAACATGGCCAACATCGGCAAGCCGTTCCAGGACGCCGCATTCGATCCGGGTCGTGCCCATTCGATCCCCTACATGTGGGGTACGCTTGGCATCGGTTACCGCAAGTCCAAGGTCGAAGAGCCTGTCGATTCCTGGAAGTGGCTGCTCGACAGCGACAAGTACGCCGGCAAGGTTTCGTTGTTGGGCGACGCTGCCAGAGTGATCGGCGTGGCGCTCAAGTATCTCGGTTATTCCTTCAACTCGACCAACGAGGCCGAGCTGAAGAAGGCCGAGGACCTGCTCATCGCGCAGAAGAAGAACATCAAGGTGTTTGCCGACGACAACGGCCAGGACCTCCTGGCATCGGGTGAAGTCGACATGTGCATGGAGTGGAACGGCGACATCGTCCAGGTCATGGCCGAGGACGACGACCTCAACTATGCCGTGCCGACCGAAGGCTCGCTGCTCTGGCAGGACACCATGGCCATTCCGACCGGTGCGCCGCATCCCGAGAATGCTCATGCCTTCCTCAACTTTGTACTCGACGCGAAAGTGGGCAAGGGCATCGCCGAGACCATCCAGTACGCCACGGCCAACCAGGCGGCGCGCGAACTGATGGACGACGCCTACAAGAACAACCCGGCCATCTTCCCGCCGGACGAGGTGATCGCCAAGTGCGAGCCCGGCCTTTACCTCGGCGAGGAGGCGACGGCCGCCCGCAACGTGATCTGGACCCGCATCCAGGCCGCTTGAGGCAGACACCAGAAGGGCGGCACCCGCAAGGTGCCGCCCTTTCCATATCAGCCCTGAAACAGCCATACATCATGCTCGACACGTTCAGGCCGCCGGCGATACCAGACGAACTCTGTGCCCGCTTTGCCGCGGAGACCTATGGGTTGACGGGTGAGTGGACGCGACTCGAGGGTGAGCGCGACCAGAACTACCGCGTGGACTGCGCCGACGGTTCGCAATGGGTATTCAAGTTTTGCAATCCAGACGAAGGCGAGGACATCCTCGCCTGTCAGACGGCCTGCCTGGAACACCTGGCCCATGTCGATCCGACACTTCCCGTCCCACGGCTGAGGCGCACCAGCAACGGAATGCCGCTTCCCGTGCTGAGGGCGGAGGGACGCGACCACCCCGTCATGGTGCTGTCCTATCTGCCGGGCGCGGTGATCGGCGAGCGCCAGCTTTCGCCCCAACGCCTGTTCGACGTGGGCCGGCTTATCGCCAGCCTGGGGCTGGCGATGCGTGGCTTCGTGCACGGTGCTCCGGCGGCTCGCAAACTGGTCTGGAATACCCAGGATATTCTGGCCATGGCCGGCAGCGTCAGCCAATTGGCGGCCGAGGATCGTCCGTTGGCGGAGGAAATCCTCGCCCGCCACCGCGAGGTGACGCTTCCCGCCATGCTGCGCATGCGGAGCCAGATCATTCACGGCGACGTTCATCCGTTCAACAGCCTGATCGATGAGCAGGGCGGTCTTGCTGGCATCATCGATTTCGGTGACCTCGTGCATGCCGCATTGGTGCAGGACATCGCCAACGCCGCCGCCGATTTCGTGCTGACCCATGACGATGCGGGAGTGACGCTCTTCGAACTGGTGAGGGGCTATTGCAGCCTTGTAAGGCTCGAAGAGGCGGAGGCCGACGTCGTCCTGGATCTCGTGCAGGCGCGGCTGTTGCTGGCAGTGCTGGTGGAAGCCATGAAGGCGTCCAACGGCATCGTCTCTGAGGGCTATTTCGATCTGGTCAAGCATCGCGTCGTCCCGAAGCTCCGCGCGTTGCGGGCGATGGATCGCACCGAACTGCAATCGGAAATCCGGCGGGCCGCTGCATATCCGCCGGAAATGGTGGAGACCTCCGAAGACATCGACGCCATCATTGCCCGCCGCCGGCGCGTTATGGGCGGCAGGCTCTATGTGTTCTACGACCCGCCCCTCCACATGGTGAAAGGCGAAGGCGTCTGGCTCACTGCAAGTGACGGCAAGCGTTATCTCGACTGCTACAACAACGTGCCGCACGTGGGTCATTGCCACCCCTACGTGACCGAGGCCATCGTCCGCCAGGCGCGAACCCTCAACACCAACACCCGCTACATCACCGGCCAGTCGATCGACTATGCCGAACGGCTGTCAGCACTTTCGTCCGAAGGGCTTTCGGCCGTCGTCTTCGTCAATTCCGGCAGCGAAGCGAACGATCTTGCGTGGCGCATGGCCAAGGCGTGGACCGGCAAGTCAGGTGGCTTGGCCATGGACTTCGCCTATCACGGCATCACCGAGGCGATCGATGCCTTTTCGCCCTCCAATGCGCCTGCAAGCTGGTACGCACCGCATTTGCGGCTCTTGCCTGCGCCCTGCACCTATCGCGGGACGTTTGGTCCAGATGAGCCGGACCTGGGCGAGCGCTATGCGGCGCTGGCCGGCCCGCTGATCGAGGACCTGGACGGCGAGGGCTTCGGCATTGCCGCCGCCATGATCGATTCCGCCTTCATGACCAATGGCATTCTCGACGCACCGGCGGGCTATGTTCAGGGAATTGTCAGGCGTGTGCATGCAGCGGGCGGCCTGTTCATCGCCGACGAGGTGCAGTCCGGCTTCGGCCGCATGGGTACGGCGTTCTGGGGCCATCGCCACCACGGCGTCGTGCCGGATTTCATCACTATCGGCAAGCCGGCGGGCAACGGCCACCCGGTCGGCGCCGTGATCACGCGGCCGGAGATTCTCGATCACTTCACAAGGACCGGTCCGTTCTTCTCGACCTTTGGCGGCAACAATGTCGCCTGCGCGGCGGGCATCGCCGTCCTCGACGTGATCCGCGACGAGAAGCTGGTGGAGAATGCGCTTGCGACCGGGGAGGTCCTGCGGGAGGGCCTGCGCGGCCTGATGGGTCACCACGACATCATCGGCGATGTGCGGGGCGTCGGTCTCGCAACCGGAGTTGAACTCGTGCGCGACCGGCGAACCAAGGAGCCCGCCGGGACCGAGACGACGCGCCTGCTGGGCCTCATCCGGGATGAGGGCGTGCTGGTGGGAGGTGAGGGAAAATTTGGCAATGTGCTGAAGATCAGGCCGCCGATTGTCTTTTCGCGCGGCGACGCAGAGCGGGCCGTGGCGGCCATTGGCCGGGCCCTGGCAAGGCTCTAGTTGCGGGGTTGCCGGACAGCCACGCACTGAGTTAGGTTGCGAACAAAAGAAAGACAAAGGGGGAGTGGACGCATCTTGGAAAACTGGAAAGACAACCGCGGGGTTTTCTGGACCCTCGGCATTCCGCCGACGGCCTGGCTCCTGGCCTTCTTCCTCATTCCACTTGGCTATCTCTTCATCTACTCCTTTGGCCAGAAGGCGCTGATCGACGGCCAGATCTCGATCACCGAGATCGACATCACCTGGACGCTCAAGAACTACATCCGGTCCATGGACCCGCTGTATCTCAAGATCATCTGGAAATCGATCTGGGTCAGCGCACTGGCGACGGCGCTGTGCCTGCTGACCGCCTACCCGATCGCCTTCGGCATCTGCTTCGCGCCCAACCGCTGGAAGCCATTGCTTCTTCTGCTCGTCATTCTCCCATTCTGGATTAACCTGCTGATCCGCACTTACGCCCTGATCGCGGTGCTCCGCACGCAAGGCTATGTGAACCTGACGATCGGCTGGTTCCTGGGCTTGTTCGGCATCGATTTCGAACCCTTTGTGATGCTGAACAACAACTTCGCGGTGATCTTTGGCCTGATCTACGTCTATATGCCCTTCATGGTGCTGCCGCTCTATGCCACCATCGAGCGGCTCGACAAGTCCTACCTCGAGGCAAGCCTCGATCTTGGCGCCTCGCAGTTCAGGACGCTTCTGGGCATCACGCTGCCACTCACCATGCCCGGCATCATCTCCGGCATCATCCTTGTCTTCATCCCGTGCCTTGGCTCGTTCCTGACGCCCAATCTGTTGGGCGGCCCGAATGCGATCATGATCGGCAATGTCATCGAGGACCAGTTCAAGGCCGCCAATGACTGGCCGTTCGGTTCGGCCCTGTCGTTCCTGCTGATGTATGCCACCTTCGGTGCGCTGGCGCTCCGCTCGCTGTTCGCCCGCCGCAGCAAGGGAGTGGACGTGTAATGGCCGCGCAACTGAAACCCGGTCAGGGTCCTCTCGACTATGGCAGCAGGACGTGGCTGAAGATCCTCTTCGCCGCGATCTACTTCATTCTCTACGCACCGATCTTCACGCTGATCGCCTTCTCCTTCAACACCGACAAGCGCGGCATCGTGTGGCGCGGCTTCACCTTTGACAACTACATCAAGGCGTCGAAGAACTCTGCGCTCATCGAGGCCCTCACCAACTCGCTGGTGATCGCGCTGCTGGCGACGGCGATTGCCACCGTCATCGGCACGCTGGTGGCGCTGATGATGTGGCGCTTCCGCTTCCCCGGCAAGACCGCCTATGACGGCTTCATGGCGCTGCCAATTGTGATTCCGGAGATCTGCATGGGCGTGGCGCTGCTGCTGTTCTTCACCCGGACCGGCATGATGGAACTCTCGGTGCACATGGTGTGGCCGTTCAACCTCGCCAACATCATCATCGCCCATGTGTCCTTCTGCTTCCCCTTCGTGGCGGTGGTGGTGCGCTCCCGTCTTGTCGGCTTCAACCGCGAACTGGAAGAGGCCTCCAAAGACCTCGGCGCCAGCGAATGGCAGACCTTCTGGTCGGTCATCGTGCCCTACATGAAGCCCGGGATCATCGCAGGCGCTCTGTTGGCCTTCACGCTGTCGCTCGATGACTTCGTCATCACCTTCTTTACCTCGGGACCCGAAACCGTCACCTTCCCGGTGAAGGTCTACTCGCTGGTGAGGCGCGGCGTGTCGCCCGAGATCAATGCCGCCTCGACCGTTCTTATCGTCATCACTGTGGTGGCCACCGTGCTCGCCATGAAACTCCAGGCGCCTGACAAGCAGAGCAAGGGCTGAGCCATGACCGACGCCATCGTTTCCATCCGCAACGTCACCAAGAAATTTCCCGGCGGCGTCGTCGCCGTCGACAATGTCAACCTCGACATTGCGCAGAATGAGTTCTTCGCACTGCTGGGGCCATCGGGCTGCGGCAAGACCACGCTGCTGCGCATGCTCTCCGGTCTTGAAACGCCAACCGCGGGTCAGATCAACATCGCCGGCCAGGACATGGCATTGACGCCGCCCAACAAGCGACCCACAAACATGGTGTTTCAGTCTTACGCTGTGTTCCCTCACATGACCGTGGCGCAGAATGTCGGCTATGGCCTGAAGGTGACCGGCGTCGAGGCCTCCGAAATCAAGCGCCGGGTTGCCGAGGGTCTTGAGATGGTAAAGCTCACGGCATTGGCCGACCGCAAGCCGGACCAGATGTCGGGCGGCCAGCGCCAGCGTGTGGCGCTCGCCCGGGCGTTGGTGAAGCGGCCCAAGGTGCTGCTCCTCGACGAGCCGCTCTCGGCACTTGACGCCAAGCTCCGCGACGACATGCGTCTCGAACTGACGCGCCTCCAGGAGACCGTCGGCATCACCTTCATCATCGTGACTCACGACCAGGACGAGGCGCTGTCCATGGCAAGCCGCATCGCCGTCATGGAGAAGGGGGCCGTGCAGCAGGTGGCGACGCCATCCGAGCTCTACGAGCATCCCAAGAGCCGCTTCGTCGCCGACTTCATCGGCAAGGTGAACCTCATCGACGCCAAGGTGCTGGGCCAGTCTGGCACCGCCGTCACCTGCGAAGCCAAGGGGCTGGGCAAGGTTGAGCTTCCGTCCGAAAAGCAGGTGGGTAGCGGCATCGCCATCGCGGTGCGGCCGGAGAAGCTCAAGATCATGAAGACCGAGCCGACGGGACCGAAATCGATCAAGGTGGCCGGCAAGGTCCGCGACGTCGCCTATTATGGCGACACCAGCCACGTGGTGATCGAGGGCAACGACGGGCTCGATCTCTCCGTCAACGTGCAGAACGACAGCCGCACGGGCGGGGCCGGTGTCACGCGTGGCGAAAGCGTGTGGGTGCAATGGTCGCCCGAAGACTCGATTGTCCTGACGGAGTAGTGCAGTGACCGATGATACGACCGCCCATCCCCCGGGCATGACTGACCAGGCCTTCCGCCGCAGCAGTCTCATGGGCACGCAGCTGGAGCCAAGCTATTCTGGCGCTCAATCCTTCATGCGCCGCAGATACTCGCGCGACCTGCCGGGCGTGGATATTGCGATTTCCGGGATTCCTTTCGACCAGGCCGTCACCAATCGCCCCGGCACCCGTTTCGGCCCGGCCGACATCCGCCGGGCATCCGGCCAGATGGCCTGGGGCCCGCTATGGCCGTGGTTCTTCGATCCTTTCGACACGCTGGCTGTCGTCGACTATGGCGATTGCTATTTCGACTGGGGCCGCAAGGAAGATGTTCCGGCCGCCATCGAATCCCATGCGTGGGAAATCGTTTCGGCGGGAGCGGAGACCGTCTCCTTCGGCGGCGATCATTTCGTCACCTATCCGTTGCTCAAGGCCAACGCGAGGAAGCATGGACCACTGGCGCTGGTGCACTTCGATGCTCACCGCGACGTGGAGCCTGACGAAGGCGGCCGTATCGACCATGGCACCATGTTCAACTATGCCGCACGCGAAGGCATCATTGACCCGAAGCGCTCGGTCCAGATCGGCATTCGCACCTGCTTCACGGGCGAGCGCACCTACGGCTTCCGTATCGTCTATGCCGACGAGGTGCATGACAGCAGCGCAGGCGACGTCGCCGCGATCATCAAGGACGTCGTCGGCAATACCAAGGCCTACCTGACGTTCGATATCGACTGCCTCGATCCATCCGCCGCGCCTGGCACGGGCACGCCGGTACCAGGCGGTCTCACCTATCACCAGGCTGCGTCGATCATCCGCAAACTGACGGACATCAATTTCATCGGCATGGATCTGGTGGAAGTGTCGCCGCCCTACGACCATGCCGAGCAGACGTCGCTCGCCGCAGCATCGCTCGTCATGGAATATCTCTGCCTCAAGGCCTGGCAGAAAGGTGCGCGCGCCGTACCGGTCCCAGAGTAGCGTTCAGACCCTGATCTTCAGCGCCCGGTCCCGGTTGCGGATGGCGTAGCCCGCCTGGTCCGGCCATTGCGCGTAAGCGGCATCGCCGCCCTCCAACGCATGACAGGCATGGAGCGGCCAGTTCGGATCGTCCAGCGCCTGACGCGCCAGTGCGACCAGATCGGCCTGTCCATTGGCGAGAATTGACTCCACCTCTTCAGGCGTGGTGATGAGACCGACGGCCGCCGTGGGGATATCAGCACCCCGGCGGACGGCCTCGGCCAGCGGCACCTGGTAGAGCGGCGCGAGCGGCAGTTTCGCGCCATCGAATCCGCCCGCCGAACAATGGATGAGATCGACGCCGATATCCTTCAGCTTCCGTGCATAGGCGATGCTGTCGTCGACGTCCCAACCGCCGTCGATCCAGTCGGTAACGGAGATGCGGGCGAAGAGCGGCTTGTCACCCGGCCAGGCCGCGCGCACCGCGGCGGCGACCTCGAGTGGAAAGCGCATGCGGTTTTCGCGGCTTCCACCATAGTCGTCCGTCCGCTTGTTGGCGACCGGCGACAGGAACTGGTTCAGCAAATAGCCGTGGGCCGAATGCAGCTCGACCATGTCGAAGCCTGCAGTGAGGGCCCGCTTCGTGGCTTCAGCGAAGCCATCGCGGATGCGGGCCATACCTGCTTCGTCCAATGCATCGGGCAGCGTGTAGGACGGCACATGCCTCTCAGCCGATGGAGCGACAGGCGTCCAGGCTTCGTAGGCCAGCGCCGCCTTTTCCTCGTCCGTCTCGTTGAAGGTGCCGCGCCATGGGATGGGCGACGAAGCCTTGCGGCCGGCATGCGCCAGCTGGATGCCCGCCGCCGATCCGTTGGCGTGAAGAAACTCCACGATCTTCTTGAGCGGCGCGATCTGCTGGTCGTTCCACAGTCCCATATCGGCGTAGGTGATGCGGCCCTCCGGTGTCACCGCCGTCGCCTCGACGATGACGAGACCGAAGCCGCCCAGGGCAAAGCGGCCGAGATGAACGAAATGCCAGTCGTTGGCCACGCCGTGGCGCGCCGAGTACTGGCACATGGGGGCAACGAACACGCGGTTCTTGAGGGTGAGATTGCGCAGTGCGTAGGGTTGGAACAGGTGTGACATGGCTCAGCTCAACGCATCTTTCATCCGGTAGAACAACATGGCGGCGACCAGCATCGGTGTGCGGATGGCGCCGCCAGGGAAGGGCAGGTGCTTCACGCGGGCCAGCATGTCGAAGCGTTCGGCCTGGCCCTGGATGGCTTCCGCCATGAGCTTGCCGTAGAGGTTCGACAACGCCACGCCGTGGCCGGAAAAGCCGTGGGCATAGAAGGTGGTAGGGCTCAGGCGCCCGCAATCGGGAATGCGATTATACGTGATGGCGATGTAGCCGCCCCAGGCGTGGGTGATGGTCACGTCGCGCAGCTGTGGGAACACCTTCGTCATCTTCGGCCGCATATATTCGGCAAGGTTGGCAGGCTCGAGCGTCGAGTAACTGGCCTGGCCGCCGAATAGCAGGCGATTGTCGCCCGTGAGCCGGAAATAGTCGACGATGAAATTGGTGTCCGCCACGGCCTCGTTGTCGCGCACCAGGGCGCGCGCACGGTTTTCGCCGAGCGGCTCGGTGGTGATGATATAGCTGGTCACCGGCATCACCTTGCCGTAGAGCGGCTTGACGGTGCGGCCGAGATATCCGTTGCCGGCGATCACCATGAACTTGGCCTTGACGCTGCCTTGCGCGGTGCGCGCCATCGGACTCGAACCGGTGTCGACGTCGATGACCTTCGACTCCTCATGGATGGTGGCACCCGCGGCCAGGGCGGCACGGGCGAGACCAAGGCAGTAGTTCAGCGGATGGAAATGTCCGGCGCCGCCCTCGCGAAGGCCCCCGTGATAATGGCGTGTACCGAGCTTCTCTTCCATCTCCGCCTTGGTCAGCACCTGCGTGTCGGTGTAGCCAAGGTCATCCCATTCGTCCTTCCATGACTTCAGCATGTCGAAGTGCGAGGGCTTCGGAATGGCGTGGATGTAACCCCACTGAAGGTCGCAGTCGATCCGGTGACGCTCGATCCGCGATGCGACCAGCGCTTTGGCTTCCTCTGCCATCGTAAAGCACTTGCGCGCATCGTCCTTGCCGAGCTGGGCCTCGAGCTTGTCCTGACTGGCGGAAAAGCCGCTGCAGATCTGCCCGCCGTTGCGGCCGGAGGCTCCCTGGCCGATCTTGCCGGATTCCAGCACTACCACCCTGTAACCGGCTTCCGCCAGTTCGAGGGCAGCGGACAGGCCGGTGAAGCCGGCCCCGATGACGCAGACATCTGCGGTGACGTCGCCCTGAAGCGGTGGACAGGCGGGAAACGCATTGGCGGTGGCTTGATAGTAGGATGGGGCGTCGATCGACTTCGGCATGGTCAAATGGCTTTAGCTGGACCCCTTTTGTCCGGTCAAGCTTCCGGGTTAGTATGCGCTGTTTCAATAACCCACGGGATATCATGACCCACTCACGTTTCGATGAATGGATTGGCGAGCACAAGATCAGCGAGGTCGAATGCCTGGTGGCCGACATGAACGGCACCGCGCGCGGCAAGATCCTGCCACCCAAGAAATTCCTGAAGGGCAACCGCTCCCGGGGCCTGCGCATTCCGGAGGAAGTTTTCACCCTGACCATCAACGGCCGCTACGTTCAGGACACGCGCGCCGTGAGCGACAGCGCCATCGACATCTATATGCAGCCCGATGCCGACACGATCCGTTTCGTGCCCTGGTACCAGGAACCGACTGCGCAGGTGATCTGCGATGCATTCCACCTCAACGACGATCCGGTAGAGATATCACCCCGCCACGTGCTGAAGCGCGTCCTGGATCTCTACAAGAGCAAGGGCTGGCGCCCGGTGGTCGCACCCGAGCTCGAATTCTATCTCGTGAAGAAGAACCTCGATCCGGATTACCCGCTCGACGCCGCCGTTGGCCGCACCGGCCGCAAGGAGCCGGGCGGCCAGGCCTATGGCATCGATGCGGCCAATGACTTCGATCCCATCGTCGAGGACATCTACGATTATTGCGAAGCCCAGGATCTCGACGTCGACACGCTGAGCCATGAGAGCGGCCCGGCCCAGCTCGAGATCAACTTCAACCACGGCGATCCGCTTGAACTCGCCGACCAGGTCTTCATCTTCAAACGCACCGTCAGGCAGGCAGCCCTCAAGCACGACATGTACGCGACCTTCATGGCCAAGCCCCATGAGAACGAACCGGGCTCGTCCATGCACATCCACCAGTCGGTGATGGATGCGAAGACCGGCAAGAACATCTTCGCATCGAAGAACGGTCAGCCCTCCAAGGCTTTCCTCAATCACATTGGCGGGCTGCAGCGCTATCTGGCGGCGGGGCTTTCGCTTTGTGCGCCAAATGTCAATTCCTACCGCCGCCTGGTGCCGGATTCGGATGCGCCCACCAATGTTCACTGGGCGATCGACAATCGCACCGTATCGCTGCGGGTGCCGTCATCGGATGCCAGCAACCTGCGTGTCGAGAACCGGTTGCCCGGTGCCGATGCCAACCCCTATCTGGCCTTCGCCGCCTCGCTGGCTTGTGGTTATCTTGGCATGATGGAGCGCATCAAGCCGACCGACCCGGTGGTCGGCTCGGCCTATCGCTATGCTCACACCTTGCCGATCAGCCTCGACGAGAGCCTCGACAAGCTCAATTACACCAAACCGCTGAAGCAGGTACTGGGTGAGAAGTTTGTCGAAGCCTACATTGATGTGAAGTACGAGGAGATGCAGCATTACCGCCGCGTGATCAGCTCCTGGGAACGGGAATACCTTCTGCTCAACGTGTGATGGCAAAGGCTGCCGGAGCCTGTAACATGGGCGAATCGAAAGGTGGAAACGGAGGCTCGATGCGTGCTGCCCTGAAGGCGCTGGCGGTGGCGTTGTTGTTCATGCTGCAGGCATTGCCGGCGCAGGCCGGTAAGAACGCCGATGCGCCGGACTACGCGATGGTCGCAGCGGCGGTGAAGCAGATCCTCGAGGGTCCGGATCGATTGCCACTCCCGCTGGAGCGCATCCGGCCGGCCCTCACCGCCCACTACCTGCAGCAGAACGGCACTATTTACTGGGCCGGCACCGGCCGCATGACCCCCTTCATTCAGCGCCTGATCGATGCAGAAGATGATGGGCTGAACCCGGCTGACTATCCGATCAATGCCCTCATGCAGCTCCGCGACGCCGTGGTGCCGGATGACCCCTGGTCCGCCGCCGAAGCCGAACTACTGTTTTCGGCTTTCTTTGTCGCCTACGCGGCCGACCTGAAGATTGGCCGCGTGACCCCCAGCAAGGTGGACAAGCGGCTGTTCCGCAACCGCAAGACCATCGATGTGCTGCGCGTCCTCACCGACCTTAAGAAGCAGCGCAATCCCGGCACCTTCCTGTCGACATTCGAATCGCGCAATCCGCATTATCGCGCGCTCAAGAAAATGCTGGTGCTCTACCGTGCGATGGCGAAATCCGGTAACTGGCCCACCGTCCCGTCTGGACCCAACATCAAACCGGGCGGCAGCGATCCCCGCATTCCCCAAATCCGCAAGCTGCTGATGCTGACCGGAGATTATACCGGCAGCGCTGAGGGCGGGAATTCCTATGATAAGGCCACGTCCGATGCGGTCATCCGCTTCCAGGCCCGCCACGGTCTGGAAGCGAAGGGACTGATCGGCAAGCAGACGGTGCTGGCGCTCAATGTGCCTCCGGCTGATCGCGCCACCCAGATCAAGCTCAACATGGAGCGCTGGCGCTGGATGCCCGAGAACCTGGGCAGCCACCACATCACCGTCAATCTGGCGGCCTATGAACTCCAGGAGATCGAGGACCAGGCCGTTGTCGAGCGCATGAATGTGGTGGTTGGCGCCGTGGCGACGCAGACTCCGGAATTCTCGGATGAGCTCGAATACGTCGAGATGAATCCGACCTGGACGGTGCCATACTCGATCGCCACCAAGGAGATGCTGCCGAAACTGCGGGCCAACCCATTCGCTTATGCCAACGACTTCGACGTGTTCATGAATGGCAAGCTGGCGTCATGGTTGTCGATCGACTGGTCGGCCTATGGTCCTGGCAAATTTCCGTTCACCTTCCGCCAGCGCCCCGGTCCAAAGAACGCGCTGGGCAAGGTGAAGTTCATGCTGCCCAACAAGCACAACATCTATCTTCATGATACCCCGTCCAAGGATAAATTCCTGCAGACCACGAGGGCGTTCAGCCACGGATGCATCCGCCTGTCACGTCCCATTGATTTTGCCTATCGCATGGTGGGAGAGATTGCCGGCTGGCCGAAGGCGAAGATCGATGCGGTGCTGGCCGGCGGCAAGACCACGCGGGTGAGCTTACCCCACAAGATCCCGGTGCATCTGATCTACGGCACGGCCTTCGAGGGCGTGAACGGTATCGAATTCCGGCCCGATATCTATGGACGTGACCGCAAGCTCGAAGCCGCGTTGTCCGGTAAGCCGTCTAGTTGACGGGCCGAGGGGCGGCTCAGGGAGTGGTCTTGAGCCTGGCGATCGCGCCCATGGCTTCTGTCTGCCCAGCGGTGGCAGCGCGCTCGTACCACTGAAGTGCCAGCGACGGATTGGGTTTGCCCTGGTTCACCTTGAATTGCTCATGAATGAGCGGATCGTAGCTGCGGGCAATACCGAAAGCCGCGGCAAGCTGGCCGGCGCTATAGGCCTGCTGATAGAACTCGCGGGCACCTTCGGCATCGCCCGCTTCGAGCAGGACGTCGCCCTGCGAAATCGTCGTATCGGTTGCGGTGGCTGGCAGATCGATCCCCGTGCTGGCTGGCTGCGGGATGGGCGAGAGGGTCGCCGGATCGTCATCCTTGACTGGAAGTGCCGTCGGCGGTGGCGCAGCAGCCGGCTCGACTTTGGGCTGTTCGATCATCACCGCCATGGTCTTGACCGGCGCAATCAGCTCTCCCGTGCGCGACTCAAAGGCCGCGACCGCCAGGTCGATGCGCGCATCACCACCCTCGGGAACCATCAGCTGAACACCCTCAAGGTCCTTGAGCGAAAGCGTCCACACTTTTGCCGCCTCCTTGCGGCCAGCGGTGAGATACGCGCTTTCCGGCAGACCCGTGAGCTTGACGATGAGTTCCTGCTGCGGTTGCGAGGGCACTGCACGGAGTGACAGCGGGATGAGTGTGTTGGCCCGTCCCGCAGCGTCGGAAACTTCGAGTATGGCGGCGGCAACGGGCGACTTCTCGATCACCGTGGCGGTGACGGTCTGGAGTTGCGCACCGGGCTTGACGGGCGAGGCAGGCGGTTCCTGCGATGTGTGTACAAACGTGGCCTGCACCGTGTCCTTGATGGTGCCGAAATGCGACAAGCCGAAACCGATGCTCACGCCGGCCACCATGGCGCCAAGCGCCAGCGCCATATAGGCCATATCGGACCGCCGTTCTTCCGCGCGCTCCGGGTCCTGGCGCCATGACGGCTGCCGGGGCTTGGACCGGGAACCAGCCCTCCGGATGGCATCAGGGGAACCGCGATGGCGCACAGCGACCGGGCGGCTGGCCGAGCGTTCCATCTCGCCGGATACAGGAATTGCGAACGGACGGCCATCATGGTTCAGGGTCTGGCGATATCGTGCCATCAGGAGATCATGCGGCTGATCGTTGGCCGCGTCCAGAAACCAGCTCGGC
Source organism: uncultured Aestuariivirga sp. (assembly GCA_964510815.1). Taxonomy (GTDB): domain Bacteria; phylum Pseudomonadota; class Alphaproteobacteria; order Rhizobiales; family Aestuariivirgaceae; genus Aestuariivirga. Next base: position 36,015 of record CAZECZ010000025.1, read on the forward strand.
TCGCGCACGTCTGCGGGCGCCATGTCCTGCTGGTCGTGCAACTCCGGATCTGTCGTTCTGGTCTTCATGTCAGGCCGCCGGACAAGACAAAGCGAAACGCTGCAACATTCATCATGTCACGTCATATCCCTTTTGGAGGCCATCCCGCTCCGCAACGCAGTTTGCCACTCGCCGCGGTCCAACCGGGGCAATCTGGACCGCGAATATGGCAAGTCGCGGGCAGGAATGTGATTCCATGTTCTCATCTCTGATCGAGTGCCGTGTACTCCCGCGGTTCCGGGCCATCATAGAGCGTCAGCGGCCGGATCAGGATGTTGTTCTGCAACTGTTCGAGGCATTGCACAGTCCAGCCTGGCACACGGCCCACCGCAAAGATCGGCACGAACAGGTCCGGCGCGATGCCATTCAGATAATAGATGACGCCCGAATAGAAATCGACATTCACATTCACGCCGAAACGCGCATAGGGCTTCATGGCCGCGACCACCGCCTGAAGAATGGCGAACCATTTGGGCTCGCCCATCTCCAGGCTCAGCTTTTCCACACCGTCGCGCATGTGGCGCGCGCGCGGGTCTTCCGTGCGGTAGACACGATGGCCGAACCCCGTGACGGCCTCACCGGCCGCGCGTTTCGCCTTCACATAGGCCGCGGCATTCTCGGGCTCGCCGATCTCCTGCGCCATGCGCATTACGTCTTCCGCGGCACCGCCATGCGCCGGGCCCGAGAGCGCCGCGATCGCCGACGTCATCGCGGCGTGGAGGTTGGCATCGGTGCCGATGACGACGCGGGCGGTGAAGGATGAGGCATTGCTGCCGTGCTCGGCGTGGAGGATGAGGTCGCGGTCCATGAGCTGCGCCGCATCAGGGGATGGATCGCGTCCGGTGATCATCCTGAGGAAATTTGCGGCGTGAGACAGAGAAGGATCGCCATCGGGCACCGGCTTGCCGTTGCGGATCGCGTGATGGGCTGCCACGATCATCGGCACCTGCGACGTGAGGCGAATGCCTTTCGCGCGTGTCGCGTCGACCGAATTGTCAAAGGTATCGGGTTCGAAGGCGGCGAGCGCCGAAACGGCGGTGCGCAGCACGTCCATCGGGTGGCCGCCCTTCACCGTGTCGATGATGGACAGGATCTGCGGCGGCAGCTTGCGGGCCGCCTTCAGCGCCTTGTCGAAATCGCCGAGCTGGGAAGCCGTGGGAAGCTCGCCATGAAGCAGGAGATAAGCGGTTTCCTCGAAGGTCGAGTGCTGGGCGAGGTCATGGATCGAATAGCCGCGATAGCGCAGGTCACCCGCCTTGCCATCGATGAAGGTCGTGGCCGAGCGCTCGAAATAGACTCCTTTCAGTCCGCGGTGGATTTCGATTTTCTCTTCTGCTGTCATGACGCCGATCCACAGGTGATTTGATATGAGCGTGATTGACGAAGCCAAGGCCAAAATCAAGGGCAGATGCCTGAAACTTGTGATGCCAGAAGGCGAAGACGGGCGAATCCGGCAGGCAGCCGAACGGCTATCGAACGAAGAACTGGCCGTGCCCATTGTATTCGGGGCAGGGGATGTGCCCGAACCACGGGCCGCTGACATTGAGATCGTGCGGGCGAGGCGCGAGAAAATGACAGACGCCATGGCGGCACGGCTGTTGAAAAAGCCGCTCTATCGCGCCGGGGCCATGGTGGCGGCGAACGAGGCATCCGCCATGCTGGCCGGTGCCGCGAACCCGACGGCACGCGTCATCGAGGCTGCACTGATGACCATTGGTCCGGCAACGGGGATCGAAACGCCGTCGAGCTTTTTTCTGATGCAATGGCCTGACCGTCGCCTGGTGTTTGCCGATTGCGGCGTGAACGTGCAGCCCGGCGCGGCGCAACTGGCTGACATCGCCATCGCGTCCGCTGCCAGCGCAACGGCGTTCCTCGATGACGAACCGCGCGTGGCTCTCCTGTCATTCTCCACCAAGGGCAGCGGCAATCACCCCGACGCCGACAAGGTGGTGGAAGCCCTGAGGATCGCGAAGGAAAAGGCACCCCATCTCAAGATCGATGGCGAACTGCAAGGCGATGCGGCATTGTCCGAGAAGGTGGCGGCGAAGAAGCTGAAGGAACCAAGTGACGTCGCCGGTCACGCCAATGTGCTGGTGTTTCCCGATCTCGATGCAGGAAACATTGCCTACAAGCTGACCCAGTATCTCTCTGGCGCGCAGGCCATCGGACCCATTTTGCAAGGGTTTGCCAAGCCGGTGTCCGATCTGTCGCGCGGCGCCAGCGTCGACGATATCGTGGCCACGGCTGCATTGCTGCTGGCGATGTCAGCCGCCGGCAAGGCCTAGCACATCACGCGCGATGGTGAGTTCTTCGTTGGCCGGCACCACATAGACATGCTCCGCCGGCACATCGAGCCACTTGAGGTGCGAGAGGATGCGCGCGCGCACCGGGCCAGCATTTTCGCCCACGCCGCCGGTAAATACGACGGCATCGAGACCACCCAGCGCCGGCACCAGCGAGGCCGCGTGGCGCGCGGCGGAATAGCAATAGTAGTCGACCGCCTCGATCGCCTCGGGTTTGTCGCTCGCCAGCAGGACGCGCATGTCCGGTGAGATGCCGGACAGTCCAAGTAGGCCGCTCTTGCGATAGAGGAGGTTTTCGAGCTGATCGAGCGAGAGGTGGTCGTCGCGCATCAGCGCCACCAGCACGCCGGGATCGATGGAGCCCGTACGCGTGCCCATGACCAGGCCATCGGCGGTCGAAAAGCCCATGGTCGTCGCAACGCTCTTGCCGTCGAGGATCGCGCACATGGAGGCACCAGACCCCAGATGCGCGGCGAGCAACCGTCGCGGCAGGGCCTTGCCCGACAGCGTCGGCAGCGCGCGGACGACGTGTTCGTAGTTGAGGCCATGGAAGCCGTAGCGCCGGTAGCCCTTGTCGAAATAGTTGCGCGGCAATGGAAAGCGCGTTTCAAGCTCAGGCTGCGTGGCATGGAAGGCCGTGTCGAAGCAGGCGATGTTGGGCACATCCGGCGCCACCCGCCGCATTTCCTTGAGCACGCCCAGGCCGAACGGCAGATGCAGCGGCGCCAGCGCCCGGAGTTTTTCGAGATCCTGCTGGATGCCGTCGTCGACGAGCGTGGGCGTGACATAGGCTGTGCCGCCATGCACGATTCGATGGCCGATGCCGTTGAAGTGGGCAGGCTCATGCCCGTTATCCGCCAGCCATTCAGCAGCGATCAGCAGGCCCTCCGTCGGTGTCGTCACCTCGGGTATGGACTTGGTTGTATGTCCCTCGACTTCGAGGCGGGGCATGGAGCCGATGCCGGAGACCTGCCCCTTGATGAAGAGGTTCAGGTCTTTGCCGAAGACGGCAAACTTCAGCGATGATGACCCCGCATTGAGGACGAGGATCGAGGACATCGATGCTAGCGATTGAGAGACGTCATGGACGCCGGCGCGTAGCGCTCGCCGGACGCTGCCCCCACCGGGAACATCGCGGAGAGCGTACTCACGTCGTCTGGCTTGAGCGGCACAGCGGCCGCGGCGGCATTTTCTTCAAGGTAGCGCCGCCGCTTGGTGCCGGGAATGGGAACGATGTCGTCTCCCTGCGCCATCACCCAGGCCAACGCCAATTGTGCCGGCGTCAGCTTGAGACGCTGGGCCATGGCTTCGAGCTCGCCGAGGAGGGCCTTGTTCTTCTCGAAGTTGCCTGCCTGAAAGCGCGGCGAGTTGCGGCGGTAGTCGGTCGTGTCGAAGCTCTCCGGCGAGAGAAAGCGCCCCGTGAGGAAGCCGCGGCCCAGCGGGCTGTAGGGGACGAAGCCGATGCCGAGGCGGCGCACCGTCGGCAGGATGTCGCTTTCGACATCGCGCGACCATAAGGAGTATTCAGTCTGCAGCGCCGCAATCGGGTGAACAGCATGCGCGCGCTCGATGGTCTTCGACGCGGCCTCCGACAGCCCGAGGTGGCGCACCTTTCCGGCCTTGACGAGATCGGCCATGGCCCCGACGGTCTCCTCGATCGGTACGTTGGCATCGACCCGGTGCTGGTAGTAGAGGTCGATGACATCGATGCCGAGACGCTTGAGGCTGGCCTCGCAGCACGCCTTCACGTATTCTGGCTTGCCGTTGATACCGAGGAATTCACCGTTCGGCCCGCGCATGTTGCCGAACTTGGTCGCGATGGTGAAGCTGTCGCGCTTGCCCTTGATCGCCCGGCCCACCAGTTC
>CAZECZ010000026.1:0-39182 GCA_964510815.1 uncultured Aestuariivirga sp.
ACGCCACGACCCTGACCGAAGCCGGTTACGTGGGCGAGGATGTCGAGAACATCATCCTCAAACTGCTGCAGTCGGCCGACTACAACGTCGAGCGCGCCCAGCGCGGCATCGTCTATATCGACGAGGTCGACAAGATCAGCCGCAAGTCGGACAATCCTTCGATCACCCGCGACGTGAGCGGCGAGGGCGTCCAGCAGGCCCTGCTGAAGATCATGGAAGGCACCGTGGCGTCGGTACCGCCCCAGGGCGGCCGCAAGCATCCCCAGCAGGAATTCCTGCAGGTGGACACCACCAACATCCTGTTCATCTGCGGCGGCGCCTTCGCCGGCCTGGAACGCATCATCAACCAGCGCTCCAAGGGATCGGGCCTGGGCTTCGGTGCCGAGATCCGCTCGGCCGAGGACCGCCGCACCGGTGCCGTTCTGCGCGAGCTCGAACCGGAAGATCTGCTGAAGTTCGGCCTCATCCCCGAGTTCGTCGGCCGTTTGCCCGTGGTGGCAACGCTGGAGGACCTCGACGAGGACGCCCTCATGCAGATCCTGCAGGAGCCCAAGAACGCCCTGGTGAAGCAGTACCAGCGGCTGTTCGAGATGGAGGGCGTGAAGCTCACCTTCCCGGATGAAGCCGTATTGGCCATCGCCAAGCGCGCCATCGAGCGCAAGACCGGCGCCCGTGGCCTGCGCTCCATCATGGAAGCCATTCTGCTGGAGACCATGTTCGATCTGCCCGCCATGACCGGCGTGGAAGAAGTGGTGATCTCCAAGGACGTGGTGGACGGCAACGCCAAACCGCTGCTGATCTATGCCGACCGCGAGAAGGACGGGAAATCCAAGGCGGCCAGCGCCTCGGCCTGATCGCCGCGACACTAGACTATGAGAAAGGCCGGGGAAACCCGGCCTTTTTGCCTGTCAGAAGATGTCGATATCCGAGAAGACCATGGTGGCGGTGTTCTGCAGGTCGGCAATCATGACGGCGGCGCCGGCACCGTTGCCGTCGGCATCGAACCACAGGGACTTGTCGGTGGTGCGGAAGACGAAGAAGTCGTTGGCATCCTGCGCCACGTTGTCGGCACGCGAGATGAAGTTAGCCGTGGAGTAGGCCGCCGCCGTAAGGCTTGCAAAAGCTGCGCCCTTGAAGCGGAAGACATCGGTGCCGGAGGCAAAGTCGGTGACCGTGTCGCCGCCTTCGTTGGTAGCATAGTACGAGAACCAGTCCGAACCGTTCTCGCCGGTCAAGGTGTCGGCTCCCAGGCCGCCGACCAGCCTGTCCTTGCCCGCACGGCCATTGATGGTGTCGTCGCCGTCGAGGCCGAAGATGGTGTTGGCGCCGCCGTCGCCGCGCAGCACGTCGCCGGTGCCGGCGATGTTGGAGCCGGAAAGATTCTCGATGCCGAAAAACGTATCGTCCACGGCATCGCCGAGCGCGGCGATGGAGCCATCGAGTGCCACCCGCACACGGCTGGCAGCGCTTTCGTAGCTCGCCGTGTCGCTGCCGTTGCCGCCATCGAGCCGGTCGGCGCCGGCCCCGCCGTCCAGCGTGTCGTTGCCGGCGCGGCCATAGAGCTCGTCGTCACCGGCGAGGCCCCTGAGCTTGTTGTTGCCGCCGTCGGTGCCGTAGATCAGGTTGTCGAGGCCGTTGCCCGTTCCGTCGATGTTGTCCATGACGCTGGCACCCTCGAGCACCAGGTTTTCGACGGCGCCCTTGACGTGGGCCTTGTCCGACAGGCTGAAGTTGATAGCGGCATAGACGATCACCGAGTCAGTGCCGCTGCCATCATAGATGTCGCGCTCGTTGATGATGTCTCCGGCGTTCCGGATGTAGTAGGTGTCGTTGTCGGCACCGCCGTAGAGGTAGTTGGGGGCAAGCGTGTCGCCACCGTCGAGAAGGTCGGCGCCGTTGCCGCCGAACAGGTAGTCGATTGCGCCGCCACCGATCAGCGTGTCGTCGCCATCCTGGCCCTTCATACTGTCGATACCGCCACCACCGGTCATCACGTCGTCGCCGGCATCGCCGAACAGCACGTTTGCACCGCTTCCAGCATTGATCGTGTCGTCGCCCGCACCGCCATGAATGGTGTCATTGCCGGAGCCCGTCGTGACCGTGATGCCGACGTCGCCGGTCCAGATCCTGTTGTTTCCGTCGCCTGTGCCGATTGAACCAAAGATACTTCCGTTCTCGCTGTGGATAACGTTGTTGCCGTCGCGGAGACTGATGCCCCCCGCGATGCTCCCGGTATTGTAGATGTCGACTTCCCTCGTGCCCGGGGCTTGGAATACCCCTCCGTTGATAATCCCGGAATTGTAGATGACGTTGGCGACTCCAGTCACGAACGAGCCATTGGCTTCGAATCCGATTTGTCCGACGACACCAGCGTTTGTGACGAGATTCCCATCTCCTCCAAGATGGATACCGCCGGCAATGCCGCTCCCGGACACAGTGACCGCATTGCTGCGAGCATCGCTGTCCGAATTGCTGATCGTGAATGTGTAACCTAGCACAAACACGTTGAGACCCCAGCTTATGGTCATGCCGAGCCCCAGAACTCCCGTCGAAGTGATGGTGACGCTTTCTGAAGCCGCCTGCTGTGTCGCGAAGAAAGAGTTGTAGACGATCATCTGGCCCTCCTGACGATTCGGTCACTCGCAATGGGCGGGAAATGCAATTGCCCTTGCCGAGGCAGCGGTCGACCTGCGTCAACTCCTGCCTGTTCGTCCACTGGCTCGCGGTTCTGATCGTTCGCCGCCGGTGGCGGCCGGGATGCTGCGACAGCCCTGCTGGCGGCCACGGGGACGTAGATACTGCGCACAACGCTCCTACGGGCAGCCAGACCAGAGACGCCTCCCTGGACGGTGAGCCTGTCGGAGATGCCCGGTGCCAGTTCACGCAACACTCATGTGGAGGTCACCATGAGATCCTCGGGTTCCCCGCCAGGCCCGTTTGCCGACATCACGGCCGAAAATACCCGCACGGACTCCTCCTGAGAGCTGCCGTCAGTTCGCCCACAGCCATGTTCGGCCCCTCTCAGGACATTGCGATCAAGGCAAGGCTGACCAGGTCGGATGACGGCTCGAAGCGATCTTAAAGGCTTGCAGAATGTAAGGAAAAAACGGACGCTGTCAGACGCCAACTATATACTTGGCCGAAAGAGCCCACAAGTGCCTGGTTGAGGAACGCCGGCATCCTGCAACCGGCAGCATTTCGGCCAGTCACTACTTATCCGTGGTGTCGACTTCAAAGCCGTCGCCATACTTGCTGGTGGAAATGGTTCCGGGGTCTCCCTTGCGAAAGACCCCGGTCCCACTTTGCCTCTGTACCCCCTAAATACCGGCAGTTACGCCAAACGAGGCAAAGGATCTCTTCAAGGGCTGGGCCAGCGGGTCGTTGGCAGGAAATGAGGTCATGGCCGCCACCAGGCCGTCGAGGCCGCGGCTGGCTTCCCGCGCGATGACGTGATGGGCATAGATGACGATGCCGGTGCGGCCGCCGATGATCCGGCACACCGCGTCTTCACCCGCGGCCGGTTCGTGTTCCACATCCTTCCAGTCGGGTTCGCCATCGGCTGCTTCAAGTTTGGCAGCCCTGATCCCGGTGCAGTTGGTCGCATCGGTGAGCCAGACATGCCAGGCCGCCTTCGGCCACGACTGCAGAACAGGCAGGATCCAGCGGGCCATGGCCCGGCTTTCCGGTAGGTTGTCACAGGCTGCGACCACAATCGCATGGACCGCGGGCGACGAAGGGTGCAGAGTCTTGAGCGTGACGGCCGGCTTCGGGGAGGTCATTGGGGGGCTGACATCCGTTGCGTTGGTTGCGTTGAGCCGGAAGTAGGCTTTCCAAACCGCTTTGGGAACGTTAACCAAGGCAACTAACATGTAAAACGCCGCTGATTACGGGAGGTTAGGCGGAAAGATGGCAGAGCAGGGAACCGTGGTGGAAAGCGGCGCACCGGCCGATCCGGCCCTGGTGCGCGCCCATCTGGGGCACGTGCTGGCCAGCGCCGAGTTCTCCGCATCCCCGCAGTTGGCCGCCTTTCTGACCTATGTCGTGGAACGCAAGCTCGAAGGTGCGGACGATCACATCAAGGCCTATACGATCGCGACAGAAGCATTGGGGCGGCCGGATAGCTTCGATCCACAATCCGATCCCATCGTCAGGGTGCAGGCCCGCCGGCTCCGCCAGGCGCTGCTGGCCTATTACGCCATGCCCGATGCCGACGATTCGGTCCGGATCACTCTGCCGGTGGGCGGCTATGTCCCGGAACTCAGGACCTATGTCCACGTGGTGCGCCACGGCGGTGACCGGATCGATGCGCCGGGCATCGATCCGGCGGCGCCGGTGCCAAAACCCTCGGCATCATCATGGCTCAGGCGGCTGGCCGTGGCGACGCTGGCGATCCTCCTGCTGGCGGCCGGCAGCGCCGTCGGCAACTATCTTCCCCTGATCCAGACGGCCTGGGACCAATACAACTGGCGCCCGCCGGCCACCGAGGCCAACCCGCTGGGTATGCCGGGACTGTCGATCCGCGTGGCGAGTGAACGGCAGATTCCCGGGTGGTTCTCGACCGACCAGTTCGTCAATGGCCTCGAGTTCAACCTGTCGCGGTTCGACGAGTTCGTGGTGATGGCGCCGCAATATCAGCAAACACCGGCCGCCGGCGACTTCCGCCTGGACCTGGACTTCACCGGGATCACGGGTACGGTGCTCGGCACGGCCCGCTTGTCCAAGGCCAGCAGCGGCCGCATCCTGTGGACCCAGAATTTCAATGTCCTCCAGGCGCCGATCGGCCGCTATGCGCTGCTCATTCCGGCCCGGCAATTGGCCTCGACCCTGGGTCAGCCCTATGGCGTGCTCTATGCACAGCTGCTGGGAGACCCGGACAAGACGTCTGCTCAGTCCTGCCTGCTGAAAGGCTACGAGTGGTTCCAGAACCCGGTGAAGGACGACATCGAACCGGCGCGCAAGTGCCTGGAAGAACTGCTCGAACGCCATCCCGGCAATCACATCGCCTATATCCTGCTGGGTTATCTCTATGCCGAGCGCTTCCGGACCGAAATGGGCCCCAACCCCACGGCCGATCTGGCGCGGGCCTACAACATGGCGCGCCGTGCCATCGCGCTGAGGCCGCAGAGTGCCGGCAGCCAGCAGGTGATGATGGAGGTGCAGTCGGCCCGGGGCAACGAGGAACTGGCGCTCGAGGCCGGCCGCAAGGCGCTCGATCTCAACCCCAACGACAGCGACGTGCTGGCCGACTTCGGATGCCGGCTGATCTATCGGGGCCAATATGACCGAGGCGGCACCTATGCGGACCAGGCGGCTGAACTCAATGAGCTGCCGCCGCCGTGGCATCTGTTCTGCCAATTCATGGTGGCCAATGCGGCACAGGACACCGGCAGGGCCGACAGCATTGCCCGCCGTCTGGATGGCGAAGCAGGCCCCTTCGCGTTGATCCCCGTGGCCATTGCCGCCGGGCGGCGTGGCGACCTTGCGAAGGCCAAGGCCGCCATCGCCGAACTCATCGACTACGACAAGCGTTTCGCGACGAGGCCGCAGGAGCCGCTGGCGCTGCTGGGGATCTTCCCGGAACCCGCCGCCATCCTCATCCGGGATTTGCGCGCCGCCGGTCTCGTTGCCCAGAAATGACTGTAGTGAAAGAGAATTCAGGAGCCATTGAAATTCATTAACCTTGCATCCATCTTCACCTGCAAGGCTGTGGCTGCGTTTGTGGCGTTTTCTGCGTAAGATGTTTACGTGAATCACCGGGCAGCGGCTGAAAGCCAAAAGGGCGCCCATATCTGGTGGCAATTGTGTGCCAGAGAGAGGCGGCCCGCCCTGAAAGGAAGAAGAATGAGCACAACCGCCACGCCGACCGGAGGCCTTGAGACGATCCCCGTCCTGCCGCTGCGCGACATTGTCGTTTTTCCCCATATGATCGTGCCCCTGTTCGTGGGGCGCGAGAAGTCCATCAAGGCGCTGGAAGAAGTGATGCGCGAAGACAAGCGCATTCTGCTGGTGGCCCAGAAGAACCCCGCCGATGACGATCCGGCGGCCGATGCCGTCTACGAGGTGGGCACGCTGGCCCAGGTGCTGCAACTGCTGAAGCTGCCCGACGGCACCGTGAAGGTGCTGGTGGAAGGCGTCGACCGTGCCCGGGTGCACGGCTTCACGTCGCGCGCCGAATTCTTCGAGGCCAATGTCGAAGTGATGGTGCCGGACACCGGCGCCGAGGCGGAAGTGGAAGCGCTTGCCCGCACCGCCGTGTCGCAGTTCGACTCCTATGTGAAGCTCAACAAGAAGGTGCCGCAGGAGGTGCTCGCCTCGCTGGGCCAGATCACCGACCATTCCAAGCTGGCCGATACCATTGCCGCCCATCTGGCGATCAAGATCCCCGAGAAGCAGGAACTGCTCGAGATGTCTTCGGTCGGCCAGCGGCTGGAGAAGGTCTATTCGCTGATGGAAGGCGAGATCTCGGTGCTGCAGGTCGAAAAGCGCATCCGCAGCCGCGTCAAGCGCCAGATGGAGAAGACCCAGCGCGAGTACTATCTGAATGAGCAGATGAAGGCCATCCAGAAGGAACTTGGCGACGGCGAGGAGCGCGACGAGATCGGCGAGATCGAGGAGCGCATCAAGAAGACCAAGCTCTCCAAGGAAGCCAAGGAGCGCGCCGAAGCGGAAGTGAAGAAGCTTCGCCAGATGAGCCCGATGTCGGCGGAAGCCACCGTCGTGCGCAACTACCTCGACTGGCTGCTCGGCATTCCGTGGGGCCAGAAGTCGAAGGTGAAGCATGACCTCGCCTTTGCCGAAGGCGTGCTCGATCACGATCACTTCGGACTGGACAAGGTCAAGGAGCGCATCCTCGAGTACCTGGCCGTGCAGAGCCGCACCAACAAGCTGCGCGGTCCCATCCTGTGCCTCGTCGGCCCTCCGGGCGTCGGCAAGACCTCGCTTGGCAAGTCGATTGCCAAGGCGACGGGCCGTGAGTTCATCCGCATGTCGCTGGGCGGCGTGCGCGACGAGGCAGAGATTCGTGGTCACCGCCGCACCTACATCGGCTCGATGCCCGGCAAGGTCATCCAGTCGATGAAGAAGGCCAAGAAGGCCAACCCGCTCTTCCTGCTCGACGAGATCGACAAGATGGGCATGGACTTCCGCGGCGATCCGTCAGCAGCCTTGCTTGAGGTGTTGGACCCCGAGCAGAACTCGACCTTCATGGACCACTATCTTGAGGTCGAATACGATCTCTCGAACGTGATGTTCGTGACCACGTCGAACACGCTCAACATTCCGCCGGCCCTTTTGGACCGCATGGAGATCATCCGCATCGCCGGCTACACCGAAGAGGAGAAGGCGGAGATCGCCAAGCGCCACCTGTTGCCCAAGGCGATGGAACACCACGGCCTCCAGAAGAAGGAGTTCGAGGTGGGCGACGAGGCGATCTACGAGGTGATCCGCCGCTACACCCGCGAGGCGGGTGTGCGTAACCTCGAGCGCGAGATCAATTCATTGGCCCGCAAGGCGGTGAAGGATCTCATGACCACCAAGTCCAAGAAGAAGATCAAGGTGACACCGGAGGTCGTGAACGAATACCTGGGCGTGCCGAAGTTCCGCCATGGCGAGGCTGAGCGCGAGGACCAGGTGGGCGTCGTGACGGGCCTGGCCTGGACCGAAGTCGGCGGCGAGATCCTGACGATCGAAGCGCTGATGATGCCGGGCAAGGGCAAGATGACGGTGACCGGCAACTTGCGCGACGTGATGAAGGAGTCGATCTCGGCGGCTTCGTCCTACGTGAGGAGCCGCGCCACGACCATCGGCGTCAAACCGCCGGTGTTCGACAAGCGCGACATCCACGTGCACGTGCCGGAGGGTGCGACGCCGAAGGACGGTCCGTCCGCCGGCATCGCCATGGTCACGGCCATCGTCTCTGTGATGACCGGCATCCCCGTCCGCAAGGATGTGGCGATGACGGGCGAGATCACGCTCCGCGGCCGGGTGCTGCCGATCGGCGGCCTCAAGGAGAAGCTGCTTGCAGCGCTCCGCGCCGGCATCAAGACGGTGATGATCCCCGAGGAGAACGTCAAGGACCTCGCGGAGATTCCGGAGAACGTGAAGTCGGGTATGGAAATCATTCCTGTGGCCCGCATGGACGACGTGCTGAAGGTGGCGCTGACCCGCATGCCCGAACCCATCGAATGGGACGAGCAGGCGGAGGAGGCCGCAGCCGCTGCGGCGGCGGCCGCCGCCAAGCCGAGCGAAAGCCCGGCCCGCGCGCACTGACCGTCCGTGAACGGATGAGGTTGAAGGGCGGGGGAGAAATCTCCCGCCCTAATTGTTTGTCGGCCTTGAAGGCGGGCAGGGGAGCCCCCAGCCTACAGCACGAAGTCCGCCGCCGTCAGCGTGACCAGCGATGCGATGGCGATCTCGAAGTCGGCGATGCCATTGCCCGTCACCTCGCCCTGGATGAGCGTCTGACCACCTTGTTGCTCGAAGCGGATCTGCCCCGCGCCCGTGAAAGCGCCGGCGCCGCCCGCGCCTGTGAGAACGAAGGCGTTGTCATTGCCGCCGGCAATGGCATCAAGCAGGGAGAGGTCGATCACGTCACCCTCGGCCTGGCTGAAGTCGAGGATGACATCGTGCTCGCTGTCGAGGCCTGAGTCCGAGAGGGCCGTGTATGCGAAGATATCTGCATCCGCACCGCCCCGGAGGAAATCGCGGTCACCGCCGCCTGCAATGTAATCTGCACCGCTGCCGCTCCTGATGTTGTCGGATCCGGTGCCGCCCCAGATGGAATTGGCGCCACCGCTCCCCAGGATCTTGTCGTCGCCGCTGCCGCCGATCACGTTTTCGAAATTGACGAAGACATCGCCCTGCGACTCGCCGCCCGCAGCGGCACCCGTTTCCAGCGAGATGTCGATCCCCGAGGTATCGCCGCCATAGTCGAGCGTATCGATGCCGTCTCCACCGTCCATGATGTCGCCGCCAAGCCCGCCGCTGATGATGTCGTCGCCGGCTGCACCATTGATGATGTCGTTGCCATCGAGCCCGCTCAGGCTGTTGTCGCGCCCATCGCCGGTGAGCGTGTCGCCGAACGCCGACCCCTCGAGGTTTTCTATGCCGACCAGAATGTCCGGCAGGCCATAGCCCAGCGGTGAGCCGCTGCCGTCGATGGAGCTCAGCGCCCCCACAATGATGAAGGACGACCAGATTTGCGTGGCATCCAATCCGGAATTGAATGAATTGATGATCTCCTCGATGGTCGCAGCACCGGCATCGCCGCCGCTGTTGGTCCAGAATTCCTGCAGACTGACACTGACGCCGGCGAGCGAGGTGACATAGCTTGCCGTATCCCGGCCGGCCCCGCCGAACAGGAAGTCGAACGACTCGCCCCCAATCAGGATGTCGTCACCATTGCCGCCGAACAGTATGTCGGCCTGCTCACCACCAAAAAGGATATCATTCCCAGCATCGCCAGAGATGGCGTCGCTGCCGCCTTCGCCGTAGATGACGTCATTTCCGGCACCCCCATAGATCAGGTCGTTGTCGGTCACGTCCGCCGGGATGAGCGCCAAAAGCGAGTCAGGAGCGGGGGTCTCGCAGTCGATATAGAGCGAGACATCGCCGAGTCCATAGCTGTTGCCATCGCCGTAGGTAAAGGTGATGGCGCCGGTTCCACCGTAGATCAGGTCATCGCCGCAGCAGCCGTCGATCTCGTCGTCTCCGAGATTGCCGTAGATCGTGTCGTCACTCCGTGAGCCGGTGACGTCGTCGGCATAGAACGTGCCATAGACCCCTTCGATCGACAGGAAGTTGTCGCCGTTTGCATCCCCGCCGGAAATGGTCTGGCGGTCAAGATCGGCCGTGATCGCAACCGTGTTGTCGATGTAGACCGCGATATCGATGCCGCCGCCGCCATCGAGCATGTCGGAACTTTGGCCGCCCGACAGCCAATCCCGCCCGGCGCCGCCCTGTAGCACGTCGATCTGATCGCCGCCCCACAGCATATCCGAACCGCCATTGCCGACCAGCGCGTCGTCGCCCGTGCCGCCCGCCAGCACATTGTCCCGGCCGTCGCCTTCGATGACGTCGCTTCCCTCGGAGCCGAGCACATTCTCGACATTGGTGATCGATCCGGTGACGTCCCCGCCCGGATGGCTTTCGGTGAACGTGCCCTGGCGGAGGTCGGCCCTCACGCTATTCCACAAGTAATCGTAGCCCAGACGGAGACGGAACCAGACAGTATCGATCCCGCCGCCGCCATCGATCTCATCGCCTCCGTAGGTGAGGATCAGGTTGTCGTTGCCATCGCCGATGATGACATCGGCCTCGTCGCTGCCCGCAATGTTTTCGATGCTCGCGAGACGGTCGAACTGAACCACATCCGTGCCGCCGGCCTCGATGGCGAGGCCCTTGCCGTCAGTGGGGTTGGCGAACGCGATGCCATGGGTCGCGGCGTAGGACACCGCCGCATCGCCGAGCACGATGATGAATGACGTTCCGCCGAACATCTTGTATCCGGCATACATGTCGCGGCCGCCGCGGCCGTTGACGAAATCGCTGCCGCCGCTCATTTCGAAGACGTTGTCGGCCGAATCTCCGTACACGGAATCTGCAAACATCGAATCGCTGATCCCCTCGATCGAGACGAAGGTATCGCCCATCGCCTCACCGGCGCTGCCGCCATTGACCAGATCGGCGACGACGGCACCCGCTGCAATGCTATAGTCCACGACATCGTAGCCTTCGCCGCCGTCGAAGCTGTCGGCGCCTTCTTCACCGATCAGCGTGTCATCGCCGCTGCCGCCATAGAGCCGGTCGTTGCCCAAGCCTCCGATCAGGGTGTCGATACCGTCGTCGCCATAGAGGAGATCGATGCCGCCATTGCCCATCAGGAAATCGTTTCCAGCGCCACCATAAATCCAGTCGTTCAACTCGCCGCCAGACAGGTCGTCGTCACCCGCCAGGCCATAGATGATGAACTGATCGGTGACATTGCCCGCTTCGTCGATGATGTCGTTGGATCCGTCCGTTCCCAAAACGTAGCGCTTGACCACGGCAATTCCCTCCTGCTGTCTTGCGGCCGACTATGATCGTGCCTTGCGATGTCGTCCCCGGATGGAAACTTGAAGGATAGGAATAGCGTCGTCAACGGAACGCGGCCGCGCCGGCCGGGAACTGCCCAGGCGATAGATCTCAAGGTCTCAGGGGCCCAAGGCCGTTATGTCTGCAGTTTGCATCTGCGAAGGGTTGAAATTCCCCACGAATCACCGACAGATGGGGTTGTTCAGTATTGCGTTCGGGGCAACGGCTGAGGGAGACGGGGAACACGATTTAGCGCATAGCACGACGTCAAAACACATTCGCCCCGTGCGCCCTCAGAAGCTGCACGGGGCTTTTTGTGGCCGCCGTGATCCGCGCATGAGAATGCGGGGGCCGCATCCGTCAGTTGGGCATTGCGATTGCCGCACCGCGCGGCTATGAGCGTCGGCAGGGGCGATTAGCTCAGTTGGTAGAGCGCTTCGTTTACACCGAAGATGTCGGGAGTTCGAGTCTCTCATCGCCCACCATAAAATCCCTTCCGTTTCAGCATGTTATTGAAATTGTAGACCTCTTTGACCTCCAACTGCTACACTGGAGTGTCACCTCATGGGTCTGCAGATGTCCAGTCCGGCATACCGCAAGGGGTCCAGCGTTCCCCGCTTCCGCTTGAAGACCCCCGCCGTCTCGCCAGAGTCGCTTGATGCCCTGGTCGCACGGTCGCTCAAGGATATGCCCAAGGTGCTGAACATGCGTCATGCGATGGCTGATGAGGGAGACTACAGTGAACCGGAGTGGCTGAGGAAGCGCCCAGCCGTGGCCAATGTGAGGACTGCGAATCCCGTCACCTTCGAGGCGCTCCTAGAAGATTGGAGCCGTGAGCGGCGGTCCAAGCCGACAAGTGTTCGGGCCTATACGTCGAGGATCGGGACGTTCACGAAATTCCTAGGCCACCAAGACGCCTCTCGGGTTACGGCTGATGATGTGCAGCGGTGGAAGAACCATCTCCGAGTGTGCATCGGAGTGCTAGATCCGAGTCAATCTGATTCATGAATAGCAATTCTTCTGCGTTGCCGTCGTCCAGCCGACAACCGGCAAGAACTGTTGTGGCAAGGTGGATATTCGTGGCATCTTGCCGGGTGCTCAGCAGTCAGCCTAAGTTCAGTCCCATGTGTCACTTCCGAAGACCAACCGTCATCGCCTGCGTCGTATGTTCCACATGAACACTGGTTTTCTGCAACATATCTGCCGCTATCCGTTGAAGTCCGCCCTGGGAGAGCGGCTGGAACAGGCCGAAATTGGGGAAAGCGGATTGAGTGGGGACAGGCGCTTCGCACTCATCGATCGCGAGTCTGGAAAGGTCGTCAGCGCAAAACGTCCCAAGCTCTGGCGCTCGATGCTTCTTCTTGCGGCTGAAACGGTTCCGGGCAGCGGGGCGCTGTCTGTCAAATTCCCCGACGGGCGAGAGATGACATCGGGTTCGAGCGGGCTTGTGCCGGCGCTGTCAGACTTCGTCGGACGCTCCGTCGATCTTGCCAGCCAGCGCCGTGACGCAACAATGCTGGACAGATCGCGCCCCGATGAAGTGCTGATGTCAGGTCTCGATGCCGATGTCACGATGGACGTCAACCCACTGGCCGCAGAAACGCCGGGCACCGGCTTCCAGGACCTGGCACCCATCCACGTCGTCTGCACTGCGACCCTGCAGGCCGTCGCAGCGGCGGTTCACCGCGCCGAACTGGAATTCCATCGCTACCGCCCGAACTTCGTTGTCATGATGAAAGACGCCGCGCCGTTCTGCGAGAATGACTGGGTCGGGCGGGAACTGCAGATGGGCTCCGTCAGGCTTAAGGTCACCCGCCCGACTCCGCGCTGCGCCATCCCGACGCTGGCCCACGGGGCAGGCGATCAGTTCCGGCCGGCGATCCTCGAAGCGATCAACCGGATGAATCGCACGCCGGTGGCGGATCTCGGCCCGTTGCCCTGTATTGGCGCCTATGCGCGTGTGGTCAAGCCGGGCGTCGTGGGTGTCGGGGATGTGGTCGAGGTCGACTAGATGTGACCTTTCAATAGGTTGGTGCGTCATTGCTTCGCCAAGACGATTCCGTCTTGGCGCATTACGCACCAGGACGTCGTTCATACCTGACCGCGCCGCCCAACGAAGGCGCGGGGCCCCCGTGACATGCCGGCGGTATGGCTAAGCTCGTGACCCGCCTTCCCATTGGATGCCGGATTCGGTCACGATCGCATCCAGCCGGATGTCGTGCGGTTGCGGGAAGATCGTGGCGACGCGGGCCGACTGCAGTCCGACGCCGATGACGAAGGGCCTGGGCGTCAGCGCCGCCAGCGTCCGGTCGAAATAGCCACCGCCATAACCAAGCCGGTAGCCGGCGCTGTCCCAGCCGACGAGAGGCGCGAGCGAAACGTCAGGGACAAGTCGCTCGGCGTCCGGGGACGGCACCGGGATGTTCCAGTGCCCGCGCTCCATTTTCGCACCCGGATGCCAGGCCCGAAACACGAGAGGTGCAGACGGCACTTCAACGACCGGCAGGGCCACGCGGGCGGCACAGCCATGCAGGCTCTCCATCCAGAACCTGAGATCGGGCTCCGCCTTGATCGGCCAGTAGCCCGAGATGACATGACCGGCGGGATCGCCGAGCCTCTTGTGGATCAAATGATCGAGGTGACTTGCGATGGCCTGTGCCGCCGCGGCGCGTTGCATGGCCGAGAGATCATGACGCCCGGCGCGCAGGCGCTTGCGTTCCGCCGTCCGCCACCGCGCCACGTCGAGCGCCTGTTGCGGATCGACCCCCAGCGGATCGAAATAATCAGGCGCAATTTCTGAAGCAAGGCATGGCGGCGAAGCAAACCGGGTGGGAAGGCCGTCATCGGGGGGAGTTCCGGTCATGAGATCTTCTCCATGAGTGCCGCCCGCTCCGACAAGCGGCCGAGGCAGGCCTCGGCGTCCGTCACGATGCGGCGCAGCCGATCGCCTGCGGGAACGATGTCGTTGATGGCGGCAACGCCCTGTCCGGCAAACAGCGCCATGGCTTCGAGATCGCCGGTGGTGATGCGCAGCGGCGAGTCCGTGCTGTAGCGGTAAAGCGGACGCTCGCCTTCATGGGCGATCACCTCGCGCGGAAGCCGTTCCGGATCATGTCCCAGCGTGCCGAAACCGAGCTTGGCGGTCACGCTGTTGCCGATGACCCGCACCGCCGCATGCGCCGGCCAGTTGAGAACGAAGATGTCGGTCAGCACGGTGTCGCACAACTGCGCCTCGACGATGCGCTGCTTGTGATAGTCATGGGCGAAGGACTCGGTCGTGGCGAGAAACGCAGTGCCAAGCTGAACGCCTTGCGCCCCCAGAGCCAGTGCCGCGACGAGGCCTGAGCCGCTCGCGATGCCGCCGGTCGCGACAACCGGCAGCGCGCTGTGCGCCACGATTTCTTCCACCAGCGCCAGCGTGCCCGTGCGGCCATGAATGTGGCCGCCTGCCTCGACACCCTGCGCGATCAGGACATCGGCCCCGGCGTCCTCGGCCTGGCGTGCGGCTTCAGGCGTGCCGACCTGGTGCAGCACCAGGCAGCCATGCTGCTTCACACGGGCGACGACCTCGGGCATCACGTCCCAGAAGAAGGTGAAATCGGTGACGCCCAGGTCGAGGCAGAGCCCGATCTGCCGGTCGAGCAATTCTGGATTGGTTGCAGCGGGGATTACGTTGATGGCAAAGCGCCGGGAGGTTGCGGCGCGCAATGCCTTCACCTCGGACTCGATCAGAGCCGGGTCCTCGCGCACCATGCCGAGCATGGCATAGCCGCCGGCTTCCGCCACTGCGGCCGCAAGTTCCCAGCGTGACACGCCGCCCATGCCGGCGAGCAGCACGGGCACATCACAGCCCAGAAGACCGCATAGCGGCGTGCGGATCGATGAAAATGCCGTCATCCCGTTCCTCTCCCGGACGTCATCGCCGATACCAGATGCTGCCGCAGCACCACGGCCTGATTGTGTTCGCGGTCCCTGGCACTGTAGAGAAGCTTGACCGGAACCTTGCGGCACCACACAAGGCAACGCTCCACCGCTTCAGGGTTGCCCACGAGTTCGGCGCGATATCTCTCCTGGAATTTGTCCCACTTCGCATGCTCGTGATGGAACCACTTGCGCAGTGCGGTGCTCGGCGCCACTTCTGGAATCCATTCGTCGAGTCGAAGCGTCTCGCGTGACATGCCCCTGGGCCACAGCCTGTCAATCAGCAGCCTTGCAGCAGACGATCCATCGTCGGCATCGTAAACACGCGCGATTTCGATGTGGACCTGACCAGACCTCACGCCGGCTCATCCGCGAGCATGTCGAGCGTCTTGATCGAATGGGCAAAGGCAGCTCCGGCACGCATTTCGGCGGCCACCCAGATTGCTTCCATGATTTGTTCGGGGCTCGCGCCGGCGCGGCGGGCAGCCTTGACGTGACCCTCGATACACCACGGGCACTGCGTGACATGGGCAACGGCCACGGCGATGAGCTGTTTATGTAGCGTGTTGAGCGCGCCATCCTTGAAGACGGCTTCTGAAAAGGCATTGAACGCGACATCGGGACCGGGCGCCAGCTTGCGGCGGAGTTCCGCATGTCGCCGCGTTGCCTTCGGATAGCGAAGATCAGACATGCTTGCCCCTTCTCCTGTCATTGGTCCACCGCCTCGAAAGGCGGGAACAACACCTCGTTCTCAAGACGGACGTGTTCTTCGAAGTCTGACACGAAGGATGTCAGCCTGGCGCAAAGCGCGCGCCATTTTGCGCAAGCACCTTCCGGCGGCGTGAATCCTCCCGTCATGGCCCGGATACGGCCGATCTCGACGCCGTGGTCATCGTGGTCGGCACGCATCACGGCAATAGGTGCGCCCAGTCCGGACGCGCCCCGGCGGATCGCCGGAAAGAGGATGAGTTCCTCCTTCTTCATGTGCACCTCAAGATCGCCGACCATCTTGCGCAACAGCACGGCCAGTCCCTGCGGCACATCGGGAACTCCTTCGTGGACCTGCTCGACCCGCGCCGCAAGCGCCACGATTTCAGGAAGTTCGGCACGGTGCCGCGCGTGGTAGCGCGCCTCGATGAAGCGGGTGAGTTCGGCCGGATTGTCGAGTGGGGCGGTGTCGGACATGTCAGTTCTCCTGGTTGTCCATCGGGAGATCGAGGCCGATGCCGCGGGCGTCTTCGACGGCCATGTTGAGCGAGCGCGCGATACGCTCGGCGCGTTCGATCACGTGGCGCGCGCCAGCGGGCGTGCAGGTTTCGGCCGCTGTTTCGCGGAACAAGGCCAGCCATCGCTCGAAGTGCGGCCACGCGACGGGAAGGCGGGCGTGGGCAGACATCGGCGTGCCGCTGTAGCGGCCGGTCATGAGCGCAACCGACGACCAGAAATCGACCATCTTCGCGAGATGCGGCTCCCAGTCGTGAATGCGTTTCGCGAAGATCGGGCCCAGCACCGGATCGATCCGGATCTTCTCGTAGAACCGGTGGACGAGTGCTGTGAGGCGCGTTTCGTCCAGCCCCGTTTGGGCCATCAGGGCCGCAGTCATTTCGGGTCGGGCAGAGATCGCGGCAAGGGAAGGAATGTGAGACATGGTGCACTCGGATAATCTTTGCGCTTGCCTTCGACTGTATTCGAGTGAATAGGTATTGTAAATACTCATTCCATACTGATGGAGATACCGATGCGTCTGACGTCCTTCACCGATTTTGGACTGAGGGCTCTGATGCGCATGGCGAGCGACCCTGACCGGGGCTTTTCAACCGCCGAGTTGGCGGACGAGTTCGATCTCTCGCGGCATCATCTGGCGAAGATCGTGCAGCGCTTGTCGCAGGCTGGTATCGTGGTCACTCGGCGCGGCGCTGGCGGCGGTGCCACGCTCGCCAAGCCGGCCAGCGAGATTCGACTCGGCGATATTGTCCGTTGGCTGGAAGAGGATCAGGCCATCGTCGATTGTTTCATGCCCGGCGGTGGAACCTGCACCATCAAGACCTGCTGCCGGTTGAAGGCGCGGTTGCGCGCGGCTGAGGCGGCCTTCATCGACCGGCTCAACGCTTCGACACTCGCCGACATCGCGCTGCCTGCACCTCAAACAATCACCGGGTGAGCCGAATTTCACCTCGATCCCATGCGAGATCGAAGAAACGGGGCACGGATCGACCTCCTGGGGCCGGTTGAATGCCCAACTTCTCGGCCACGGCCGAGCGGCTGGGACACGAAGGCAAGTCTCCGCTCTATGCGGCAATCGACGGCCGCCTTGCCGCGGTGATCGCCGTCGCCGATCCGATCAAGCCGACGACCCACGGCGCGATCCGGGCGCTCCATGACCTCGGCCTCAAGGTGGCGATGATCACCGGCGACAACCGCCGCATGGCCGAAGCCGTGAAGCGCCTGCGCGAAGGTGGCCGCAAGGTGGCCTTCGCCTACAATGTGCTGCTGATCCCGGCGGCGGCGGGTTTGCTCTATCCGTTCACCGGAGCGCTGTTGTTGCCAATGCTGGCGGCCTGGCGCCTGCCGTGTGAGGAGAATCAGATGCCGAACCTCACGCTTCCCCAGACCGGCCGCCGCATCCGGCTTGCTCTCGAAGGCCGCACGCCGCTCCGCTTCCAGGCCGGTCAATATGTGCGGCTGACCATCGCGGGCGCGCCGTCGCGGGATTATTCACTGGCAAGTCTGCCAGGGGAGGGGCTCATTGAACTCCATGTGCGCGGCGTTCCAGGCGGGCGGACCAGTTCGCGGATTCTCAACGCATTACGGGTGGGTGACGCAGCCGAGGTCGAAGGACCGTTCGGGCCGGCATTCCTGCGGGAGAGCCATTCTGCCCCATCATCGCGGTTGCCGGCGGTTCGGGGCTGGCGCCGATCAAATCTATCGGCGAGACGGCTCTCAAGGCCGGTCCGGTCCGGAAGATCGATGTCTATTTCGGCGCCCGCACCAGCCGCGGCGTTTATCTTGCGGATCATGTCAGCGCTCTCGCATTGGTCCATCCAAACCTGACCTATCACGCGGTGCTATCCGATACGGCCGAGCAGATGACCGGTCTCATGGCGCTCTGGAACGACCGTGGCCGCGCCAGCGGTGACGTCAAGAAGATCGCCGCCGGCCATATCGAGGCCCTCGAGAACAAGATGCGGGAGCTGCAGGACACGGCACGGGCCCTCAGACATCTGGTCGATCATTGTCACGGCGACGACCGGCCGGATTGTCCCATCATCGAGGAACTTGCTGGGACACCGGGTGCCGGCCAGGTGCCATCAAAGGGCCACAGGCATCTCGGAAAGGGATTCGAGGTCTTGCGCTGATTTGTTGCATTCCACCAATCGGTTGGAGCGGAATAAGAAAGAAGCCAGAGATGATGTTTTGTCGTTTTGTATCATTGCTGATCTTGGTCATGGGGCTGGTGTTCGCTGCAGGTCCCATGAGTTTGACCGCGTCCGCGGGCGGCTGCGAAACCGCCATGACAATGAGCGTGGCTGAACCTGTTCCATGCCACAACAACAAGACGCACAACCCGGTGCCTTGCATGATGGCGGGTGCGTGCTTGTTGCACCACGGCGCCTTCGCCGCTCAGGATGCAGATGCACCGCTTGCTGTCGTGTTCGAATGGCCGGTCGAACTGCATCTCCAGGAAACGCGCCCACTGATCGGCGTCGGTGCGGAACCCCCTTTCGAACCACCCCGCAATAACGCCTGAACCGTGCATTCACGGGCTCGTTCGCGGGCCATTCGCGTTATCCAGGTGGGGGCGCATGATCGCTCTCGCCAATTCGAAAGATAAGACAGATGAATCGCAGAAGATTTCTTGCGGGCGCGGCTGCGTCGGCAACCTCTCTCTCCTTGCTTGGGCAATCAGCAATCCGTCCGGCGTTCGCGTCAGAGGGCACCCGGCTGACCATCGGCACCCGCACCCTCGAGGTGAACGGCAGGGCCGCAACCGTCTATGGGCTCACGGGTCCCGGTAACACGCCGGGATTGACGCTCGACGCAGGTGCCATGTTCGATGTCCTGCTCGACAATCAACTCGCCGAGGAGACCATGATCCACTGGCACGGGCTGACGCCGCCCGTCGAATTCGATGGAGTTCCCGATCTGCCAATGCCGCTTCTCAAGGCCGGGGAAGCCCGCGCCTACAGGTTCCCGTTGCAGCAGGGCGGCACCAACTGGATGCATGCGCATACGCTGCAGGAACAGAACCTGCTCGCAGCGCCGCTGATCGTGCACACCGCGGAAGATCGGGCCGCTGACGAGCAGGAGATCGTGATCCTCTTGCACGACTTCTCGTTCACGCCCGCCGAAGAGCTGCTGGCCAATCTCAAAGGCGGCGACATGGACCACGGTGGTGACAGTCACGACTCGGATATGGGCGGCATGAACATGGACGGCATGAACATGCAGGGCATGGACCATGGCGACATGGGCAACATGGATCTCAATGACATTGCCTTCGATGCCTATCTCGCCAACGACCGCACCCTCGACGATCCGGAGGTGGTGTCGGTCGAACGCGGTGGCCGCGTCCGCCTGCGCATCATCAACGGTGCGGCTGCGACCGGCTTCACCATCGACCTCGGCGCGATGGATGGCGTGCTGATCGCGGTCGATGGCATCGACGTGGTGCCATTGCAGGGCCGGCACTTCCCGATTGCCATGGGCCAGCGCCTCGACATCCGACTCGACCTGCCGAAAGCAGGCGGCGCCTTCCCGGTGCTAGCACTGCGCGAAGGAGCGCCGGAACGCACTGGCATCATCATCGCCACGCCCGGGGCCGCTGTTCCACACCTCGCATCCGCCGGGGAACAGAACGGACCCGTGCTCGATCTTGGGCTCGAAAGCCGCCTCAGGGCTGCGAGCCCGCTCGCCGAAAAGCCCGCCGGCCGGCAGTTCATGGTGCATCTCATGGGCAACATGAAGGGCTACACGTGGAACATGGGCGGCCAGCCGATCCGGGTTCGCGAGGGCGAGCGGATCGAAGTCGAGATGATGAACATGTCGATGATGTCACATCCCATGCACTTGCACGGCCATCACTTCCAGGTGGTGGCGCTCAACGGCCAGCGCTTCTCCGGTGCAGTGCGCGACACCGTTCTGGTGCCGCCGATGTCGACCGTCACCTTCGCCGTCGACGCCGACAACCCCGCCGAGGGCTGGGCGTTCCACTGCCACCACCTCTATCACATGGCGAGTGGAATGATGTCGCGGTTCAGCTATCAGACCGGGGCTTGATCGCTTGAGGCGCAGGCCTTCCGGGGCCTGCGCCAGCACATATCCGGCCCGTAGCCGCCTATTTGTCCCAGAACATCATGCCGCGACCCATGCCGCGTCCCATGCCCATGCCCATCATCGGCAGGACGATGTCGTCGGCCGCCTTCTTCTGTTCGTCGTCCAGCTGCGAATAGAGCTTGTCCACGGCGCCACGGACACTCTTGATGTCCTCGACACGGGCCTCCATCATGGTTTGCTGGTATTGCAGGCGCTCGGGCAGCGGCTTCTTGAAGAACGAGCCATCCTGCACCTCCTTCATCATCGACACCATCATCCCGTTGTGCGTTTCGCTGGTCTGCTTCACCACCGTGGCAAACTCGTCCCATGCCGCCGACTGGGCGTCGGTGATCTTCAGTTCGGTCTTGAGGAAGGCGAGGCGGCCGTCGACGCGATCCATCATCGACTCCATGCCATAGCCCATCATGCCGCCGCCCCAGCCGTCACCGCCCATCATGCCGCCGCCCATGCCCCAATGGGGCCACCAGCCGCCGTTATCGCTGTCGGCCATGGCCGGGCTGCCGAATGCAACGGCAAGAAGGCCCACAGCCGCGAGAAATGTTCTGCGCAGATTCGTCATCGAGGGTTCTCCCGAAATGTTGGACTGTCCATTGCCCGGCCACATCGGCCGGCCACCGGCTTTCTTTGGCTGATTTCGGTGGCGGCGATTTGACCGAAATCAATGTGCACGAAGATGTGAACGGGGCGGCGAAGGTGCCACGCCAATCTTTCTCCTTTGTAATGTTGCGTAAACCCATGTGGAGGGATGTCGCGGCTATGGTCTTGGCACCCGGCAACCGGAAGGCTACGCAATGCTCTCACTTTTCTCTGGAATGGACGTCGCCGTCACCCGCACGCTCAACGGCTTGGCGGGTGCAAGTGTCGGACTGGATGAACTGCTGGTGCTGGTGACATCGCTGGGCGTGCCGGCGATCATCCTCGCCGTGGCCTTGCAGTGGTGGCGAAGAGGCGAGCGCGATCATGTGCGCCATGTGATCGTCGCCTCCGGGCTGTCGTTCGTGCTGGGCCTCGGGCTCAACCAGCTTGTGCTGCTGTTCGTTCACCGCTTGCGCCCCTATGATGCAGGCGTCACCCATCTCCTGATCGCACCGAGCGCCGACTGGTCATTCCCGTCCGATCACGCCACCGCGGCGATGGCAGTGGCCGCAGCCTTCCTGCTGGGGCGCATGCCGAAGACCGGTCTCGCCCTGCTGGCGGCCGCGCTGCTGATGATGGTATCTCGGGTCTATGTCGGAACCCATTACACCAGCGACGTCCTGGGCGGCGCCATCACTGGCGTTGCGGCGGCATTGGCGGTCTGGGCGCTCTATCGCGAAGGAACGAAACTCGACCGCCTGTTCACGCGAATATTGTAGTTGGAAGAGGTTGGATGTTTGCCGATATCCGAAGACCCATCCCCTCTTCGGGGCGCATCGACGGGTTCGGTGTTGACAATTGACGCAAGTCAATGTGAGTGGGGCTTACACGCGATACCCGATTGTTGTGTGATTGCATATGATGACCTGGAAAGCGCTCGACTCAATTCATTTTTGGCGGCCTGGCTGCCAAAGGGGTGCATGGTCTAATGCATTTGTGACCTTCATCGCCGCATTATTCCTGTTTGCCAGCCTGCCGCTCCACATGACTTTCGAAACACGGAAGTGCGGCGGGAGTGGCGCGATTTTAGTGGTTTCAGATGTGCCGCGCGATGATGCGGCCAAGCATGCCAAATCAGCTGAGCATTGCGCGTCGGCAACATCGCAATGCCAGGTTGTCGCCATAGCGCCTGAGCAGCCGTTGTTGACGGCAAGAATGCCCGGCCAGCATTTTCCAGCAGACGTGGGACTTCGCGCGTTTCTGGTTATCAACGCGCTCGATCCACCCCCCAGAGCCGCCTGACCAATTTTTGATTCCTGCAGACTGTCGCGGTGCAATTGTCATTGCCCCAACAATCTGCGTGGTCGGGCCTGACTGGTTCAGGAAGATGAGCCTCTGATCAAGGTCAGACCAGAACTGTCATGAAGTGGCGATGGCTCATGCGAGCGTAGCGGCAGACCGAGTTCATGCAGCATCAGAATGTTCGCCAAGACCGGAGTGCGAAGATGCGCTCGAAACAACAGGATACCAAATGAAGATCAAGGTTGATTTCCCCAAACTATTCGTCCTCGGCTTCTTTGCTGCGGGCGCGGCGGTGGCCATTTCAAACTGGCTCCCGAAACCGTCAAACACGGCGTCAGCTACGATTGCAGTGCCGCAGTTGTCGTTTGAAGCGACAGAGGGGCGGAAGCTGTTCGATGCAAACTGTGCCACATGCCACGGAAAGAACGCCGCGGGCACTGACAAGGGGCCGCCCCTCATCCATGATTTCTACAATCCCGGACATCATTCAGATGCTGCATTCTACTTTGCCGCAGCTCGTGGCGTAAGGCAGCACCACTGGCATTTCGGTGACATGCCACCACAGCCGCAGGTTACCCAGGACGATTTGACGGGGATTATTCGCTACGTTCGTGAAATGCAGGTGGCGAACGGAATAACCTACAGGCAACACCAGATGTAGTCTGACGGACGACTTAGCGCGACACAGTGGCCAAGGAAAAGGAATAGCATGAAATTCGCACCTGGAAGCAGACCCCGGCCGCATTGCTCTGGAACCCCAGGACCGGGTGCAAGAGGCAGAACAGGTTTCTTCCGAATGGCGACCTCCATCATCTGAGAGACGGCATATCGGCTCTGGTCGGCGCATTGCTGGACTTCTGCGTGAGAGGACCGTGGATCGCGCATCGGCTTTCGGGTTAATCGACGCGATCCTGCGGCCTGTCAAGCCGCCGCGCCGAGAGTCACAATGACGTTTCGTGTCTCACCAGCGCCAGGGAATTCAATCCTCTCCCTCACATCGCACGGATCTCCGTCGACGCGAACGTCCCTCACGCCGGAACCGGCGTGGTCCGGATCCTCGATCGTGATGTGGATTGTGCCCGAAGGCCCTGAGATGGTGACGTTTGCACACCCCCACTCACGCGGCATACATGGCTTCACCGTTATTGCGCCAGCACTCATGCGGATGCCGAGAATCGCCTCCACCGCCAGTTGCCAGGTCCAGCCTGCGGCACCTGTGTACCAGGACCACCCGCCTTGTCCGGCCCCAGGTTCCGCACCGCTGACGTCGCCCGCCAGAACGTAAGGCTCGCGCAGATAGTGAGCGGCAGCCTTGGCGTCCGTGACGCGGCGGATCGGGTTGATCAAATCGAACACCTGCCAGGCCTTGTCGCCGTCGCCAAGAGCGGCGAGGGCATGGCCCATCCAGGTGGCCGCGTGGGTATATTGACCGCCATTTTCGCGGACGCCCGGCGGATAGGCCTTGATGTAGCCGGGATCGCGTGGCGTCTTCGAAAAGGGCGGATCGAGCAGCTTGACCAGCCTGTTGGCGGGATCGATGAGGCGGCACTGTGCCGAGACCATGGCGGTTCGGATGCGCGTGTCCGGCTCCGGCGTGGCCATAGCTGCCCAGGATTGCGCGATCGCATCGATCTGGCACTCGTCATTGGACGCAGACCCCCAGGGAATCCCCTCATCGTCGAAGGCACGCACGAACCATTCCCCGTCCCAAGCTCTGTGGGTGATTGCTTCGGCGAGATCGTCGGCATGGTGGCGCAGTTCGCCGGCGCGGTCACTGCGGCCATGGCGTTCCAGGAGCGGGGCAAAGAGCGTGATCGTCGCAATCTGGAACCACGCCAGCCAAACGCTTTCGCCTTGTCCCTTGTCGCCGATGCGGTCCATGCCGTCATTCCAGTCGCCGGTGCCCATCAGGGGCAGCCCATGGGCACCAGTGGCCATCATGTGCGACAGGGCCCGGTCACAGTGGTCGAGCAGGCTGGCCTTGCCGTGCGCCTCAAACAGCGCGTAGCGGTCATGCTCTTCGGGTTTCAAGGGCGGAGCTGACAGGAATTGAATCTCCTCCTTCAGAATCCCGTCATCGCCCGTGGTGCTTACGTACCGGGCCGTCACGTAGGCCAGCCAGATGAAGTCGTCGGAAATCCGGGTGCGCACGCCCCGGCCGGACGGAGGATGCCACCAGTGCTGGACGTCGCCTTCTTGGAATTGCCGGGCAGCGGCGCGCAGGATTTGTGTGCGCGCACGTGCCGGCTCGATCGGCAGAATGGCCAGTACATCCTGTAACTGGTCGCGGAAACCGAATGCCCCACCCGCCTGATAGAAGCCGGCGCGCGCCATGAGCCGGCAAGCCACCGTCTGATAGATCAGCCAGCGGTTGGCCATCAGATCGAAGGCCTGGTCGGGCGTCTTGACTTTGACTGAGCCGAGACGCTTCCTCCAATCCTCCGAGGTTTCTGTCAAGCCATGCGCGACCTGATCGCTGTCGGACCAGCGCGCGGCCAGCGCGAGGGCATCGTCGCGGGACTCTCCCTGGCCGAGCACGAAGGTGACCTCCGACGCGCCACCCGGTTCAAGATCGAAGTGAACCTGATAGGCACCGCAGGCGTCGCCGCTGGGTGCGAACCGCTCGCCAAGATTCCAACTGTGCAGGGCTACCGGGCGGGCGGTATCGCCCTCGCTGCCGAGGAAGTCGTATCGGTTGCCTGTCAGGCTATGGGGCGGGAGCGAGGCGGTGAGGAAGGCCACCCGTGCGCCAAATTCGGGATTCCAGCCATTGCGGGCAAGGATCGTCTGGCTGGTCGCATCGTATTCACAGATGACATGGGGTTTGGACCGGCTCGCCATCGCGCCAAGCAGCCATTCCACATAACAGGTAGCCGTGATGCGGCGGGGTGTCTTGGCTTGGTTGACCAGTCGAAGCGTGATGAGCTTCACCGGCGCATCCTCGGGCACGAAGACGCGCAGCACCTGTTCCAGCCCGTGGCTGTTCTGCGACCACGTGGTCCAGCCTGCGCCATGACGGATCTGGCAGGCCGCGTCCCGGCCCAGTGGGGCAGGCGTCGGCGTCCAGATGCCGCCGGTCTGTTCGTCGCGGAGATAGACGACTTCGCCCGGCGTCTCGCAGATTGGATCGTTGGACCATGGCGTCAGCCGGTTCTCCCCGCTGTTGACGGACCAGGTGAAGCCGAGGCCAGAATCGCTGACGACCGTGCCAAAGTCCTCATTGGCGATGACATTGCACCAGGGCGCGGGCGTTGCCTCGCCGGGCTCGAGGTGGATGATGTAATCGCCGGACTGCGGCTCGAAGCCTCCGATGCCATTGTCGAAGGCCAGGCTCGAAGGCTTGGACAGCGGCGCAATTTCTTCGAAACTGGGACCGCCGGATGGCGCAAAACGGGCTGCCGGCGCATGTTTCGGCAAGATACGTTCCAGTCTTGCCGGCAACGGGACGTCACTATCCTCGATCACGGCATGAGCGGCGGCACAGACCCGGGCAACGCATTCTGGCGGTGAATTGGCCGCGGCAATGAGATGAATTCCGCCGGTACCGCCCATATGAGTGAAGACATCCGCATCCCGCAGGATGGCCAGTATGCGCTCGCGCAAGGGCGCTTCGTATCCCGCCGCTTCGAAGCTCAGGATGACAAGGTCCACGCGCAGGCCGCCCTGCCGCCAAAGCTGTTGCGCCTTGACCAGCAATTCGAGGAGGTGCGAGGGCATGTCGCCAGCAAGCCGCAGCACCAGCATCGGCACATCACCCGAAATGCCAAAGCGCCAGAGATCCGGCTGGCTTGCGGGAGTAGCCCGCGTTCCGTCCGACACTTGGCGCAGGGCGGGATGGGGCATGGCAAGAAGCGAGGCCAATACTTGCAATTCGGGAAGCCGCGCAGGATCGATTCCGAGCCGGTCAACCTCGCGAGCCGCGGCACGGCCGGCATCGCGCCTGACGCCCTCCAGAGACACCGACGCATAGCGGTCCCCGATCGCCATCACCTCCTGACGCGACGGTGCAGCCGCCGTCACAAGCGCAAAGCGCTTCATCTCGCCAGGTTCCAGCGTCACCTCGACCTGCAGGCTCATGATGCAGTCGAGAGTCCAGCCGGTCCTCCCCGTGAGGCCCTGGCGAAGGGCCGCCGGATCGCGGATCGAGCCCAGCCGCCCGAGGAAGCGGGCCCGGTCGGTTTCAAAGGCACTGAGCCTGATCTCCGGATCATCGGAGACGAGCTTGTGCAGAAGCACCGGCATCTTCTGTTCGGGCCGCCGCGGCCGGCGATGGAACAACAGTGCGGCGTGGTCTTCGACATACTCGCTGCCGACGAACAGCTTGCTGAACGCCGGATGGCGCTCGTCGTCGAGTGGCGGCGCCAGGACCACTTCGGCGTAGGTGGTGAAAGCAAGACTGCGGCGGGTATCACTGTCGTTGGTGACCGTGATCTCGCGGATGTCGGCGTCCTCGGCAGGCGGAACGGTGACCTCCATGCGGACGGCAATGCCATGATCACGGCGGAAGAATTCCACCATGTGCTGATGGAAGACGACTTTCGACTCCTTGCTCGCGACGCCCGTGGGTTGCCGGCCGGCTGACCAGAAGTCGCCACTCTCGAGATCGCTGACATAGAGCCAATAGCCGCTGGCATCGCAGGTCGAATCCGGCAGCCAGCGCGTCAGTGCCGTGCCGTTCCAGAACAGCCCCCCCGCACCCGACTCCGATATCCATGACGACATGCGGCCGTTGCCCAGGAATTGCATCTGCGGCACGGTGGCGTGAGTTGGCACCCACGGAAACAGCGCGGGTACCACATGTTCCTGCTGCGACGCGTGCCATGCCTCGTCGATGCGCCCGGATTCGATGGGGACCTCCCATGGCACGCGTTCCTGAAACAGGAGGTCGACGCTCTGCAGCCGCTTTCCGGACAGAACGCGATGGACGAAGATGTCGCCGAGCATCGCATTGGCGATGGCGATGACGGTCATGCCGAGGTGATGGGCCATGTAGTTGTGAACGATGGCGAAGCGCCTGCCTTCGGGTACGCGGCTCGGTGTGAAGTCCACCGCATCGTGATAGCCGTAAAGCCCGAGCGCACCCATCTGCTCCAGGGTCTTCATATTCTTCACGGCAGCGGCCGGCCAGCAGCATAGTGCGAGCGCGCTGGCATAGGGGGCGACCACCAGGTCGTCGGTCAGGCCGCGGCGGAGGGCAAGGCCAGGCGCCCCAAAGGCGCGATATTGGTAGTTGCCGTCGGCATCGGTGGTGGCGAATGCCGATTCCGATATGCCCCAGGGCACGTCTCGCTGGCGTGCATAGTCGCGCTGATAACGCACCGCCATCGATTCACTCTCGCCAAGCAGCGTGTCCCGCAGACCCGGCAGGAACAGCGGCGGCATCAGATACTCGAACATCGAGCCGCTCCACGACAGGATGGCCGGTCTGCCTTCAAGCCGGGTCACCGGCCGGCCGAGCGCAAACCAGTGCTCCACCGGCACATCATGCTTGGCGATGGCAAAGATGCTGGCCAGGCGGGCCTCGCTGGCGAGCAGGTCGTAATGGTTGGAATCGATCTGTCCGGTCGACACGTTGTACCCGATGCGGAACAGCCGGACGCCTGGATCATAGAGGACCTTGAAGTCCATGCCGTAAGCAAGTGCGTCAGCGCGCCGTGCGACGGCCTCGATTTCCGCCCGGAGCGTGCACTGTGCGGCAAGTCCCTTGCGCAGGCTCAGGCGAAGGCGTTGGCGCCAGTCGTCGCCTGTCGCGCCGTCGGCAGGTTCACCCAACGCCTCGCCGATCAGTTCTTCGGCGCGCCCAGCTTCTGACAATGGCAGCGATGGCGGAATCATTCGCATGACGGTGGCGATCGTGTCTTCGCTGCCCTCCGGTGCTTCCTCGATAACCCGCAGCCAGGGCAACAGACTGTCGAGTTCGCGGGCCATTGCGTGTACGTGGTGGCGCGAGCGACCAATCCACGCGTGGGCCTCGGCGAGCTGGTGGCTGCTGATGTCTTGTTCGTGGGCCATCTTTTGGGTCAGAAACGCTTCGATGCCGGGCAGGATGGACTGGCTCATATCGTCGAGCGCGGTCCGCCAGCTGGAAGGCGCATGGGCGGCGTTGCCAAGCACGGCTGCCGCCCGTTCCTCGCAATGGTCGAGAACGCTGACATCGCCACCGGGCAGTTTGCGGATGGCGGCAAACAGCAATTCCAGTGTGGTGAGAAGGCCGGTCCAGTCCGCCGGCTTGATGGCTGGAGCCGCTTCCAGCTCGCGCATGCCCTCCCGGAGCGCAATCAACGCAATGGCCAGATTGCCGCTGTCGACGGTCGACACATAGCGCGGTTCGAGTGGTGCCAGGGTCCGCGTGTCGTACCAGTTGAAGATGTGGCCGTGGTAGGACTCGAGCTTGTCGATCGAGTCGAGCGCGTTGCGAATGCGGGCCACAAGATCGCTGGTATCGATGAAGCCGAAATCGCGGGCTGCCTGCACGGCAGCCAGGAATAGACCAATATTGGTGGGCGAGGTGCGGTGAGCAATCGCGGACCTGGGTTCGTCCTGATAATTGTCCGGCGGAAGCCAATTGTCTTCCGGCCCGACGAACGTTTCGAAATAGAGCCACGTACGGCGCACCACATGCTTGAGAAACTGGTGGTCGGAGCGGTCCAAGACCTCGCGCCTCGGATGCCGGGGCTTGCCAAGCCAGTATGCGATTTCCGGCGCGACCAGCCACAGCAAGAGGAGGGGCAAAGCCGGCAGCAACGCCTGATGGTCGTAGACCGCGAGATCGGCGCCCACCCCCAGCGCAAAGACGGTCGAAGGCCACATCATGCGCCAGGCGTTGGCTCGCGCGCTGCCGCCGCTGACCATAGATTTGACATGGGCGGCTGAGCGCCATTCAAGAAGCTTCTTGTGGCTTGCCGTCATGCGCCAGATGGCCCTGGCAATGGCATCGAGCGACACCACGGCGTCGCTGACGAGGAAGGTGAGCGTCAGGAACCATCGGCCCGTGCGCTCCCCGAAGCGGCGCATAAAGTCGCTCAGCCATATCTTTCGCGACTCGCCGAATGCGACTGTGTGTATTTCGCCGACGAGATAGGCGCCCGGCGCCAATGCCGCGAGCACAGTCCACAGCCACGCACTTCCGGGCAGCACCATCCAGCCGCCGACGAAGAACAGCAGCAACGACGGTGCCAGGAGGCTGCGCCGCAGATTGTCGATCACCTTCCAGCGGTCGAGGCCCGACAGTTCGTTCGGCACCTTGGTGCCGCTACGGTGCGGAACTCTGGTGCCGAGCCATGGCAAGAGTTGCCAGTCGCCCCTGACCCAGCGATGCAGCCGCAGCGCATGTTCAGTGTAGGTCTCCGGAAAATCTTCATAGAGCACGATGTTCGATGCCAATGCGGCACGGGCATAGACGCCCTCGAACAGATCATGACTGAGAATTGCGTTTTCGGGAACGCGGTCCTTGAGGCACGCCTGGAACGCCGTGACATCGTAGATGCCCTTGCCGACGAAGATGCCGGTCCCGAACATGTCCTGGTAGACGTCCGACACGGCCCGTGAATAGATGTCAATGGCGGTGTCTCCGGAATAAAGCCGGCAGAACAAGGAGACCGGGCCCTTGAGCGGCAGAATCTCGATACGTGGCTGGATAATCGAATAGCCGGATTCGAGCCGCTGCGATTGCGGATCGAGCCGTGGCTGGTTGAGGGGATGGGCAATTGCTCCGACCAGCCGATTGGCGGCGCCCAGGGGCAGCGACGTATCGGCGTCGAGCGCGATGACAAAGCGCGTGCCCCGCAGGCCCTGCACATCGCCCTCGCAAAGTGTGAAATCTGTCATCTCGCCGCTGAGCAGGAACTCATTCAACTGTTCCAGCTTGCCGCGCTTTCGCTCCCAGCCCATCCAGCGTTCTTCAGCGGGGTTGTAGCGGCGACGCCGGTGCATGAGGACGAATGGACCGGGACCGCCACCTCCGTAGCGATGGTTCAGAATCCGGACTCCTTCGGCCAGCGCATCGCCGATCGCGTCGTCGCCGGGTATCACCTCGCAGGGCGCATCCGGACAATCGGTCAACAATACGAAGCGCAACATGGGGTCGGGATTCGACAGGCGCCGGATCTCGATGTTCTCGAGAACATGAGGCACGTCGTCCACATTGCCAATGATCAGCGGGACGGCGACACAGGTGGGAAAGTCTTCCGGGATACCATTCCGAAAATCCATCATCGGCAGGATGCGAGGACTGAGCAGCTGGGCGATGAGCCAATGCAGGATCGCCACACTGAGCACGCTGGCCGGCAGGAGCGCCAGCAGCAACCCGCCTGCAAGCTCCGCAAAACTTGCTCCAGCCTTCACCATGTGAACGACCGGAATGGCTAGAGCTGCGGCCACCAGAAGACCGAGAGTCAGCGCATATACGGTTCCGGCATGATCGAGGACGAGGCGGCGGATTCTCCGGGCGGCAGGAACTTTCGCTCCTACCTTCCGCTCAAGCTGTTCGCGGCCTGCATCGGCCAGCCAATATCCCACATGACGTTTGCGGGAGTCTTCGTGATGTTGGGTGGCAAGCTCCAGCGCCGATTGGGCGATTGCTTCTTCCCCGGCATTGGCCCAGGCGGCGATTTCCTCTACCGCTTTGCGGTAGGAGTCGCGGGTGACGAAGTCCATCTCGGCGTAGACACCGGCCGGATCACCCTCGAGCATGCGCTCGATCACGCTCGTCTGATCCACGACATCGCGCCACTCAATGGATCGAACAGCGATCAGGATGGTAACGGCCCGGGCGACACTGTCGGTCGGGTTCTCGTTGCTGCCAGGTTGCATCAGCGGGCTGATCTTGAAGGGCGGTATCAGGCTGGGATCGAGTCTGGCAAAGGCGGCCGCGATGAATTCGATGGCGGCCAGCCGAAGCATTGACGGCATGGCCCACAATTCGGCCGTGGAGAGTGCTGCCTGCTCCTGATAGGCATTGATAAATGTTACAATGCTGCCCCGCGACAGCTTGGCGGCGGGATTGTCGACAAGCGCGTGAGCAATGGCGAACACCCTGGGCAGCGGTTTGCTCCCTTGTAACCTGATGGTGTTCAGCCGCCGGTAGAAGTCCTCCGGCATGTCATGGGCGAGTTCGCGGATCGCCCGCGAAATCTGAAAATCGTTGTCGAGCAGCCAATCTGCTGCGCGGGCTTGCTCGGGCGGAGCCATCCGGCAATGACGTCGAAGACCCTCGAGCCAATCCGGCAATCGATCGAGTTGGCGAAGGAGATCGAGTTCAACCGGTGGAGGCTGCCCACAGACATGCGAGATGGCGAGCGATCTCGCGCTCACTTCAAGCGGGTTTGGCTGGTCCTGCCTGTCCACGGCGGCTATCCTCGCAGAGCGCCCGGACCGCGGACCCCTTTCGATTGCGCTGAAGAGAACATGTGCTCTTGCGTGTCCTCCATTCCGCGGCGGACCATGAGCACGGGAACGGCAGACCGGGTGATCAGGAAATTGGCGACATCGCCAAGGGGAGCATCCGCGAAGCCGCTTTGTCCATGCGAGGCGAGAACCACGAGGTCCGCCGCCTGCTTCTCGGTTTCTGCGACGAGCCGGCGGCGGACATCGCCATCCGACGACAGGACAGCCCGGATGTTGACGCCCTTCGATTGCAGCATCGCGCATTGCCGGTCGAGATAGGCGCGGGCGACCCGGTTGTTGCGCTGGCGGATTTCGTTCAGCAGTACGTTGTCACGCGGTTCCGGCGGGCCGATCTGGAGCAGGTGAGGCTCCTCATCAGCCAGCACCAGCACGATATCGGCACGTTCCGACTGGGCGATCCGCAATGCGACGGCAAGAGCGCGTTCCGACTGACCAGATCCGTCGAGCGGCACCAGAATCCGCGTGAATCCCTGTGCTGCCGATGTGTCCGTCGTTTCCGGAATGACGAGGAGCGAGGTCTTTCCATTTTCCAGAATTCGGCGCGCCGTGTCCCCCAGAATTTGGCCGGCGTGACCATGTCCGCGGCAAACCACAGCAATATCCTGATGGCGATCTTCCATGCTTCCACAGATCTGCTCGGCACTGCGCCCTTCGAGAATACTCACGGAAATTGCCTCTCCGGCGCCCGCGTGTTTGCCGGCCAGACCGGACATGGCTGTCTCCGCCTCGCGACGGAGAATATCCCACTCTACTGGGTCAAGGGGCTGGGTTTCCGAGGGGCGATGGGTTTCGATGACATGGACAAACACGAGCTCGGCGCCGAGGGCCTTTGCGATGGCTTTCGCCGGCAGAATGACCGAATGCGCCTCATCCACCGAAGCGATGCAGACTTGGACTTTTGATGTTGCGGTCTGGGGGTCGGAGTCGGAATTGACCGCTACCGCACTTTGACGATTCCAGGATTGCATGGCAAAGCCTCCCTTTGCAACCTATGGACGCTAACTCTCACAATTCACGAAATTGAAATCGGGCGTGGTTGCACACTTGCAGCCGCCACGATCAATTTGTCGACACAAATTGTCTAAAGTTGGCCTTCCTGGCGTTGAGCTATATCAATCGACAGGCTCTCACATTGTTCCCGCTTGTCACGCTGGGCGATGGGCCACGTGAGCCTACATGGGATCAATCGATTGCCTGGTTGGCAGAGCGAAGAGCTAGAAGATGCGGCGAGCGCCGAAGGGATTGCCGCCTGTCAGCAGAAGAAATCGATCGTTCCGCCCAGGCTTTCGCCCGGCGCGTTCGGATCAGCAATCTCGACCACCGGCAGTGTGCGGCCCAGAATGTCAAAGGCCTTTGACAGGAGTGGCACCAGTTCCCGATCCACGATCACCAGTTTTGTATCCGCGTGGTCCAGAATGAACGCAATGGTCCCGGGTTCCAGCCGGGTGTTGAGCGTGTTCAGCACCGCGCCGGTCAACGGCAGCGCGAAATGCAGCTCGAAAAGTTCCGGGATATTCGGGCTCAGCACCGAGACCGTATCGCCCTTTTGGACTCCAAGCGCCACTAGACCCCCGGCCACCGCGCGAATGCGGGCGGAGGTTTCGGCCCAACTGCGCCGGATGGCGCCATAGATCACCGCCGTGCGCGAGCCGTGCAGACATTCGGCGCGGCGCAGGAAGGACAACGGTGACAAGGGCACATGATTTGCCCGGGTCTTTTGAAGAGCCTCGAAGTGGTGACGCATCCAGGTGCCGCCTGGCCTAGCTGTTGGGCCGCACGCGGGCGGCGGTCTTGTTGGCGAAAGCTTCGAGGCGCGCCCGTGCAGCCGGTTGGGTGTTGACAATGCCGCCCACGAAGGCTTCGGCATAGGCGGCGTCCATGCCGGACATATTGTTCATGTGGCTCACGGCGGAACAGATCGCGAAGTTCGTGAGCGGCAGGTTCTGCGCGACCTTTTCCGCCAGTTCCATCGCCTTGGCAAAGCTGCCGCCCTCTTCGGTGATATATTGCGCCAATCCCAGATCGACCGCCTCTTGTCCCTGGTAAACGCGCCCTGTGAGGATCATGTCGATCATACGGTACTTGCCGATCATGTCCGAAACCCGGATTGTCGCGCCGCCGCCGGTGAAAATCCCACGTTGGCCTTCCGGCAGGGCGAAAAAGGTGCCGGGGTCGATCACGCGCACATGGGCGGCGCTGGCCAGTTCCAGACCGCCACCGACAACCGCGCCTTTCAGCGCGGCGATGATCGGCACGCCGCCATATTCCATTTTGTTGAATGCCTCATGCCAGCGCAGGCAGACATGCATGAAGTCATCGGGGCTGCGGTCGGCTTTCCAATGTTCGACGAGATCAAGACCCGCGCAGAAGTGATCGCCTGCGCCTTCCAGAAGCACGGCCCTGACACCCGCCATCCGCGCGCCGCTGAAAAAACGTATCAGTTCCTCGATCGTGGCCACATCCAGAGCGTTGCGTTTGGACGGGCGGTTCAGCGTCACGACATACAGGCCGTTGTCACGCGCTGAAATCGAGAGTCTTTCATAAGTGTCGGGGTTCACGACATCATTCATGGGCCGGATCCTTTCGAGAGATTATTCGGGGAAAGCCGCGTCTAACAGGCTTCGCGAACCGTGCATGATGCGGATTTGCTCGGTGGCGCACTCGGGCAGAATGTGCTGGGCAAAAAACAGTGCAGTGGCGATTTTCTGGGTCATGAACGTCGTGTCCCGCCCGGCGTCGAGCGCAGTTTGCGCCGCCAGGGCGCTCTTTGCGAGTTTCCACCCCGCCGCCAATGTGCCCGCCAGCATCAAGAAGGGGACAGAGCCCGCGAAGGCCGCATCAATGTCCTTGCGGCTGCTCTTCAGCATCCAATCCAGCGCGGCTTCGAATGCGCCGCGTGCCTGCGCGAGGCTTGTGCCGATCGTTTGCGCGGAGGCATCCCCCCTTGCCAGCTCCGCTTCGGTTACCGCGATTCGGGCAGCGAATTGGCGGGCGGTTGCCCCCCCGTCCCGCATCACCTTGCGTCCCAGGAGGTCATTTGCCTGGATGGCTGTGGTGCCCTCGTAGATCGGCAGGATGCGGGCGTCGCGGTAGTGCTGCGCGGCGCCAGTTTCTTCGATGAAGCCCATGCCGCCGTGGATTTGCACCCTCAGGGACGCAACCTCGACCGCGCGTTCCGTGCAAAACCCCTTGACCATCGGTACCATGAATTCGGCCAGCGCGACCATGTCCGGATCCTTCTGGTGATGCGCGATGTCCAGCAGCCCCGCTGTCGCCGCCGCCATGGCCCGTCCGCCTTCGGTCAGACTACGCATCCGCAAGAGCATGCGGCGGACATCCGGGTGCTCGATGATCGGAACGGCATCCTTGCTCCGACCGTTCACCGGGCGGCTTTGCACCCGGTCGCGCGCATAGGCCAGGGCCCGCTGATAGGCTCGCTCTGAAATCGCGGTGCCCTGCACCCCGACCGAGAATCGCGCGGCGTTCATCATGATGAACATGTATTCGAGCCCGCGATTTTCCTCGCCGATCAGGAACCCGGTGGCATCGTCGTATTCCAGCACCGCCGTCGGGCTGGCGCGCACGCCCAATTTATGTTCGATGCTCATGCAGTTGACCGCGTTCCGAGTCCCCAGCGTCCCATCCGCTTCCACCAGCGTCTGCGGCACGATGAAAAGGCTCAGACCCTTCGGCCCGGCCGGCGCCTCAGGCGTGCGCGCCAGCACGAGGTGGATGATGTTCTCGGTCAGATCATGGGCGCCATAGGTGATGAAGATCTTCGTGCCCGAGATGCCATAGCTTCCATCCCCGCGCCGCACCGCCTTCGCCGCTACCCGGCCCAGATCGCTGCCCGCCTGCGGTTCGGTCAGGTTCATCGTGCCGGACCAGCGCCCCGTAATCAGGTGCTCCAGATAGGTCGCTTTCTGTCCGTCCGAGCCTGTCAGCAGCAGCGCCTCGATCGCCCCGTCGGTCAGCAGCGGGCAGAGGCCAAAGCTCAAGTCGGCGGCATTCAGCATCTCGACCGCCGCCGCGCCAACGGCGCGCGGCAGCCCGATGCCGCCATAGTCCACTGGATGGGTCAGCGCCTGCCAGCCCATTTCGACAAACAGGGCATACGCGCGCACGCCGCCTTCGGGCATGATCACACGGCCCTGGTCGAACCGGGCCCCCAGCGTATCCCCGATGCGAGACAATGGCGCGATCTGTTCGCTGCAGAATTGGGCATAGCCCTCCAGCGCGGCGCCGATATCCGAGAGGCCGACGTTGGAATACGCCTCCAGCGCGGACACGCTGTCCCAGTGGGACAGGTGTTCGATACAGAACATCAAATCCTGTACAGGCGGCTGATAGGACATGCCTGACTCCCCGACGGCAACTATGGTTTCGCGTCACTTAACCGCTTCATAACTTGTCGATAAGCTCACTTCTTGCCACAATTGTATCCGATTACGCCAATCAATGCCGCTCATGACCAATCACGACCCCATCTCTCTGACGACCGTATCGGCGGGTTTCATCCAGGACTGGCTTGATGCACTGAAATCCCGATGCACGCCGGAAACGATGACATCCCTGCTGGAACACTCAGGTCTGCAAAGCAGCCCGATGGCATCCAAGCAGCGCGTCACGCTGGAAGAAATCGCCCGGCTTTATCAGCTTGCCGCGCCAGAGACCGGGGATGAAATGATGGGGCTTTGGAGTCGTCCGATCCGCCCCCGCGCCTTGCAACATCTTGTCACCGTGCAACGCGAGGCGAGCAGCCTCGTCTCGGCGCTGTATCGGTTCTCGACGTTCTGGAACCTGCTTCTGGATGATTTTCGTCTGGAGTTACGCAACGCAGCGGAGGAGGTGGAACTCGCGCTCGTGCCTTACTCAAGACAAACCCACCCGCAGCGATTTGGTCACATGTTGTTCCTGAAACTGGCGCATGGGCTCTTGTCATGGCTCGGCGGATCGGAAACGGCCGTGAAGGCTGTGCGCTTTGCCTTTACCCGTCCGGATTTTGCCGCAGATTACGCGGTGGTCTTTCCGTGCCCTGTCGAGTTCGGCGCATTGCAAACCAGCATCCTTTTCGATCCACGCCAATTTAACCGTCCGGTCACCCGCAGTCCCGCCGAGGCCTCCGTGTTCCTTGAACGCGCGCCGCTTGACTGGATCTTCACCAGCTCGCGCGCCCATACGAACAGCCTGCGCGTCCGCGCCTTCCTCTACGGAGCGGCCTGGCAGACCTGCCAGCTTCCTGACGCGGCCCATGCCCTGCAGATGACGCCCCGGACATTGAACCGGCGCCTGAAAGAGGAAGGGACATCCTTTCAGGACATAAAGGACGCACTGCGCCGGGACATCGCCATCCGCGCCCTCCAGCAAGGCACGGACAGCATCGAACAAATCGCCTTTGACACCGGCTTTTCCGCCCCGGCGAACTTCCACCGCGCCTTTCGCAAATGGACCAATCGGACGCCCGGCTCATACCGGGTGTAGGTCCGGGTTGCGAAACATCCAGAACTCTTCGCGAATGATCTGTTCCAGCAACTCTGCCACGGCCTGCACGCGGCGTGCCATGCGCAGGCTCTCGTGCCAGGCTGACCAATAGCTGCCCATGACAGGTGGCTAACGAGCCCCAAATGCCTCAGGGATCGCTATCCTTCAACTGCAAGGAGCACCGTCCGGAATGCAAGTCCACAATGTTATGTCCACACCACTCGTAACGGTGACGACAGAGACGACCATCCGTGAGGCAGATGAAACCATGATACGTCAGGGCGTGGGCGCCCTCCCGGTACCCGGCGGAACTGCGACCATCGGCATTGTTACCGATCGAGACCTCGTGACACGTGTTCTGGCGCGCACGGCGATACCAACACGCCGGTATGGGGCGAGTATTTCATGGTCGATGCGCTGTCCGGCCAGCACATCGATCCAAAGGCGGCACGCGACGCCGCCGCCGGCCGCATCTGGGAGGTGGTCTACTGTCTGCAGACCTTGCAAGCGACGTGACGTGATGGCGCTGCATCTGGGAGGTGCGGCGTCAGCTTCGTGACGACAGCGAAGGATTGTGGGCCGTCAAAGGATCTGCTCGGTTCCAGCCGCAGCCTTGGGCAGAGACACGTCGAGACCCAGTTCGCGCGTCAGCCAGGTGATGAAAATCTGGAGCGTTTGACGCCGCACGGCGAGGTGGGGGAACACGAGGAAGTGGCCGACGTATCGCACGTCCACGGCCCGGCCCGACAGAACTTGCACGAGTTGGCCGCTGGCGATCTCCCGTTCGGCCAGTCGGGTCGATTCCAGTGCGATGCCGAGACCGTTCACCGCGGCGGAAATGGCAAGGAAACTCCGGTCGAAGCGCATGCCGTGCGGCGGTGGCGCCGTCAATCCGTTGGCGGCGAACCAGTCGGGCCAGCGAATCTGTTTGTTGTCGCTGTCGATGAGCGCATGGCGGAGGAGGTCGGCGGGCTTGCGAATGAGGCTGGCCAGCTTCGGCATGCACAGCGGCGTCACCACCTCTTCGCCCAACGGCAGCACGATGACACCCTCCTGCTGAGGACGGCCATAGACGATGTCGACATCGAACTCGTCGGTCGTGAACCGCGTATAATTCACGTCCGCCGACAGGCGGATTTCAATATCGGGATTGGCCGACAGGAAAAGCGGCAGGCGCGGCGTCAACCATTGCGCCGCAAAGCTTGGGGCGGAATGCACCCTCAGAACCTTAGGGCCGCGCGTCGAGACGAAGTCGACACCCCGCCGGATGTCGTCGAATGCGGGGCCGACATGGCGCATCAGGGCATGTCCGTCGGAACTGAGCCGGACGCGCCGCCCGTCACGCTCGAACAGGACGGTGCCCAGCGCCTGTTCGAGCTTGCGGATGGCATGGCTGACGGCACTCGGGGACAGATGGAGTTCCACCGCCGCATCCTGGAACGATCCGGTGCGGGCGGCGGCCTCGAAGGCGCGCAAGAGCTGGAGGGAGACCTGCATCAGAATAGTGAACTGGATTCATCAATGCTTGTAAAGTTCGCGTTTGTCCCGCTTGGCCTGCGGGGCCACGATGACGGCCCAATAAAAAGATGGCATATGGGAGGACCGCTTGCTTCTGCAAGGAAAGACGGCTGTGATTTCAGGGGCCGCCGGCCCACGGGGTATCGGCCTGGCGACGGCGCGGCTGTTCGCTGCCCACGGCGCCAAGGTGGCAATCCTCGACCTCGACCTGAACGCGGCACATGAAGCAGCATCGTCACTGGGCGAAGGCCACCTGGGGCTGCGCTGCGACGTGGCCGA
This sequence comes from uncultured Aestuariivirga sp., assembly GCA_964510815.1. Lineage (GTDB taxonomy): Bacteria > Pseudomonadota > Alphaproteobacteria > Rhizobiales > Aestuariivirgaceae > Aestuariivirga. Next base: position 38,887 of record CAZECZ010000026.1, read on the forward strand.
CGCCGAGGCCTGCAACAGCGCTATCGCCAACGTCATCAGCCGGTTCGGCGGGGTCGAGATCCTAATCAACAACGCCGGCATCACCCAGCCGGTCAAGACCCTGGAGATCGACGCCGACAGCTGGCAGCGCATCATGGACGTCAATCTCAAGGGCGTGCTGTTCCTCAGCCAGGCGGTGATCCCGCACATGAAGAGCAAGGGCAGGGGCTCGATCGCCTGCATGTCGTCGGTGTCTGCCCAGCGTGGTGGCGGCATCTTCGGCGGCCCGCATTATTCGGCAGCGAAGGCGGGTGTCC
>CAZECZ010000027.1:0-38083 GCA_964510815.1 uncultured Aestuariivirga sp.
GGGCATCGGGAATCGAGGCAGCAACGCTCCGCCAGAACGTCACCTCGCCCAAGGGAACGACCTATGCGGCCCTAGAGGTGCTGATGGCCGACGACGGGATGCAGCCGCTGATGAACCGCGCCGTCGAAGCCGCCACGTTGCGCTCGCGCGAACTGGCGAGCTGAGGATGGCACGCTGACGATGACCATTTCCTTCGACGATTTCCTCAAGGTGGATATCCGGGTTGGCACCATCGTTGGCGTCGACCCCTTCCCCGAGGCGCGCAAACCCGCCTTCAAGCTGAAGATCGATTTCGGCCCGGAAATCGGCCTCAAGAAATCCTCGGCCCAGATCACCAAATACTATACGCCGGAGACGCTGATGGGCCGGCAGGTCGCAGCCGTGGTCAATTTCCCGCCCCGCCAGATCGGCCCCTTCATGTCGGAAGTCCTGACCTTGGGCTTCCCGGATGGCGACGGCGACGTGGTGCTGGTGGCGGTGGAGCGCACCGTGCCGAACGGCGGACGGTTGTTCTGACAAATCGTCAGGACCGGCCGCTTTCAGCCGCCGCTTTTTGTGCGGCCCGCGCCAGGAAGCGCTCGTCCATCCGGCGTTGGGCATCGTCGGTTCCGTCATGGAACGTACCGAACCAGCGGTCGAGCGGCAACATGCCATCACCCCCGTAATTGCACTCGAAATACTTGTGATGAAGGTAGTGGAAGTAGTCGCCGGTCTTGACACCCACGCCATCGGCCAGGACCACGCGCTCAAAACCGGAATGGCTGGGCGTGGGGGTAAGGGCTGCATGATGCAGATGGAATAGCGCATGGATCGGATGAGACGGGATGATCCAGTGCACCAGGATTCCCGACCAGTACCACAGATTCTCGACCGGATGCATGGAGAGGCCGGAGAACGGGCCGACGTTGACATTATTGTGGTGCACGTAATGGATGTGTTTGTAGATCGGGCCCCAGTGACTGATGCGGTGGAGGACATAATAGTGGATGTCGCGGATCACCGGCACGAAACACATGAGGACGATGAAGTAGACCGGGTGTTCATCGAAAGAGACATATGGGATGTGACCGTTGGCAAAGAGCCATAGCGTCACCACCTCGTAGGCCGTCCACACCGGAATGGCGCCGATGACCGTCCAAAACAAATTGTCGAGCGTCTGGTTGCGAAACAGGTAAAGGGGATTGTCGCGCGCCAGCCACCGGTTCGAATGCTTCCAATCAGTGCCCTGCGCTTGCTTCACATAGAACCAGAGGTGCCAGCCACCGGCCCACAGGAGGATCATGGCGAGATTGCGCAGGAAGATGAAGGCAATCCATCCCGCCCCGAAAGTCTGCATGGTCTCGAGGGATGGTGTAAGGTAGAGCCATACGAAAATCGGCACAACCATGTAGAACACGCCCCACGGCAGGAAGAAACCCGGATAGCCAAAAACCCATTTCAGGAAGGCAGCCGGGCGCGGAGGCCATTCGAGGATCGGCGCATAAGACAGCGGTTCGGCGGGGGCCCAGTCGCCCCGCTTGTTGCGCCTGCCTTCGAATTTCGTTTCCATATTGGCGTCCTCCCACTCCAACAGTTCCGAAATCCCGCCATCACCGGCGGACTTTGCAAGTGTGGGAAAGACTAACACAATGGGTTCGCAAGACAACGCGGATCCACCACGCCTCTCTTCTCTGACCGAGCATTGACGACGCCTCCCGTTTGCGCCCAGACTGCGCCCAAGCGGCAAGGGGAGCGCAAACAGATGGAAGCAGCAATCATCACCGGCGGAACGCGCGGCATCGGTGCCGCAATCGCGACGGTGCTCGCCAAGCGCGCCGTCAAACTCGTGCTGAACGGCCGCAGTGAAGATGATGAGGTCAGGAAATTAATCGCTCAATTGGCGAAAGAAACCGATGTGTGCTTCATCCCCGGCGATGCCGCCGATCCCGAGACGTCACAAGAGCTGGCCGCAGAGGCCAAGACCCGGTTCGGCCGGCTGGATTACGTGATACCTGCCGCCGGAGGGCCCAATCCCGGAAAGATCACCGATTTGTCCTACGACGATTGGCGCAGCGCGTTTGCCGTCCACGTCGATGCCGTCTTCCACTTGTTCCGCGCTGCGCACCCGTTACTGGCTGAAAGAGGCGGCGCCGTCCTCATGATCGGATCCGTTGCCGGCAAGCGCGGTTGCCCGTCGACGGTCGCCTACCAGACAGTCAAGGGTGCGCTTCCGCAGATGGCCCGGGCGCTCGCCCGCGACCACGCCCACGAAGGCATACGTGTGAATGTCATCGAGCCCGGCATCATTCGCACCCGCTTTCATGCCGCCATGACGCAGGAGGCAGAACAGAACAATCTCAACAACCGTATCCCGCTGCGCCGCTTCGGAACCCCCGAACATGTGGCGACGGCGGCCCTCGAATTGCTGACCAATCCATTCATCACAGGTGAGACGCTCACCATCGATGGCGGCATGTCCATGCGCATGGTCTAAATCTACCCCCCCTCTCATCTTCCTCATCAATTGCATCCACCAATCGTTGTGGGCCCGCAAGGCATCAGCGGATCAGCGGGGCCCTCCTGATCTTTTCCCGTTCGACGTCGGTCGCATCGATGCCCGCATCGCGGCGGAGATGGGTGTTCAGATACAGGATCTCGTCGCCGGGCTGGAGGAGCCATCCAAGAAGCCTTGCGCAGCGGGCGCGCCACACGGAGAATGTGAAACCATTCCGGGCGTTCAGCGCATCCAGTTCCTCGAACTTGCGGTTGTCGATGTTGGTCATGGCTGCCTCCGTGCTTTGTTGGGAGACAGACTAGTCCGCTGTCGCTCAGGGCCTCAAACGCCCATCCTTGACATCCATTGTTCCAAAAAGTCACAATGCGACATGCCGCGTTCATTGCCGCCGTTGAATGCCTTGCGCGCCTTCGAGGCGGCGGGCCGGCTCGGCAGCTTCACCAAGGCCGCGGCTGAACTGAACGTCTCCCATTCCGCGATCTCGCGCCATGTGCGGGGTCTGGAAGAGCGCCTCAATGTGCACCTTTTCCGTACGCAAAATACCGGCGTCACACTCACCGATCAGGGCCTGACCTATCTGGCCGAAATCACCCCGGCGTTCGACCGGATCGCGCTGGCGACCGAGACCCTCTCGGACCCGCCGGCGGGTACCGTGACGCTGACGACCGAAAGCACCATTGCGCAGAAGTGGCTGGTGCCCAGGCTCGGCAGGTTGAAATCCCGTCACCCCGACATCGATCTGAACCTGTCGGTCACGACCCAGGTCATGGATATCGAGGCGCATGATTTCGACATGGGACTGCGGTATCTGCGCACCGGTCCGCCGGAAGGATACGACCTGCTGCTGCCGTCGATCGTCCGGGCCTATGCCGCACCGGGCTTTGCCCCGATGGCCGGTGGAACGCTGGACCTGAACGCCTTGGCCGCTGGCCCGCTCATTGAGGATGCGACATACCGCTTGTGGCCGCAGTGGTTCAAAAGGGCGGGACTTGAAAAGGTACCTGACCTCAGACTGCCGCACCCGCTGAGCGCCCTTCTGGCTATTCAGTCGGCGGTTGCCGGTCTGGGTGCTGTGCTGATGGACGAGAACCTCTGCGGGCCGGAACGCCAGTCGGGCGCGCTGGTGGAACTCGCGGACGTCGGAATTCCGTTTGGTGGCTATTATCTCGCCGTCAACAGCCGGGCCGGCCGCAGAAAGGCCGTGCGCGCGATCCGAAACTGGCTGCTCGATGAATCCAGGAACACGGTGGAGCCAGTGAGGTAGAAGGACAGGTCTGTTGCCTACCCCATCCCCCACATCTTCCCCATCGACTTCATCCACTGCATCCAGGGATTGTTGTCGGCGGCCGGGCCCTGGCCCCAGATGTCCATCGGCGGCTTGCTGCCGAAGATCGCTTCGTAGGACTTGAGCGTCTGCGTCCAGGCATCCGCCATGCTGCCCATGGTCTTGGCGTCCATGGTGCCGCCCGTCACCGGGCGCTCGGTGATCATCTGGCTCAGCTGCTCCCAATAGTCCTGGGCCTGCTGCATGTGCATCATCCACACCTCGTTGATGACGCCGGGCGGGATCACCTGGTGGCCGGCGCGCATGGCGAGAAACAGGAACTTGCGGTATTCCTCGATGAGCCGCCCCGCCATCTCGGCATTGGCGCCCATCTGCTGTTCCACCATCTTCATCATCGGCGCGAAAGCCTGCAGGCCCTCGGCATTCATCGTGCTGAGCTTGAGCCACAGCGGGTCGAGGCGATAATCCATCATGGTGTCCTCATACAGGTATCTGCACGACGGCGCGAAGCCCGCCTTTCGGACTATCCTCGAGTCGCACCTCGCCACCATGGGCCCGTGCGATGTCGAGCGCAATGGCAAGGCCAAGCCCGGTACCGGTTTCGTCGAGATTGCGCGCATTGTCGAGCCGCACGAAGGGGCGGAACGCTTCGGCCCGCTTGTCCGGCGGAATGCCGGGGCCGTTGTCGTCCACCGTGATGGTGAGGAGACGGTCGGCGACGCCCGCCGTCACCCACACGGATTTTGCATAACGCACCGCATTGCCGATGAGGTTGGAGAGCAGGCGGCGAAAGGCGTTGGGCTTGACGCTGACGGCGATGTCCGGCGGCACGTCGACGGCAATCTCCCGGTCCTCGCGCTCGGCGGTGCGCACTGCGGACGTCACCAGCGTGGCAAGATCCGTGGATTGAGGCGTCTCCCCGCCATCGCCCTTGACGAAGGCCATATAGGCTTCGAGCATACGCTGCATCTCGTCCACGTCTTCCTTCAGCGGCTTCACCTGCGGCCCGTCGCCGAGGAAGGCGAGCTCCAGCTTGAAGCGCGTGAGGATGGTGCGGATGTCGTGGCTGACTCCGGCCAGCATGGCGGTGCGCTGCTCGACCTGGCGGGCGATGCGGTCGCGCATATCGAGGAAGGCCTCGCCCGCCTGGCGGACCTCGCGGGCGCCGCGTGGGTGGAACTTGCCGACGTCGCGGCCCGTGCCGAAGCTCTGCGCAGCCCTGGAGAGATCGGTGATCGGCCGGATCTGGTTGCGCAGGAAGATGATGGCGATGCCGAGCAGCGCCACCGACACGATCACCATCCATAAGAGCAGGATGCCGGTGCTGGACGAGAACACCCGGTTCTCGCGGGTGAGCAGCCGGAACACGACCCCCCTCTCGACGTCGACGCGGATATCGACGTAGCCCGGCTGGCTGTCGCGGTCGACCCAGAACGGCTTGCCGGTGGCGCGTGACAGTTCGCGCCTGAGCCGCTCGCTGGCCGGCGCGAACCATGGCTCGGGCAAGGGCGGCGGCAATTCGGCATTGCGCTGCACGGTGAGCCCCAGCCGGAGCCGGGTGTTGGCGAGGTCCTCGATACGCGCCACCGCGGCATCGGACTTGTCCGATTCCTCATAGAGCTGGACCAGGAGCCCCACATCGGCCGCCAGCGACCGCGCCAGGAGCTTGGTGACGTCTTCCAGATGACGGTCGATGATGACACCCGTCATGATGCCCTGCAGCAGCACGACGGGTGCCACCAGAATGATCAGGGCACGGGCGTAGAGGCCCTCCGGCAGGTGCCGCTCGAGGAACAGGTTGAACTGCTTGTAGAGGTAGGACTGGGTCATAATGCGCGCCTAATCCACGTGCAGGACGTAGCCGATGCCGCGCACCGTCTGCAGGTAGATGGGCAGCGACGGATCGGCCTCGATCTTCTGGCGGAGCCGGTTGATCTGCACGTCGACGCTGCGGGCCCCCTCTTCGGAGCCGGCAGGAGCGAGATCGTTACGCGCCACCGTCTGCCCGGCGCGCGCCGCAAGGATGCGCAGGAAATCTTTCTCGCGCGAGGTGAGATGAATGACCTCGCCATCCTTTCTGAGCTCACCGCGCTGCAGATGGAAGGTGAAGCCGCCGAACTCAACCTCGGCCCGGCCCGGCCCGGAGCCGCCCTGACGCCGCAGCATGGATTGCAGGCGCAACACCAGTTCGCGCGGCTCGAACGGCTTGGCAAGATAGTCGTCACTGCCAGTCTCAAGCCCGCTGATGCGGTCGCCTGGATCGGCGAGGGCCGACAGCATCAGCACCGGCACAGCGTTTCCCGCCGCCCGCAGCGACTGGGTCAACTGTAGGCCGGTTTCGCCGGGCATCATGATATCGAGTACCAGCGCGTCATACATCAGGCCCCGCATGTGCTCGCGCGCCTCGTTCGCATTGGCCGCCACCGTCACCCGGAAGCCGTTGTCCAGGAGATAGGACTGGAGCAGCTGGCGGATGCGCCGGTCATCGTCCACCACCAGGATGTGCGGCGCTTCATCCACGGGACGGTGGTGTCCCGCCAAGCACGCTGGCCCGGTCGATCCAGTCGCGGACACTGTCGCGGTTCTCCGGGCTCACCATGTGATAGAGCAGCTGGCGATAGATCCGGGCGGCGTCATCGCCGCTCTGCGCCACGGCCCGGCGGATGCGGGCGATCTGCGGCGCCATCAGCCGCTGGCGCAGTTCCTCACCTTTCGCCGTGAGGAACAGGAGCCGCTGCCGGCGGTCCGTGTCGCCCTCCTTCTGGTAGACGTAGCCCTTGTCGATCAATTCCTTCAGCACCCGTCCGAGGCTCTGCTTGGTGATGCGCAGGATGTCGAGCAGCTGCTGCACCGTCATGCCAGGATCGCGGCCGACGAAGTGGACCACCCGGTGATGGGCCCGGCCAAAGCCGAATTGGCCGAGGATTTCATCCGGGTCCGACACGAAATCCCGGTAGGCGAAGAACAGAAGCTCGATGAGTGCGACCGTATCCTGTTCCGCAAGTGCCGCCCCGCCCAAATCTTGGGCAGAAATTATGTCAGCCATATTGACATATTTTTCCGTCTTTGTTACCGTGAACCCATCAATAACGAAATGATGTTGCGTGGGCCACAAATTCGGGTCCCTACTCAACATCATATATGCCCGACGGGAGCTTCAAGCCATGGCTATCATTCCATTCGACGACCGCGATGGTTGGATCTGGTTCAATGGCGAGATCGTGCCTTGGCGGGATGCGAAGATTCACGTGCTGACCCATGGCCTGCACTACGGCTCCTGCGTGTTCGAGGGCGAGCGTGCCTATGGCGGCAAGATCTTCAAGACGACGGAGCATTCCCAACGCCTGCGGAAGTCCGCGGAGATCATGGACTTCGAAGTTCCCTACTCCGTCGAAGAACTCAATGCCGCGAAGGACAAGGTCGTCGAACTGAACGGCGGCGGCGACCAGTATGTGCGCCCAGTCGCCTGGCGCGGCTCCGAGATGATGGCGGTGTCGGCCCAGCACAACAAGATCCATGTGGCGATCGCCACCTGGGGCTGGCCGTCGATGTTCGATCCCGAGACCAAGATGAAGGGCATCAAGCTCGACATCGCCGAGTTCCGGAGGCCTGATCCGGCCTGCGCGCCCGTGCACGCCAAGGCGGCGGGCCTCTACATGATCTGCACCATCTCAAAGCACAAGGCCGAGAAGAAGGGCTATGCCGACGCCATGATGCTGGACTGGCAGGGCCGTGTCGCCGAATGCACCGGCGCCAACATTTTCTTTACCCGCGACGGCGCCATCCACACGCCGGTCGCCGACTGCTTCCTGAATGGCCTGACCCGCCAGACGGTGATCGCACTCGCCAAGGACCAGGGCCTCGAGATCATCGAGCGCCGGATCATGCCGGACGAACTCTCGACCTTCAACGAGTGCTTCATCGTCGGCTCCGCGGCGGAAGTGACGCCGGTGGCCGAAATCGGCCCCTACTCTTTCAAGCCCGGCAATATCAGCCGCACCATGATGGACAGCTACACCAACGCCATCCGCGCATAAAAACGGCAGCCGCACTGGGTACGGCTGCCGGCATTCGTGGTCGGTGAACCTCAGGCCAGGAAGTTGATATCCTGGGATTGGAAGTTCAGAGCGAAGTTCTTGTCGTAAAGGTCGAACGTCGCAACATTGGCGCTGCCTCCCACGTGGAACAGCGGCCCGAGATGGAGTTCGCCGCTGTCGACGACGATGTCATAGCTGCCGTCGAGCTTCAGCACATCGAGGCTGGCACCCACGTTCACGCCGAGATCGGTATTGTTTTCGAGCGTGGCAGACGGCGCCAGTGTCAACTCGAATTCGACAGATCCGTCTTGGTCCGCATCGTAGCTTGAGGCATTGACCAGAGTGATGTCGCTGTTGAAGTCGAAAGCCTGTGTCGAGCCGTTCTCGAACGTGATGAAGCCCACCAGCTCGCTGACATTCATCGCGAAGTTCTGGATGAAGTTCAGGCCCGCGCTGAGGTCGACATCGAGAATCTGGATGCTTCCATCCGCCACGCCGACATCGAAGCCGATGTCGAACGGATTTGGCAGCCCGAGTATGGTGAAAATCAGATCGTCGAGATCGAGTCCAAGCTCGAAGAAGTTGTTGCTTTCGCCGCTCGACTCGAACGTTCCACCGCCCGACGGCGTGCTCGACGTATCGACATTTGGCCAGGCGAAGTTGAGCGAGAACCCAGCCGGCAATTCGACAGTGAAATTCAGATCATCGCTCTGCAGGTCGAGAATGTTGAAGCTCTCGTCCACCGGTCCGAGATCGACACTGAAGATGTCGAAGCTGTCGACGCCTGCGTCCACGCCAGCGGCCGCATGCAGGAAGAAGCTGAAGATGAAATCCAGCATGTAGCTGCCCTCCGGCCCTTCGGTCGTGAAGAACGCCGCCGGATCGAGGAACGAGCTGCCGCCGATCACCATGACATCGGTCGTCTTGTTGTAGTTGGTATCGATGGTGATGTCGTAGGGCACGGTGGCATCGATCTCGCCGCCTTCGAAACTGAGTGTGGACTGGAAGCCAGCCTTGATGTGCCCGTTCGTCTCGCCATACAGGAAGCCGCCGGAAGATTCGTCCCAGCTCGTATCGAGGCCCAGGAAGCGGTTGTCCGTAAATGTGAACTGGTCGCCGGTGTCCCAGATGCTCTGATCGGTCGCATGGTAGGTCTGTTGGAAGGTGTTGTGCGTATAGTCGAAGGCGATCGGCAGCGTCGTGGTGGCCACCTGCTGGTCGCCATTGGACATTTCTTCCGAATAGGCAGAAATGCCCAGATCGAAGTTCGTGTCCTGGTCAAGCGGCACGGTAATCAGAAACTGCTGGACCACTTGTCCGGGCTGCCCGATCGGATCGGCCGACAGCGGTGTGGCTGTGACTCCAGACGGCAAGCCGGAAAGATCGATCCGATCGATGAACTCGGACCCGTCGGCATCGTTCTGCGTGGCCGTGACCGTGACGATGATCTCGTTCACATTGGCGCCTGCGGCCACCTCGTAGCTCAGCAGCGGCACGTCGGCGACGGCCTCGACACTCACGGTCACCTCGGCAGAATCCTGGCCGCCGTTATTGTCGCTGATGCAGTAAGTAAAACTGTCCGCGCCGGAGTAGTCGAGGAATGGCGTGTAGAGGACCGCGTCACCTGGCAGCAGGTCGGCGTCATCGCCGTCGACGATCTCGAGCGTGCCATGCAATGCACCGGAAACTTCGGTGATCGTCAGCGTATCGCCGTCGGCGTCGGTATCGTTGTCGAGCACCTGGAAGATGACGCCGTCTGACGTCTTGGAAGGACTGTCGAGGCCGGCCTGTCCATCCTCAAATATGTTGTAGGAATCGTCCTGTGCATCCGGTGCCGCAGGGGCGACCCATACGGATTTCGACGGCCCGGAAATGCCGTCGATCTTCGTGCCGAACTGGACGTGGGCGATATCGTCGAGCGTGAGGTTGTTCGCGGTGTTTGACAGGGTGAAGACCGAGCTTCCGATCACATCCTTGCCCACGCCTGCCGTCCCGAATTCGAGACCGACATCGAAGGGCGATGCCACGCCTTGCAAATTCGCACCATTGCCCATGTCGATGAGATCGCCAGTCTGGAAATCCGAGACCGTGCTGTCTGTGTTCAAGACGCTCAGGCCAGCCATCTTGCTGTCGTCGTTCAAGTTGAAGAACAGGGCCCGCAGGTCAGCCTTGTGACCCCGGCCCACGACTTCCACTTCAAAGACGATTGATCCATTGACTTCGGTCGCCGTGATTTCAAGAACCGGCTTGCCGTGCTTGTTGAAGATATTGAAAGTGATTGACCGGTCGCAACTCATGTCACTTCTCCAAGACATATGCTGTTAAGACACAACACTGTGCCAATACTTCTTCGCTCAGGCGGCAGAACGCCGCCTTGCTGTTATTTTCGTGCTGATTTTCAAGTCCAGGTCTCTAGAGCCCCGCTTCGGGCATGGTGTCCGTCATGTACCTCTTGCCGCTGGCCCCCCGGCTAGCCTTTCAAGATGACAGCAAGATTACAAGGAATTAATCTGACACAGTTTTTCGGTTTGATCAATCGTCAATTTCTGGATTGCGCGTCTTCGCATCCGCCAATCGGGGACCGGAAGCACGCCACTGTTGCTTTGGTCCGAATGGTTGCAGTCCAGCGTCATTTGACGGAAGCTTTCCGAAACCAAGCAAGAGAGGACAACAGGATGGCAAACCTGGATGCTACAAATTCCTATCTAAACGGATGGATTGCGCATGACGCGGATGCGGTCCTCGCCTCGCTCAATGCCGACGGTACTTACACCGACCCGGCGCTTGCCACCCCGATTTCAGGAGAAGCGCTCAGGGGCTACATGCAAAGCTTGTGGGCTAGCTTCCCCGATCTGACGTTCGAGATTCAAAGCCACGGTGAAATGGGTCCGGATCTCGTCGCAGCGCAATGGGTCATGAAGGGCACCAACACCGGATCGATGATGGGCCTGCCGCCGACAGGCAGACAAGTCGCGCTGCGCGGCGCTGATTTTTTCCAGATCAGGAACGGCAAGATCCAGTCGGTGACGGGATACTTCGATACCACTGCCGTACCACGTCAGTTGGGCCTTGACGTCATCGTTCAGCCGAAACAGATCGGTCCCTTTTCATTCGGCACCTGTGCCTCCGTTCAAACCGGCAAGCTGCAGGAGCCCGGTGTCTTCTCCATCACCCACCTGGAGGCCCGCGATGCAGCTGCCGTCGAGAACGTGCGCCAGGGCTCGCGCGCCTCGCTGATGGACATGCTGAAGATGGATGGCTTCATTGGCGCCACGACGGCTGTGATCGGCACGCGAATGGTCACCATCAGTGCCTGGGATTCACCGGAGGACTCCCGCCGGGTGATGAAGGAAGGCGCGCATTCCGAGGCGCAGAAGGGCTTCTATGACGGCAGCGTCGCCAGCAGCGGATACACCAGCGTATGGACCAAGCACCGCATGAACCCCTACTGGGTGCGCTGCAACGCCTGCGGCGCCATGAACCGCCGCAAGGTGGGCGAAACATCGCAGGCCTGTTCCTGCGGTGCCGCATTGCCGGAGCCTGTGCCCTACTGGTAACCTCAGCCGCATGGCGGAAACTTGCGACTACCTCATCATCGGCGGCGGCTCGGCCGGCTGCATCGTGGCCCGGCGGTTGGCGGGCAAGACCACTGGCCGCATCATCCTGCTGGAAGCGGGACGTGCTGACGAAGGCGATCCAGCCGCCATCGATCTGAAGCGGCTGGACGAGCAGACGGAGGCCTATGACTGGGGCTTCACCGCCGCGACGCTGGCGGGGGCGCGGGCCGAACTGAACTATGCCCGTGCGAAGCTGCTTGGCGGCTGCGCCAACCACAACGACTGCGCCTTCATCCGCCCGCCCGACTCGGACTTCGACACCTGGGAACGTCTCGGCGCCACGGGCTGGAACGCCGCGGCGATGGCGAAATACTATGACCGCATCCTCGAGACCATCACGGTCGAGACGGCGCCGTGTCATCCGGTGAGCCGCGCCTTCATCGAGGCCGGGATAGAACTGGGACTCGACGAGATCGACTTTTCACGCGAGGTGCGCCAGGGCGTCGGGCTATTTCCGCTCAATGCCAGAGGCCGGCTGCGGCAATCCTCATCCGTCGCATATCTCCACCCACTCTCTTCACTGCCGGAGCACCTCGAGGTGTGGACGGAAACCATGGCGGACCGGTTGATCATCCGGGACGGACGTGCAATCGGCGCCGAAACGTCACGGGGACCGGTCCATGCCAGCCGCGCCGTGGTGCTGGCCGGCGGCTCGATCCAGACCCCGCAATTGATGATGGTCTCGGGGCTGGGGCCCGCAGAGCAACTGCGGCAGCACGGCATCGACGTCATCACCGACCTGCCGCATCTGGGCAAGCACTTGCGCGATCATGTGGCAGCCCCCGTGGTGTGGGAGACGAAAGAGCCCGTTGGCGACTGGGACATCTGCCCCTTCGAGGCGACCATGATGCTGAAACTGGAGGACGGCGCGCCAGCCCCGGATATCCTCTTCCACTTCGGTCTCCGGGTGCGCGAGAAATATGGCGACGACCCGCGCCTTGCCACCGCCGGTCCCGCCATCAAGGCTTCGCCCAATGTGACGCGGGCGAAGAGCGAGGGTGAGATCCGGCTCTCCGGCCCAACCATGGCCGGCAAGCCGGTGATCAATCTCAACTACTTCTCGGACCCCGATGACTTGCAGCTTCTGTTGAAGGCCATGCGCTTCACGCGGCGGATCGGCGAGACCGGGGCAATGCGGGCGATCTGCAAAGCCGAGGCGCATCCCGGGCCGCAGGTGCAGAGCGATGCAGCGTGGATGGACTACATCCGCCACGTCTGCGAGACGGTCTATCATCCCTGCTGCACGGCGGCGATCGGCAAGGTGGTGTCGCCCGATCTGAAGGTCATGGGCGTCGAGGGCCTCTTCATCGCTGATGCCTCGGTGTTTCCCTCCCTCATCACCGTCAACATCAACAGCGCCGTGATGATGACCGCCGAAAAGGCCGCCGACTGCGTGCTGGCGGGAAGCTGAAGAGCGTGCCTGAGACCAGCCTCTATCTGCCCGTGAAGCGCCACCTGGAAGCGCAAGGCTATGTCGTGAAGTCCGAGGTCGTGTCCTGCGATGTCGTCGGCGTGCGCGGCGACGAACTGCCGGTGATCGTCGAACTGAAACAGGCGATGTCGCTCGCCCTGCTCTACCAGGCGGTGGACCGGTTGACGGTCACGGAGCATGTCTATGTTGCCATCGCGCGGCCGAAGCGCGGCGTGGCGTCATCGGCCCTGAAGCTCTGCCGCAGGCTGGGCATCGGCCTCATCGTGGTGTCATCGGCTGGAAGCCTGGAGGTGATGGCTGATCCGGTGCCCTACAGCCCGCGGCCGAACGTCAGGAAGCGCGGCCTGCTGCTGAAGGAATTCAACGCCCGCAGCGGCGACCCGAATGTCGGGGGATCGACACGCAAGCCCCTGATGACTGCTTACCGTCAGGATGCAATCCGGTGCGCCCGGCATTTATCCGTGAACGGAGCAACGCGGGTTCGAGATGTCAAGGCCGCAACCACCGTGGATCGCGCCGCCACCATCCTGCGCGACAATGTCTATGGCTGGTTCTGCAAGGTGGAGCGCGGTGTCTATGACCTCACTGAGACCGGACGGCAGGCCTCGCTTGACACTCCAACGATTTAGCCCCGCACCGGCGCATTGGCGTTGCAGCCCATCAAGTACGGCAGCCGCGGAGACAGCTTAGAGCAACGTGATTTTTGATGGAACCATAAAAAGTGAGATAAGTTGCTCGCTCATCAAGAGGTTGACGCATTACGCGCCAGCCGCACTCAAGAAGCGAGGCGCTTCCACCGATCGGATCCGCTGGGAATGCCCCTGGTGACCGGTGCGTCGACCCAGAAGCCACGGCGGTTCGAGTCGCTCCAGATGCAATATTCATGGTTGCGAAGAGTGTCGATGGCATTTCTTGTCCGCTTCTCCTCAAACCCCGTACGCCGCATCAACTCCGCGACGGACTGAGGACGCGCAGTGAGAATTGTCAGCATGAGCCTGGCGTCACCCTGCATGTCATGGTCCTCCATGTGTTGATGAATATAGTCATGCCACAAAGCATTTTTCCGTCAACAGAAAGAGGTCGTCACATATAAGTAAAGTAAATTTGTAAATACAATGAAGAAACCGAGTATTTACTTGGCAGATGCTGCAGCGCTTCGTGTTTGAAGATCCTTCATCAGCGCCTTCACGTCTCGCGGCAGCACTTCACGCACCTCGCCGCGCGCGATGTCGCCGAGCTTGAACGGCCCGTACTGCACCCGGATGAGCCGGTTCACCACGCAGCCGAAATGCTCCATGAGCTTGCGGATCTCGCGGTTCTTGCCCTCGTTGAGAACGCAGGTGTACCAGCGGTTGGCGCGGCCGCCCTTGTCCTCCTCCGCAGTGAATTTCGCGCCACGATAATGGATGCCGTCGATCGTGACGCCCCTTGCCAATGCCGCAATGTCGGATGGCTTCAGGACGCCATGAACCCGCACCCGGTAAACCCGGTCGAGCGCCATTGCGGGACTCATCATGGCCTGTGCCAGAGGCCCGTCCGATGACAGGACGAGCAGGCCCTCGCTGTTCACGTCAAGCCGGCCGACACTCATGACGCGCGGATTGGATGAGGGCCAGCGCGGCGGCCTCAGCGACGGCAGATCGAAAACGGTCGGGCGCCCCTGCGGATCGCGGTGCGTCACAAGATAATCGAGCGGCTTGTTGAGCAGGAACAGGCGCGGCAGCGGCTTGCCTGCTGGTGTCACAGGCTTGCCATCAACTGAAACGGCGTCCCCCTCCTCCACCGGCGTCGTCGGCTCGGCCTTCGCGCCGTTCACCATAACCCGGCCATCGGCGACCAGACGCTCTGCCTCGCGGCGGCTGCCGACGCCGGCCCGCTGCAAATAGACGTTCAGGCGCATCAGATCACGATCAGCTCAGATCGTATCGATCCGAGCTGAGCAAACGTGAACGCTGCTTCGACTCTGGCGCGTGATCGGACGGCCAACCGCTTTACACTTGAGCTGATCACGCCCTAGCCGCCTGTGACGGGGGGAAAGAAGGCCACCTCACGCGCGCCTTCCAGCGGCGCATCGAGGGCACTGTGGGTCTGGTTGACAGCGACGCGGACAGTGCGGCGATCGGCCAGCGCCGCGGCGACGGCCTCGTCGCGGGCGCTGAGGAAATCGATCAGATCGCTGACGGTGGCGACGCTCGATGGAACGTCGACGTCCTCCGACATCTTTCCGGCAATCTGACGGACACGGGCGAAATAGAGAATGCGCATTCGATCAGTCTACCACGTGGCGAATGCCGGCGCGGAAATAATCATATCCGGTGTAGAGCGTCAGTCCGGCGGCGATCCACAACAGCCCGATGCCAAGCCACGTCACAATATGATACTCGGTGCCATAGGGCACGACCCCGTCGCCCGCCGGCCCCGCAATGAGGAAGCCGATGGCCACGAGTTGTACCGCCGTCTTCCACTTGGCGATCTTGGTGACGGGGACGGAGACCTGCAACTCGCCCAGGTATTCGCGAAGTCCCGACACCAGGACCTCGCGCGACAGGATGATGATCGCCGCCCACAGATGCCCGCCGGAAAGGATCGGTGACGCCGACAGCACCAGCAGCACAACGGCCACCAGCACCTTGTCCGCGATCGGGTCCAGCATCCGCCCCAGCGAGGACTGCTGCTTCCACAGCCTGGCCAGGTAGCCATCGAGAAAATCGGTGATGGCGGCGAGCACGAAGATGGCCAACGCCGCCCAGCGCGCCGAATAGGTGTCCCACATGAGCAGGCCCGCCACCACCGGAACGGCAACGATACGGCCATAGGTGAGAATGTTCGGAAGGTTCCAGACCTTCGAATAGGATGCCGTGGGGGTGGGGTTCGAACCTGTCATGCTGCTCATTCTGCACCCTCATGGAAGTGGTCGTAAATAGCCTGTGCGAGAGATGTGCTCACACCGTCCACCGCGGCAAGGTCGGTGACGCTGGCGCGGCCCACCGCCTTGGCCGAGCCGAAGGCCTGCAACAGCGCCTTCTTGCGGGTGGGGCCGATGCCGGCGATCTCGTCCAGCGGGTTGACGCCGATGGCCTTGGAGCGCCTCGCCCGGTGCGAGCCGATGGCAAAGCGATGCGCTTCGTCGCGCAGCCGCTGGATGTAATAGAGCACCGGATCGCGGGCCTCGAGCATGAAGGACGGCTTGCCTGAGACGTAGAAATGCTCGCGGCCGGCATCGCGGTCCGGCCCCTTGGCCACGCCCGCGGCCGGAAGATCCGAAAGCCCCAGCTCGTCCAGCACTGCCTTGGCCGCGGTCAGCTGGCCCTGACCGCCATCGATCAGCACCAGATCGGGCCAGAGCGGTGTCTCGGCCACCTCGCCGCTGTCCCCGTCACGCTCGCCCTGCTCCTTGATCAGCCGGGTAAAGCGGCGGGTCAGCACTTCCCGCATCATGCCGAAATCGTCTCCTGCCAATTCTTCGGCCTTGATGTTGAATTTGCGGTATTGCGATTTCATGAATCCGTCAGGCCCGGCGACGATCATGCCGCCCACCGGATTGGCCCCCTGGATATGGGAGTTGTCGTAAACCTCGATGCGCCGCGGCGGTTCGGCGAGGCCGAACACACGGCCAACGCCCTCAAGCAGCTTGGTCTGCGACGACGATTCCGCCAGTTTCCGGCCCAGCGCCTCCCGCGCATTGGTGACGGCGTGGTCTACCAGCATCTTCTTTTCGCCACGCTGCGGAACGGCAATCTCGACCTTGCGTCCGGCATGGGTGGTGAGGGCTTCCTCCAGCAGCTCCCGCTCGGCGATGTCGTGCGACAGCAGGATGAGGCCCGGCACCGGCTTGTCGTCATAGAACTGGGCAAGAAACGATGACAGCAGTTCCGGGATCTCGACCGATTTGTCGGCGCGCGGAAAATAGGGCCGGTTGCCCCAGTTCTGCCCGGCGCGGAAGAAGAACACCTGGATCGAGGTCTGCCCGCCCTCCTGCACTACGCCAAAGACATCGGCCTCGTCGACGCTCTGCGGGTTGATGCCCTGGGTCTGGGTGACGAAGCTCATGGCTTGGATCCGGTCGCGGAGGCGCGCAGCCTGCTCGAAGTCGAGCGCTTCGGACGCTGCCTCCATGGCTTTGGCGAGATCCGCCTTCACCGCCTGGCTCTTGCCGCCAAGGAACGCCTCCGCCTCGCTGACCAGTTCGTCATAGGCGCCCTGCTCGATGTAGCCCACGCAAGGGGCAGAGCAACGCTTGATCTGATACAGCAGACACGGCCGTGTGCGGTTCTGATAAATGCTGTCGTTGCAGGACCTTAGAAGGAATGCCTTCTGTAACGTGTTAATAGCCCGGTTGACCGCCCCGGCCGACGCGAACGGGCCATAGTAATTGCCCTTGCGGTTGCGGGCGCCGCGATGCTTGGCGATCTGGGCCACAGGGTGATCGTGGGCGATCAGGATATAGGGAAACGACTTGTCGTCGCGCAGCGTGACGTTGAAGCGCGGCCGCATCTTCTTGATGAGGTTCGCCTCCAGCAGCAGCGCTTCGGCTTCCGAATTGGTGGTGACGAATTCCATGTGCGCTGTGAGCAGGATCATAGCGGCGATGCGGTTCGTGTGACCGGTAGGACGCGTATAGTTCGAAACCCGGTTCTTCAGGTTCCGGGCCTTGCCGACATAGATGACGTCGCCCTTGGCGTCATACATGCGGTAGACGCCGGACTTCGATGGCAAGCGCGAGACGAAATCGCGAATGACCTCGGGGCCAGTGGGGCGGGTAGATTCGGTCATTTGCGCTTTCTAGCGCGACTCGCCACCGCAATGGAAATGCAACGCGGCGAAACCGGCGGCAGTGTGATCCGCCACCGGTCAGGCTATGGTCTTAACGGTTGTCGTAGGGGCTGTTGCACTGGTGAACCACGCCGCTGTACGACACCCAGGTGTTGTTTCTGCGCTTGTAGGACCGATAGTGGTCCTCGCACCATGCAACATGCTTGGCATGGCGGCTGCTGCCCTCATGAATGACGATTCTGCCGCCGACGAAGGGCGCTGAGAACAACCACCACGGCGTCGCGTACCAGTATCCATTATGGAAATGGCGGCAATTGCCGTGGCGATATTTGCACCGCGGCCCGTGATGCTTGCGGCTCCAGTAGCGTTTGTGATGCTTGCGCTTGGCGACATCGATCAGCATCGGGTTGTCGCCGGCCGAGACGACGTTGGTCTGGACCGAAGTTGTCAGGGGTGTGGCCGACGCCGGGGCGGCGGCAATGCCAGCCATCGAAAGACCGGCGAGCAGAAGGGTTGCACATGTTGAGTGGCGCATTGAGCTCTCCTCGTATGTCATGGATTGGAAAAAGGCGTCTGCCTTGTAGCCTCAACGGACAGATACGAAGTTGGTTCCGGCGACGGGCGTACTACCTTGCCTGCTCGATCTCGACGCCCACACTTCTGGCATTGGGGATGATGTCGGGCTTCTCGACCCGCACACGGGCGGCCACCACCCGCTTGTCGGTGAGGCAGGACTGGGCGATGCGCTCGCACAGCGTCTCCACCAGGTTGATGTGGCCCTCGCCGATGATCGCCTCCACCTTCTTGACCACGATCTCGTAGGAGACGACATGGCTGATGTCGTCGTCACCGGAGCCTTCCTTGACCGAGAGGTCGATGTTGACGACGATGCGTTGCGGATCGGTCTTCTCGTGTTCGTAGATGCCGATCAGCGCCTCGAGTTCGAGGTCGCGCACGAAAACATGGCGCAGCCCCGCCTTGGCGCTGGCCACGTGGTGGCTGATCATCGGTTTCTTGCTCATTCCTGGACCTCCACCACGTCGGGCGTCTGCCACACCAGATGCTGCCCGCCGTCGAGCGCGATCATCTGGCCGGTGAGCGCCGGCTGGGACAATATGAACTTTACGGCGCTTGAGATTTCCGTGGGCGACGTGCCGCGCCCGAGAAGCGTCAGACGCGACTGCTTGGCGAACTCCGCCTCGTCCATGCGGACCGACGGCAAGGCAGGGCCGGGGCCGATGGCATTGACGCGAATCCGCGGCGCCAGCGCCTGGGCCAGCGTGCGGGTCGCCGTCCACAGGCCGGATTTCGATGTCGTGTAGGAAAAGAACTTCGGATTGAGCTTCCACACTCGCTGGTCGATGATCGAGATGATGTTGCCCGCTTCATCGTCCGGCAACTGGCGGGCAAAGGCCTGGCTGAGGAAGACGGGGGCGCGGAGATTGGTGTCGAGATGGCGCCCCCAGCTTGCGCCCGTGATGGCGCCCACCTCGTCCGGCTCGAATAAAGACGCATTGTTGATGAGGCACGAGAGTCCGCCGAGTGCGGCCGAGGCTTCAGCGATCAGCCGGTCGGGAACCTCGGTGTCGGAGAGATCGCCGCGCACCACCACCGCCCGGCGTCCCTGATCTCGGATGGCCGCCGCGACGTCCCCGGCCTCGGCGACCGAATTGTTGCAATGGACGGCGACATCCCAGCCATCGGCCGCAAGGTCGAGCGCCAGCTGGCGGCCGATCCGCTTGGCGGCGCCGGTGACGAGGACCGACTTCATGGCCTGGGCAGCAGGATCACATAGTGTTTCCTGACCTTCTTGACCGTCTCCCACGTGCCCTTGAAGCCCGACGGGATGATGAAGCCATCACCCGCCTTGAGCGTCCACGACTTGCCCTCCTCGTTGGTGAGGATCGCCTCACCCTCGATGAAGTGGCAGAACTCCCATTCCGCATAGTCCACCAGCACCTTGCCGGGAGTCGATTCCCATATCCCGCAGTAGAGCCGGTCGTCCTCGCCGGTGAAATGGTTCCAGGTCTTCGTCTCGTACTTGCCCTTGATCAGCTTGGCGGGATCGGGCTTGCTTTTCTCCGCCGCCGGCGCGGTCTTGCCCGTGGTCTTCATCAGCAGAATGTCGGCCATGCGTGTCTCCTATTTCGCTTCGTAGATGATCGGGAAATCGCCGATGTCCTCATCTTCGCCCGGCGGCTCGTCGCTGCAGGCCTTGTAGGCATAGCGCAGCAGCTTGAAATCATAGCCGGTCCACTGGAAATCGGACCATGTCCCGCAATCGGCCATGCCGCGAAAGCGCGCGTAGTGGTGAAGGGTCTTGGTGGCGGGGTCGTAGTCTGCCTCGCCAAGCCACAGCGTGGCGCCCCAGCCGGTTTCGTCGCCATAGCTGGCAAAGGGCACCGGTTCCAGCACATCGCCGATATTGCGGAACACCAGCGTGCTCGGCTGATAGGCCCCCATGGTACACTGGACGACGTATAGCTTGTAGCCACCCCCGAGATCATAAAGCTTGGGCTCGAAGGGGATCGCGCCGTCGCCTTCCAGGGCCGATTGGCAATCCCTGAAGGGAGACGCGGCCAGCAATTGCGCCTTCAGCGCGGCGCGCTCATCCTCGGCAACCACATTGGCGTTGAGGTCCTCATAGGCCGCCACCCGGTCTGAATTGCCAACCTGGCCCTGCATGTCATCGATCCACAGGAGAACGGCAGCAATGCCAGACAACGAGAAACTCTCCTCGACTTCGGCATCATTGACCTCATAGCGGATGGTAGCGTTGTCCCCCTTCCGCAGCGCCGGGAAGATGGCTTCCAGCGCCTCCTTGCCGGCAAGGCCGAATCGATCATCACCCAGCGAGACGACGGCGGTGTCGCGGGTGAGCAACCCCGGCACCTCAAAGGTGACGGCGTTTTCCGGCTGGCTCACGTTGCGGGCGATGATGGTGACGAACCACGTCTCGTTGCCGCCCGACGCCCGGGCAATCTCCAACTGGTAACCAGTGCCGCCAGATGCCAGCCCACCCTCGCCCGTCACCGTCGCCTTGCAGGAATAGTCATCGCAGGTGCCGGTCCAGTCGCGGACCGTCTTCGATTTGGTTTCCGCCCATGCCACCTGCGGCAGCAGCAGGAGGCACAGCGCCCCGGCAAAGAGTCTGAACATGCGAACCTCCCTCAAGTGTTGAGCCGTGCCAAGAGTTCTGATTTGCCGAGTTGGAAATCGGAGGCCATCCACCCATCTTCGATCCGGCGGAGGGTGGCTCCCAGCTTCGGTCCGGGCGCAACTCCAAGGTCGATCAGGTCGCGGCCTGTAACAGGCAATTTCGGGATCGGCCAGCGGTCCGGCAGGCGCAACAGCGACTTCCAGCGCCGGTCATCCATCGGCGCATCCGACCGCGCCCATGCGACACAGACCAGATCACGCCAGGTCTCGGCCCCGGTCCGGTAGAGCATGATGCGCTGCTCACGCGGGGACATCGCCGGCGTCGGGGCCGGCGAGTCATGGATCGCTTCAATGCGCTTGCCCTCGGCGTTGGACAGCCGCCAGCGCGCCTGCATCGACACCGGATCGGCGGCGAGCACAGCTAGACGGAGGACGGAGTCTGCCGGAAGCCGCTCCAAAACCCGCCATTCCTCTTTGTAATCAATCAGATGAGA
Source organism: uncultured Aestuariivirga sp. (assembly GCA_964510815.1). GTDB lineage: Bacteria > Pseudomonadota > Alphaproteobacteria > Rhizobiales > Aestuariivirgaceae > Aestuariivirga. The sequence goes on from CAZECZ010000027.1 coordinate 21,292, forward strand.
AAGGATTCCGACTCGATGCATGAGCTTCAGGGTCCGCACAGCCTGGTCCGCTTCCAAGAGCTTGAACATCTCCTGCCGGATGCGCTCGGGCGACAGGATGTCGAGTCCCCTGGCCAGATCGACGCAGGCTGCGAGGCCCGCCTCGTCCGGCTGGCCCTTGCCGAAACGGGCATGGAAGCGGAAAAAGCGGAGGATGCGCAGATAGTCTTCCTGAATGCGCTGACGGGGATCGCCGACGAAGATGATTCTCTTTCGCAGCGCATCCCGATAACCGTTTGTATAGTCGTAGACTTTCCCGTCTTCGTCGCAATAGAGCGCATTCATCGTGAAGTCGCGCCGCATGGCATCGGCCTGCCAGTCATTGGTGTATGCCACCTTGGCCCAGCGCCCGTCGGTCTCGACGTCGTGGCGGAGCGTCGTCACCTCGTAGGGGTGATGGTCCGCCACCACGGTGACGGTGCCATGGTCGATGCCGGTCGGATGGACCGAGAGCCCGGCCGCCGCGCAGGCTGTTGTTACGGCCTCGGGAGAGAGCGTGGTGGCGACGTCCACCTCATGAACCGGCAGTCCCATGATGGTGTTGCGCACCGCCCCGCCCGCAACCCGCGCCTCGCCACCGGCCTTGGCGATCGCCTTGAATAACTTGCGGAGCGGCCGCGCCCTCAGCCATTTGGCATCCGCTAGCGAGGGAGTTTTGCTCATGTCGCCTCATAGACCAGCGTGTAAAGGTTCCGGATCATCCCGGCGGTGGCTCCCCAGATGTAGCGGCCCTCGTAGGGCATGGCATAGTAGAAGCGCTCGCGGCCCTGGAATTCGCGCGAATGGGTCTCGTGATGGAGGGGATTCATCAGGAAGGCAAGCGGCACTTCGAAGACGTCCGCCACTTCGCCTTCGTGGGGCGTGATCGTGAACCCCGGCTTGACGATCCCCACAACCGGCACCACCCGATAGGCCGTCCCGGTGAGATAGGTATCGAGGAAGCCCAGTGGTTCGACGAAACCGCGGGAAATGCCGGTCTCCTCCTCGGTTTCGCGCAAGGCAGCGGCCACCGGGCCCTCGTCGGCGTCGTCGATCCGCCCGCCGGGGAACGCCACTTGCCCCGCATGGCGGGCCAGATGATCGGTGCGCCGGGTGAGCAGAACGGTAAGGCCATTGTCGCGCTCCACCAGCGGCACCAGCACGGCGGCGGGCCGCGGCACAGTGCCGGGCTGAATGATCCTGGCTTGCGGGTTCAGGTCGTCGTCGCTGCGGCGCGGCAGTTCGGGAGGCGCATGATGCAGGAAGCGACCCGCCCGTTCCCGGAATTCCGCTTCATCAAACCGGAATGTCACGGCGTGTACCCGATCTCCGCCGCTTTCTGCATCGGAAAGAACCGGCCGGACGACCACACGCCGAACCAGCCGTCCTCAACCGTCCCCGCCGCAACGAGATCGTAGAACAGCGCCCGCGATACCAGCGCTTCGAGGCCGCGCCGCACCATTACATAGGGCTTGAGGCCGTCGGTCCCAGCTTCCACGGCAAAACGCAGCGGGTGTTCGGCATCCAACGTCACCATCTCATCCACGTTGGTTTCGAAGTGGATCACCTGATCGTGACCACGGCCCTCCACCGCCATCCGGATCGCCGTGAACGGCGCATCGTCAACGGTGATCCCGCATTTCTCAACCGGCGTGACCAGATAGTATTTGCCGTCCGGATCGAGCCGCAGAACGGAAGAAAACAGCTGAACCAGCGGTTTGCGGCCGATCGGTGAGTTCATGTAGAACCAGGTCCCGTCGCCCGCGATCCGCATGTCGATGTCACCGCAGAAGGGGGGATTCCACAGATGCACCGGCGGCGGCCCCTTCGAGCCCTTCGCCGCCTCGTTCAATCCGCGCAACGGATTGCTTGCATCGCTTTGATCTCTGGCCATCATCCAACGTAATGTGAGTCGCGACTCTCATGCCTCTTTTAGGCCATTCTCGTTCCCGAGGATGCCATTAAGGACGATCCCATCCTGCGGAGCCCGAAAGGCCTGCCGCAAACTATAGTGAGCCCCATGCCGAGCATCAATGAAGCAGACCGCCAGATCATCGCCGACCTCGAGGATGCCGCCGCCAGGCTGCAGCGGGTGCGGGACGCCATCGGCAAGGTGATCTTCGGCCAGGAGGACGTGATCGAGCGGGTGCTGATCGCCATTCTGGGCGGCGGTCACGCGTTGCTGGTAGGCGCGCCGGGCCTCGCCAAGACCAAGCTGGCCACGACGCTCGGCCGGGTGCTGGGCCTCGATGAAAAGCGGGTGCAGTTCACCCCCGACCTGATGCCAGCCGACATTCTCGGCTCCGAAGTGCTGGACGAGAGCGAGAGCGGCCGCCGCCAGTTCCGCTTCGTGCCGGGTCCGGTGTTCTGCCAGCTGATGATGGCGGACGAGATCAACCGTGCGTCACCCCGCACCCAATCGGCGCTGCTGCAGGCCATGCAGGAGCACCATGTGACGGTGGCTGGAGCACGTCACGATTTGCCGCGGCCCTTCCATGTGCTGGCCACCCAGAACCCCATTGAGCAGGAGGGGACTTACCCCCTGCCCGAAGCCCAGCTCGACCGCTTCCTGCTGGAAGTCGATGTGCCCTATCCCTCGCTCGAAGCCGAACGCCGCATGCTGTTCGCCACCACCGGCGCCGACGAGGGCGAGGCCGAGCGCGTGCTGACCGCGACCGAATTGATGAACGCCCAGCGCCTCACCCGCCTGATCCCCGTGGGCGAGCAAGTGGCGGATGCCATCCTCAAGGTGGTGCGCGCTGCGCGGCCGGGGCCGGATGCCGACGACTTCGTCAACGCCAATGTCGCCTGGGGCCCATCGCCCCGCGCCAGCCAGGCGCTGATGCTGGGGGCCCGTGCCCGCGCCCTGCTGCAGGGCCGGCTGTCGCCCTCGGTGGAAGACGTGGCGGCGATCCTCAACCCGGTGTTCCGCCACCGCATGGCGCTGAACTTCACGGCCCGCGCCGACGGCCACACCATCGATTCCACCATCGCCCGCTTCGCCAGCCTGCTGGGCTGATCCGGACATGGCCAAGGCCGCCCACGCCCTGACGCTGGCCGACCGCGCCGAACACACGGCTGCGGTGCTGCCGCCATTGCTGGTGGAGGCCGAACGCATCGCCGCGTCGGTGATCCTCGGCGACCACGGGCGAAAGCGCGCCGGACCCGGCGAAAGCTTCTGGCAATACCGTCCCTACAGCTTCGGCGATTCGACCCAGCGCATCGACTGGCACAAGTCGGCCCGCTCCGACCGGGTCTACATCCGCGAGAACGAATGGGAGGCGGCCAATACCTTGTGGCTGTGGGCGTCGCCACACGCTTCGATGGATTTCAAGTCGCATCTCTCCCAGACCGTGAAGCGCGACCGCGCCCAAGTGATCGCCCTGGCCGCCGGCGTTCTGGCAACCCACGCCCACGAGCGCGTCGGTGTCATCGGTGCCCCCTTCGGCGCCGACCACGCCAGGAGCCAGATGATCCGTGTTGCGGAATGGTTCCTTGAAGGCCATGGCGGTCCGCTGCCCACATTCACCCGCGCACCGCGCTTTTCCGGCGCGCTGCTGGTGAGCGATTTCTTCGACAAGCCGGAAGACATCCGCAATGCCGTGGCACCCATGGCCGAAGCCGGCATGAACGGCCATCTGCTGCAGGTGGTCGACCCCGCCGAGGAGACCCTGCCCTACGCGGGCCGCGTCGAGTTCCAGGAAGTGGCGGGGCCGCTGAAATTCCTGTCGGCCAAGACCGAGACATTGCGCGGCGCCTATGCCGAGCGGCTGGAGCGGCACCGGGCGGAACTGCGCGATCTTTGCCGCCGCATCGGCTGGACCTTCACCATTCACCGCACCGATGAATCGCCCGCCAAGCTGCTGATGACGCTGCACGCGCTGATCTCCGGAGGGTTCGGCAGATGAGCTTCCTCAGTGCGTTGAGCTTCACGACGCCGCTGGCGCTGGCGGCACTCGTCCTGCTGCCGGTGATCTGGTGGCTGCTGCGCTTCACCCCGCCCAAGCCCGAGACGGTGAAGTTCCCGCCGCTCCGTTTGCTGCTTGATCTCGTCAACAAGGAAGAGCAGCCCGACAAGACACCGTGGTGGCTGCTGTTGCTGCGGCTGCTGGTGGCGGGGCTCGTCATCTTCGGCGTATCTCATCCGCTCTATGCGCCGGGCCGGGTCGGCACCATTTCAGGCGATCCGCTGCTGCTCGTCGTCGACGACAGCTGGGCCGCCGCCAAGAATTGGGACAAGCGCCTGGAGGTGATGGCCGAGATCCTCGACGGTGCACGATCCGCCGATGCCGTGGTCACGCTGGCGGTCTCGACGCCTGAACTCCGGCCGCAATCACTCGAGCCCATGGATGCGGTCAAGGCTAAGGCGACAGTGGCCGCCCTGCAGCCCAAGGCCGCCGACCCCGGCCGCGACGCGCTGTTGGCCAAGCTCAAGGAAAAGTTTGCAGCCGCCTCGGCGCTCCGTGTGATCTGGGTGACCGATGGCATCGATGACGGCAAGGCCGCCGCCTTCGCAACCGGGCTGGCCGAACTGGCCGGCGGCAAAGCCACGGTCGAGGCCATCGTTCCCGCCACCTCGACATTGCCCGCGGCCCTCGCCCTGCCGGGCTTCGACGCCGGACGGATCACGGTGAAGGCCCTGCGTGCCGCAACGCCCGAGGAACGCACAATGCAGGCCATCGCCCGCGCCGGAAATGGCCGCAGTCTGGCGATTGCAGACCTGAAGTTCCCGGCCAACGCCACCAAGGCCGAAGCCGCCGTGGACCTGCCGATCGAGCTTCGTAACGAAGTCGCCCGCATCGAACTGGTAGGCGAGCGCAACGCCGCCGCCATGTTCCTGATGGACGACCGCTGGCGCCGCAAGACCGTAGCGCTGCAATCGGGTGCCAGCAGCGAGAACGCCCAGCCGCTGCTGTCGCCGCTTTACTACGTGTCCCGGGCGCTGGAACCCTACGCCGCGATCAGCGAGCCCGCTGATCCCAAGGCCCTGAAGGATGCGCTCGACCAGGGCTTGTCCATGCTGGTGCTGGCCGACATCGGCGTGCTGCCACAGGAAACCCAGGACATGGTGGCGGCCTGGGTGGAAAAGGGCGGCGTGCTGCTGCGCTTCGCCGGCCCGCGTCTCGCCGGCACCCACGACGATCTGGTTCCGGTGACATTGCGTGAAGGCGGACGATCGCTCGGATCGGCGCTGAGCTGGGAGACGCCACAGGCCATGCAGCTATTTCCGGAGAAGAGTCCTTTCGCCGGGCTGGTGCTGGACGAGACGGTGCGCGTGTCGCGGCAGGTGCTGGCCGAACCCGACGCCGACCTGCCTGATCGCGTCTGGGCCGGGCTGGAGGACGGAACGCCGCTGGTCACCGCCAAGCACCAGGGCAAGGGGCTGATCGTGCTGTTTCATGTGACGGCCAATGCCGACTGGTCGAACCTGCCGCTCTCCGGTCTCTTCGTCGAGATGTTGCGCCGGGTGATCGATCTGGCACCCGCGGCGGGCGGCGGCACTGCGGCGGCAACGGCAGCGGACGCCCAGGCCTATGCGCCTTGGCGAACTTTGAATGGCTTCGGCGACCTCGCCGATCCCATGCCCGAAATCCAACCCATTCCGGCGTCCGCCATCGACAAGGCGGTGGTGACGCCCGCAACACCGGCAGGTCTCTATCGCCGTGGCGGACAGGAGCGCGCCCTCAACGTGTCGCGGAGCGGCGACAGCCTGTCGGCCATCACTGGGCTGCCAGAGGCCGTGGCGATCCGCGACCTGGCCCCGCAGCCGGCAACACCGGTGGCGCCCTATCTCTTCGCGGCCGCGCTAGTATTGTTCCTGCTCGATTGCCTGGCCGCCCTGTTCCTCGGCGGCGGCATCAACCGGTTGCGCGCCCGGGCCGCTGCGGCCGCCATTCTGCTGGCCATTTTTGTTCCGTGGGCGGATCATGTATCGGCGCAGGAAACCGCCGACGCCTTTGCACTCAAGGCCGCGCTGCAGACCCGCTTCGCCTATGCGGTCACCGGCAACGACGCCGTCGACCAGGTCAGCGACGAAGGCCTGCGCGGCCTCAACCAGATTCTGCGCGAGCGGACGTCGGTCGACCCGGGCGATCCCATGCCGGTCAATATCGAGCGCGACGAACTGGCGTTCTTCCCGCTGATCTATTGGCCGGTGACACCAGACGCGACGGTGCCGTCCGATGCGGCGCTGGCCCGCATCGATGCCTACATGAGGAATGGCGGTACCATCCTGTTCGACCTGCAGGACGACGGGCTGGGGGCAAGCCAGCTGACTGGAAACGGCTCGCCTGCGGGCGAAGCGCTGCGCCGCATTCTGTCCAAGCTCGACATTCCCCCACTCGAACCGGTGCCCGACAAGCATGTGCTGACCCGCAGCTTCTATCTCCTCGACCGCTTCCCCGGCCGCTATGCCGATGGCCGCCTGTGGGTTGAACGCAGCGGCCAGGACGGCACCTCGAACAACAGCGACGGTGTCAGCAGTATCATCATCGGGTCCAATGACTATGCTGCCGCCTGGGCCATGGATGCCACGGGGAGGCCGCTCTATGCCTCGATCCCCGGCACCGACCGCCAGCAGGAATTCGCGCTGAGAACCGGCATCAACATCGTGATGTACGCGCTGACCGGCAACTACAAGGCGGACCAGGTGCATATCCCTGCCCTGCTTGAGAGGCTCGGACAATAATGGGCTGGAATATCCTGTTGGATCCGGTGTTGCCCTGGGCCGTGATTGCCGGCCTCGCCGCCATCGGCATCATTCTCGTCGGCATCATGGCCTATGCCCGCTCGCGCGGCGTGCTGCTGCGTGCTGCCTCGCTCGCCCTGCTGGTGGCAGCGCTCGCTAATCCGTCGATCCGCAATGAACAGCGCCAGCCGCTGACCGACATCGCCGTCGCCGTCATCGACCGCAGCATGAGCCAGGAGAATGGCAACCGTTCCGAGCAGACGTCCAAAGCGGAGCAGGCCCTGAAGGAGATGGCGGCGCGCCTGCCTAACACGGAACTGCGCACCGTCGAAGTCCGCTCCGGCATCAATGCCGAGGATGATGGTACCCGCGCCTTCGAGGCCCTGAACCGTGCCCTGGCCGACATTCCGCCCGAACGCTTCGCCGGCGCCGTGATGGTGACCGACGGTGAAGTGCATGACGCCCCACAGGAGGCCACCAAATCCGGCCTCGGGGCGCCGCTGCACGCCCTCATCACCGGCGGCCGCGACGAGCGTGACCGCAAGGTGGTGATCGACAAGGCTCCGCGCTTCGGCATTGTCGGCAAGGACCAGACGGTGGTGTTCCATGTCGACGAACACAATGGACCCGGCGGGCCGGTGGATGTGAGCGTCATCGTCGGCAAGGGCGACCCGCAAGTGCTCTCCGTCGCCCCCGGCCAGTCCGTCGAGGTGCAAGTGCCCGTCGACCATGGCGGTCAGAACATCGTGGAAATCGGCGTGCCGCCGCTCGAGGGCGAGATCTCGGCCCAGAACAACCGCGCCGTCACCGTCATCGAAGGTATTCGCGACCGGTTGCGCGTGCTGCTGGTGTCGGGCGAACCGCATCCCGGCGAACGCGCCTGGCGCAATCTCCTGAAGTCCGACGCGTCGGTCGATCTCGTGCATTTCACCATCCTGCGCCCGCCGGAGAAGCAGGACGGCACGCCAACCCGCGAACTGTCGCTGATCGCGTTCCCGACCCGCGAACTCTTTGTCGAGAAGCTGGACGAGTTCGACCTGGTCATCTTCGACCGTTACAGCCGTCAGTCGATCCTGCCGTCGGTCTATCTGAGCAATGTCTCGCGCTACGTGCGTGACGGCGGTGCCGTGCTGATTGCCTCGGGCCCCGATCTGGCAGACCGGGAGGGGCTCTACATGACGCCACTGGCAGATGTGATTGCGGCGGCCCCCACCGGCCAAGTGACCGAGGGCGGCTTCCGCCCTGAATTGACCGGCGCCGGCCGCAAGCACCCCGTCACCGCCGGCTTGCCCGGCGGCACCGGCGACAAGCCCACCTGGGGCCGCTGGTTCCGGCTCATCGATACCCGCGTGATGTCCGGCGAAATCGTGATGAAGGGTCTGGACGACAAGCCGCTGTTGGTGCTGGCGCGTACCGGCAAGGGCCGCGTGGCGCAATTGCTCTCGGACCAGGGCTGGCTGTGGTCTCGCGGCTACGAGGGCGGCGGTCCCCAGACCGAGCTTCTGCGCCGCATCGCCCACTGGCTGATGAAGGAACCTGACCTCGAAGAAGAAGCCCTCGGCGCCAAGCAGGTGGGCAATAACCTGCTGATCGAACGCCGCACCATGGCCGACAAGGCCGACCCCGTGACGGTGACGCTGCCCTCCGGCAAGACCGAGAAGCTGGACCTCGCCCAGGCCTCGCCGGGCCGCTGGCAGGCGACTCTGCCCGTCACCGAAGCCGGGCTGCACAGGCTGAATGACGGAACACTCGACGCCGTCGCCGCCGCAGGGTCCGCCACCGCACGGGAGGCGAACAACATCCTCGCCACAGCCGGCGTGCTGGCCCCGGTCGCTGCGGCGACCGGCGGCACGGTGAAATGGCTGGAGGACGGCATGCCGCAACTGGTGAAGGTCGACAAGGGCCGCCCCGCCTCGGGTTCCGGCTGGATCGGCATCACCGCCAACGGTGCCTACCGGGTGACCTCGATCGCCGATATTCCACTGTTCGCGACGCTCCTAAGCCTCGGCGCGCTGCTGCTCGTGGTCTCCGCCATGTGGTACCGCGAAGGCCGCTGACGCCGGTCCCTGAACCATCCCGGAGACGCCATCCAGCGCGCCCGGCACCAGTTCCAGATAGAGAAGGCGAGCGGGATCGACCGGCCCCGGCATGGTCAGCAGGCCAGTGGGCGACCGCTTGAACCCGGCCCGCGCATAATAGGGTTCGTCGCCGACCAGGATCACCAGCCGGTGCCCCATGGCCTTGGCCCGGGCCAAGCCCTCTTTCATCAGCGCACGGCCGACGCCAAGGTTCTGCCGGTCCGGGTGGACGGCGAGCGGCCCCAGCAACAGCGCCGGGGTTTCCGCCACCCCGATGCGCAGGGGCCAGAAACTGATGGTACCGGACAGCTGGACGCCAGGATCGCGTACCACCAGCGACAGCCCGGGTACGGCCGCCGAACCCTCGCGCAGGCGATAGGATGTCCTGGCGTGGCGGCCGGAGCCAAAGCTCAGGTCGAGCAAATGCTCGATATCATGGTGGTCGGCAGGCTGGGTCTCGTCGAGGGATATGGAACCGCACATGGGTCAAGTCTCGTCTGGTCGCTGGAAGAGAGCGCCGGGCCGCCGGGACGCCAGATGGAACTGTGCGGGTATCGGAATGCGGGCGCGGGAATCAGGCGCGCAAGGCAGCGCGCATGTCGCGGGCTCGTCGTCGTGAGAATATGGCCGTCATTCCAGTCATGATCAGCGCATTATCTTTCGATAAGGTTGACGTCAAGCGAATTGGTGTCACCACTCCCGGTCCGGGGGACGGCCTTCAAGAACCTCGGCGATGCGCCGGCGGGTTCCCGGTGTCGTGGTGTCCGGCAAGTCCGAGACGGGGAAGAACCGGGCCTCGGCAATCTCGGCATTGCCGGAAAAGGCGCCCTGCTCGAATTTCCGCACCACGAAGCACGCCACATGGTCGCCCGGATAGTGCTTGTCGTTGAGGAAAATGCCGTGGAAGACGGGCTGTTCCAGCACCGTGAGGGCCGCCTCCTCGCGGAGTTCCCGCAGGCAGGACTCAACCAGCGTTTCACCCCGCTCGACCCCGCCGCCCGGAAGCAGCCAGCCTGGCGCATAGGTGTGGCGGACCAGAAGAATACTCGGCCCTTCGCCGATGACCAGCGCCCGGATGCCCAGCGTCATGCCCCGGGTCTGGCGGAAGTAGGGTTGCAAGACCAGTTTCTGGGCTGCCTTGAAAAGGGCACGCTTGATCATGACACTGGTTAGCGCGAAGGTGGAAATGTGCCAAGCCACTCCTTGCCTTCCTTCCTGCGGCTGCTAACCAAGACACATGACCGTCACCATCCGTCCCGTATCCGGCAAAGCCGGCAAGAAGGCCTTTCTCGATGTGCCATTCGACATCTACCGGGACGATCCCAACTGGGTGGCACCGCTTTATATTGAGCGCTTCGAGCATCTCGACCCCCGCAAGAACCCCTATTTCCAGCACGCCGAAGCCCAACTTTTCGTCGCCGAGCGCGACGGCATGCCGGTTGGCCGGATTTCCGCCCAGCTCTGCAAGCTGAGGTCTGAACGCTACGGCGACGGCGTCGGCCAGTTCGGTTTTCTCGATGCGACGGACGACCCTGCGGTGTTCGACGCTCTGGTTGGCGCCGCGGAGAACTGGTTGAAGTCACGCGGCTGCACCGCGCTGCAAGGTCCGTTCAGCTTCTCGATCAATGACGAGATGGGCCTGTTGGTGGACGGCTTCGATACGCCGCCCAACATGATGATGGGCCATGGCCGCCCCTATTATGCCGGGCGCCTCGAAGAACTGGGGTTTGCCAAGGCGAAGGACGTGATCGCCTACACGTTCGACGGCAAGAAGCCGTTGCCCCGGTCGATGAAATCGACCCTGGACAAGGCCATGGCCGCCAAGGACATCGTCATACGTCCGTTCAGCAAGAAGAACCTCCGGCGCGACCTCGACATCGTGGTCGACATCTTCAACGACGCGTGGTCCGAGAACTGGGGGTTCGTGCCATTCACCGGCGAGGAGATCACGGCTCTTGGCAACAATCTGAAGATGCTGGTCAACGACAATTACATCGCCATCGCCGAATTTCGCGGACAGCCGGCCGCCATGGCCGTCACCCTGCCCAACATCAACAGGTGGATCACCGGGCTCAATGGCAGGCTCCTGCCCTTCGGCTGGGCGAAGCTTGCCTGGCATCTGCTGGCCCGGCCGCCCAGTTCCGTCCGCATGCCGCTGATGGGATTGAAGAAGGCCCACCACGGCACGCTCATGGGTGCCGCCATGACCATCGGCGTCATCGACCGCGTGCGGCGCTATCACCAGAGCCGTGGATTCGAGCAGGCCGAACTGTCGTGGATTCTCGAGGACAACCTGCCGATGCGCCGGATCATCGAGCAGGTCGGCGGCGAACCCTACAAGACCTACCGTATCTATCAGCGGAGCATCGCTTGAATGAGGGCGCCGGCACGTCCTAAAAGGCAAATCCCGGCCATGGCCGATTCATTGCAAGGCATCTGATTCCGCGTGTTCACCCTCGCTCACCTTTCCGATCCGCATCTGGGCCCCCTTCCAAAGGGGGCCGTGCGCCGGAATTTCGCCCTCAAGCGCTCGATCGGCGCCATCAACTGGCGGCTCAACCGGCACCGTGCCCATGATCCGGCCGTGGCGCAGGCCATCGCCGACGATATCCGCGCCGCAGCCCCCGATCACGTGGCGCTGACCGGTGACATCGTGAATGTCTCGGCTTACGACGAATTTCCTGCCGCCGCCAACTGGTTGCGCAATTTCGGCCCGCCAAGCTGGATCAGCTTCGTGCCCGGCAATCACGATGCCTATGTCCGCTGCGACTGGGAATACGGGCTTGGCCATCTCGCCGACTACATGACGGGCGACATGCGGGTGAACACGGCCACGACCACCCCGCAGATCGCCACGCCATTTCCCTACGTGCGCCTGCGCCGCAACATCGCGCTGATCGGCCTGTCATCGGCGGTGCCGCAGCCGATCGGACGGGCAACGGGCGTGCTTGGAGCCGCGCAACTCTCCACGCTCACCGAACTGCTCCCCGACTTGCGCCAGCGCGGCTATGCGCGGGTCATCATGATCCATCACCCCCCATTGCCGGGACTGGCACAGCCCCGCCACGACCTGCTCGACGCCGCCGCCCTGCGCGATGTCTTGGCTGAGCATGGCGCCGAACTGGTGCTGCACGGCCACAACCACAAGCCCACCCACACCGGACTCGAAACGCGCTTCGGCACCGCGCATATCTTCGGCGTTCCCTCCGCCTCCTTCGCGCGCCGCGAGCACCACGCGCCGGCGGCCTGGAACCTCTACCGCATCGCCAGAACCTCTGGCCGCTGGCATATTGACGTTTCGACGCGCAGCTTCGATCCCGTCCATCGCACCATCACCACGATCAAGGATCTGGGGATCGCCGCATGAATGAATGCGAGGCCAGGTGCTGAAGATCGTTGACCGCCATGTGCTGAAACAGGTGTCGCTGCCGCTGGTGGGTACGATGTTGATCGGCCTGCTGATGCTGCTTGCGGACCGCATGGTAAGCCTGCTTGACACCACGCTCGGCAAGAAGAACTCCTTTGCGGTGGTGTTCGAACTTCTCGCCTATCTGGTGCCGCATTATCTTTCGACCGCCATTCCCGCCGCGCTGTTCCTCGGCCTGCTGATGGGCTTCAACCGCATGTCGGCCAATTCCGAAACCGACGCCTTCATGGCGTCCGGCATCGGCCTCCACCGGCTGGCGCGGCCGGTTATCCTGCTGGGTGTGCTCCTGTCGCTGCTCACCATCATCATCATGGGCTGGGTCCAGCCCCACGCCCGCTTCGCCTTCCGCTCGCTGTTCTTCGACATCCAGAACATCGACGTCTTCTATCTTGCCGAAGAGGGCGTGTTCATGCAGGCGGGCGAACGCACCTTCATCATCGATGAACTCGACCGCAGCAACAACGCCTTCAAGCGCGCCTTCATCTTCCAGGACAAGGGCCCAAAGGGAACCGAGACCGTAACCTCGTCGAACGGCATCCTTTACGACGCACCGGAGGGCAAGCGGCCGATCCTGCACCTCGAGAATGGTCATCGCCTGACCCTCAACGCACCGCCCTCGCCGACGGCGGCCACTGCACCACCCAACGCCGAGGTCACGGAATTCGCCCTCGCCGACACGCCATTGGGCCGCATCAGCAAGGATGTCTTCCGCCCGCGCGGCATCGATGAGCGCGAACTGACGATTCCGGAACTGTTCGCCCATCTCGACAATCCGCCCGAACAAGCAACCGCCGCCGAAGTTTCTTCCGACCTCAACGAGCGCCTCGTCACCGCCGTCAGCATTCTGATCCTGCCGTTCCTCGCCATACCCTTTGCCGTTGGGTCGCGGCGCAGCCCGCGGTCCTTCCGCATGGGTTTCGCGCTGGTGCTGATCGTCGTCTACAACGAGATCATCCAGCAAGGCGCCAACGCCGCGCAGCGCGACGTGGTTTCGCCTTTGGTCGTGATGTGGCTGCCCTGCGCCCTGCTCGCCCTGTTTGCCGGCTGGCGCTACTATCAGACCTGCTTCACCCTGGCGCGTGATCCGATTGCAGCCGCCCTCGACCGCATGGGCGAGGCCTTCACGGCCTTCCGCCGCCGCATCATGCGCCGCGCCGGCTGGGAGCAGCCCGCATGAAGATCATCACCTGGATGCTCATCCGCATGATCTCGTTGCGCTTCATCGCCATCCTGATCGGCATCTCGATCTTCGCGCTCTCGCTCGAAGTCCTGACCCATGCCAAGGAGCTGCAGGCGCTTCGCCCCGGCAGCGCCTCGATCCTCTTGGAATATTTTCTCTATCGCGCTCCAGCCGTGCTGGCGAACTACATGTCGATCAGCCTGCTGCTGGCCATGCTGCTGGCGTTGACGGAACTCAGCTACCGCAACGAGATCGTTGCATTGTGGGCGGCTGGCCTGTCCCCCGCGCGCATGATCGTGCTGCTCTTGCCGCTTGCCTTCCTCGCCGGCGGCGCCCAGTTCCTGCTGCGCGACCGGGCCATCCCCGCCACCATTCCGCAATTGCGCACCTGGGCGATTGGCGACTATGGCCGCGAAAAGCTGAAGGTCGGCGAGCGCGACCCGATCTGGATGCGCTCCGGCGCCGATATCCTGCGGGCCGGCAGCGCCAATGCCGACTCGACCGAACTCAAGGATGTCATCATCTTCCGCCGCGACGAGACCGGATTACTCCGTGAACAGATCTATGCCGACACGGCGACATTGACCGACAACCGCTGGACGCTGAAGCCGGTGCTCATCTATTACCGCGACAATCTCACACCCAGCCGGCTCGACACGATGGTCTATTCGGGTTCTCTCAAGCCGGCCCAGGCCGGTGCCCGCTCCGGCGAGCCTGAGGAAATGTCGCTGACCGACCTCGGCTATTTCATCGAGAACCAGGGCTTTGGCATCCGGCCCGTGTGGGTCTATGAGACCTGGCACCAGAAGCGGATTTCCCTGTTCTTCTCCAGCCTGCTGATGATCGCGCTGTGCATCCCGCTGGCAAGCCGGTTCAGGCGCGGCGGCGGGCTCGGCGTGCTGTTCGCCATCGGTGTGGGATTGGGCTTCCTCTATTTCGTGATCGACGGCATCTCGCTGACCATGGGCGAATTGGGCTTCGTGACCCCCTGGCTTGCCGCCTGGATGCCGCTCATCGCCTTCGGTCTGCTCGCCGCGGTACTCACCCTGAGGGCGGAAAATGTCTGAGGCCGCGGCGGCGTGAGACGAGCCGGACTCATTGTCAACCCAAGGGCGGGCAAGGACAGCGGCAAGGGCCTGGCGCTGTCTGAAAAGCTCAGGCATGGCACCACCGTGTCAATCGGCATCATGGCGCGCTTCGAAGATATCGCGGGCATTCTGAAGGATTTCGCGGCGCAAGGCGTGAGCGATCTGTTCATCAGCTCCGGCGACGGTACGGTGCACGAAATTCTCACCCAGATCGCCGAAGACGGGCCGTTCGCCAGCCTGCCTCGGATCAGTCTGCTGCCACACGGTACCACCAATCTCGCCGCCGGCGATGTCGGGCTCAAGAAGCCGTCAATCGAAGCGCAGGCGGCATTCATCCAGGCCCTCGAACCCGCTGTTCTGAAGCCGCGTCACACGGTGCGCTGTGCCAATCCCGGAGATGGCAGGCCGCGCCATGGCATGTTCGTCGGAACCGGCGCAGTGGCCGATGCCACCCTCTATTGCCAGGAGGCGTTCAACGCCAAGGGCGTCAAGGGCCAATGGGCCACCTTCCGCACGTTGGCTAGCGGCGTGCTGCGCTCCCTGTTCAGCAAGCCCGACCCGGACGATCCCACCCGCTTTGACCGGCCCTACGATATCGCGGTGGAAGCCGAGGGCCACCAGATGTTGGAGGGCGCCCAGCTTCTCGTGATGTCGACGACACTGGAAAAGCTTGTGCTGGGCACCCGTCCCTTCTGGGGTGGCAAGACCGGCCCGATCCGCACCACCGCCTTCGCCTATCCCCCGCCACCGGTGCCGCGCTGGCTGTTCAAGGCCATGTATGGGGGCGAGAACCGGCGCATGCCGCAAGGTTGCATCAGCTTCTGTTCCGGCAGCCTGCGTGTCTCGTCCAGGACGATGTACGTGATCGACGGTGAGTTTTTTGACGGTCCCGAAGATGAACCGCTGCGGCTCGAGACGGGACCTGAGTTCACGTTCGTTTGTGGTTAGGCGATCGCGGCCTTGCTGCCGTGGCCTTGCGCCACCACCTCGCTGAACAGCGCGATGATGCGGTCGATGTCAGCCTCGGTATGGGCTGCCGACACCGAGCAGCGCAGCAGGCACAGCTTGCCCGGCGTGCCCGGCGGCAGCGCCAGATTGACATAGACGCCCGCCTTCAAAAGCTCATGCCACATGGCAACGGTCGAGCTCTCATCCGGACATTTGACGGCAATCACCGGGCTCACGACATCGCAGCCGAGATCCAGCCCCAGGGTCTTGAAGCCGGCGTGGAGACGCGCCGAATTCTCGCGCAACCGGTCGCGGCGCTGCGGCTCGGCGGCGAGCTTGCGGATGGCGGCGAGCGAGGTCGCGATGGACGACGGTGACGACGACGCCGTGAACATGTAGGGCCGCGACGCGTAGCGGATGTAGTCGAACAGCGGATGGTTGCCAGCCCCGAAACCGCCGATGGCCCCGACGCTCTTGGAAAATGTTCCCACGACGAAATCGACCTCGTCATCGAGTCCCATCTCGTCCGCCAGGCCACGGCCATTGGGGCCAAGCACGCCGAAGGAATGGGCCTCGTCGACCAGAAGCTGGAAGCCGTGCTTCTTCTTGACTTCGACGAAATCGGCCAGCGGCGCGCGGTCGCCAAGCATCGAGTAGATGCCTTCGAGCACCACCAGCCTGCCGCCCTCGCCCTCCCCGCGCGCCAGACGCTTGTCGAGATCGGCGGCATCATTGTGGCGGAAGCGCACCAGCTTGGCGCCCGACAGCGTGCAGCCGTCGTAGATCGAGGAATGGGAATCCGCATCGAGATAGATCGTGTCGCGCGGGCCTGCCAGCCCCGCCATCATGCCGAGATTGGCCTGATAGCCGGTGGTGAACACGATGCAGTGCTTGCGGTTGAGGAATCTGGCGAATTCCTGCTCTAACTCGACATGCAGCGCATAGGAGCCGTTGGCGATGCGCGAGCCCGTGGTGCCGGTGCCGAAGTCGTCGAGCGCCTTCTTGCCGGCCGCGATGCAATCGGGATCGAAGGTGATCCCCATGTAGTTGTTGGTGCCGGCAAGGATGGTCTCGCGTCCGTCGATGATGGCCCGCGTCGGCGACAGGACCTGCTCATTGGTGACCGTGATCGTCTCCACGCCCATCGCCTTCATCTGGGCGTGGCGTTCCGCATAGGGCTTCAGCCGGTCGAGCAGATCCATGAGCGCTAGCCTTTCTTGACGCGGGCTTCGACCACCTTGGCAAGATCCGCAACCGTGCGCGTTTCCGACAGCACGTTGAGCGGGATCTCGATATCGAAATGGTCTTCAACCTCCATGACGAAATCCATCACCGTGACGGAATCGATGTTGAGGTCGGTGGAGA
>CAZECZ010000028.1:0-37759 GCA_964510815.1 uncultured Aestuariivirga sp.
TTGCGACAGACTGCCCCTTGATATACAGATTGAGATAGCCGTTGCGCAGGCCCAACCTCAGCATCGCTTCTCCAACCGCTTTCTCGCCAGGGAGGCACCAATGGTTGAAAAGCGCGCGAACCGCATTGCTAGAATTGTTTGCATCCCACTCAGCAAGAAAATCTACTGCAAACGTACGGGCGAATATTGGCATCGAGGTCCTCCCAAGAAGATCATACTGATCTTAGCAGTTGAGAAATGCACACTTGCGGAAAAGAAAGCGCGGATGACGGAACACTACCAACAAGTATTAGATGATCAACGACTAAAATCCTCAATGTGCGCGCGGACTGTTGGAAATCATCAGTGCCATGTGTGGACGGCCTCCTGTTGGCAAGTGCTTTTTGATGCTCTGGCGGTGGTCGGGTGAACTCGTGGCTGAACGTCCGTCTCTGCATGTTAACCCTCCAGTTCCAAAAACACCCTAATTCGGTGTCCACGGAACCGGCAACAGGCTAGGCTCAGGACTCACTAACTGAGATAGAAGATGAAGCTTGCGGCGATGCAGATGGCCGAGAAGTAGGTGTGGGCGCAACGGTCGTAGCGGGTCGAGATGCGCCGCCAGTCCCTAAGCCTGCCGAACATGTTCTCGATTTTGTGGCGGGTCTTGTAGAGGTGTTTGTCGAAGGCATGCCGGATTTTCCGGTTTCGCTTCGGCGGGATGCATGCTTCGATCTTCCTGGCAGCGAGCGCTTGTCTGAATTCGTCGCTGTCATAGTCCTTGTCGGCGATCAGGGTGTTTGCTGACGGCAGCTGTGAATAGAGGTGCTTCGCGCCAACGTGGTCGCTCATCTGGCCTTCCGACAGCAGCATGGCGAGCGGTTTGCCATCGCCGTTGCACACCACATGCAGCTTGGAGTTCAGCCCACCCTTGGTGCGGCCAATACGGCGGGGAATATCCCCTTTTTGAGCAGACTTGCCGAAGTGCGGTGAGCTTTCAGGTGCGTGGCATCGATCATGATCCGTTCTGGCTTTGGGCCTTCACCTGCAAGGCTGGCAAAGATGCGGTCGAAAACTCCAAGCCTGCTCCATCGGATGAACCGGTTGTAGAGCGTCTTGTGGGGGCCGTAACGCCTGGGCGCATCTTTCCATTGCAGGCCGTTGCGGATCGACGACGACGAGATGCGGGCACTGTTGCGCGATGTCGTAAATCGCCTCTACACTTTCCAACTTCACGCCGGAATTCCAGCCTTGCAGGCCGAGATCGAGAAACGGATGTCGGTTGCGGGAAAACGGGACGAGCCTCAGATCGACAATCGGATGCTGGGCCGAGGTCGCACTGCCGAATGACGTGAGAACGTCTGGTTGCGCTTCTGGCAGATCGGTTTCTCAGGGAACGACCGGATAGAAGGGGCGACCCCAGTTACCTGCAGGGTTCTCCATCATCAGGTCAACGAACACCGGAACGAGGAATGCAAGGATCGCAGCCCCGTCGCGCACCTGGGCTCGGTTGATCCCGCTGTTCCAGGTCGCCCCGCCATGCACCAGCTGATTGCGTAGGACATAGAGACGGTCGAAAATGAAGCTCAGGACCCGCGCGCTGTCGCCAGCCTGAAATGCTTGCGCAAAGGACTTGGCCGATGCCTTGAAACGATCTTCCCAATCCTCGAACCCGTCGATCCCGTTGTGATGCTGCCAGAACGGATTGAAAACATAGCGGTTTTCGAGAAGCAGTCGCACTGGCCCGGAGAAGCGCTGCCAGACAGCCTTGTAAATGCGGCGTTCGCTGTCCAATGCGGTCAGCCGTCCGAAGTAATCGAGGAAGGCCGCGCGTTCGCCCTGCGGAATCGACTGGAACTCCCGTTCGTCTGCGTAAGCGGCGTTGAACGCGATCCAGAGGAAGATGAAACGGGCGTCGTCATCCTCACCACAGGCCTCGGCCCGGCCGATCCAGCTGATGGCGCGGTGGACGCGCAGGCCCATAGTTTCCGGGAAGTCCGCGCGGATGGCGCGTTGCTTTTCCTTCAGAGTCGCGAATGTCAGGGTATCGGTCATCCCAAGTTCTCCTGCTTGAATCCGCTCACGGCATCGCCGCGAAGTCTGGTCGGCAGTGGTTCTCTACCATTCGCCGCAATTCCTCTGGTGCAATCACCTCTACCTTATTGCCCCATTGGTAGAGGTGCCATGTCATCTCCAGCCAGCCCGCCGAATGAAAGCGGACGATCAGACTGCCGTCGTCCTGGGGTTCCAGCACCTGCCGGGGGTGAAAGCGGAAGCCTGCCGCACGATCGGCAGCCTCAGGCGTGAAGCGCCAGACCACCTCGCCGAACTGTGCGGGATCCTGCCAGACGCCAAAGGCTTGCGCCGCATAGTCCGCGATGGTGAAGCCATTCTGCAGCGCGAAGCTCTCGTTCAGGACGTCCGCTTCGTGAATGAGATCGATGCGGAAGTTCCGCACTTCATCGGCCTTCGCGGGGTCGCGGGCGGCGAGATAGGTCCGGTGGCCTAGGAGCACGCCATGCGGCTCAAGAATGCGTGATGCCGCGTCCTGATTGTAGAGCACCCGCAGTCGAAAGGGACCGCGTAGCGCTTCGATGATCGCATCGAGGATGTCAATCGGCAAGCTAACACGCGGCCCCGGACGTGTGACCTGGCCCATGGCCGTCAGGACCGCCTCGGCATCCGCCTCGACGCGGGCGCGGGCAGGGAGCCGGGCCAACATCCCATCGCGTAGGTCGATGAGCGCGCGGGCGTGGCGCTGACGTCCCTCGGCCTCGGCGTTGCGGGCAGCGATCTCCAGCGCCTCCACACCCGTTTCATGCCGCAACTGCAAATTACCGAAGCTCGAATCGAGCAGGCGCCAGCGCCGCTTGCGATCCTCCCCGTCTCTGGCTTCGACATTGCCGAAGGTATCCACGAGCGCTTCGATCATGCGCTGCGCGGTGCGGTGGGACACCCCGAACTCCTCAGAGATGTCCTCGAGGCTGATACCGCCATACCGGGCCGCGGCCATCCGCGCGAGCCGGATCAGATCCTGCGCCTTGGAGAAGGACATGCGCGCCTCGATAACCTGACAAGAATTGTCACCCTCGCAAGCTAGAAAGCTTTCTGCAGCCTGTCGAGCGGATTTCCAGCACGTCGTTCCCGCGTGCGCAAGCCCGCAAGAGGTGCTTGGCAGCCATGAAAGGAATAGCAATGAGCAGACGTGTGATCGGCATCGAACGGGTTTCGTCGCGGACTGGCGTGGTGGAGGAACCGGCAATCACTTCCAAGGGCTATCAGCTCGCCGACCCGGCGCATGGCAGCCAGAAGCATCATGCTGAACACGCCGTCCATGTGAGGACGCTGGACGAGGCGGCCGAACTGATCGGCAAGGGTTTCTCGCTGTGGATGGGAGCCAGGGGAAAGCGCGCCTCGCTGATCGAGCCCAGGAGTTTGCGGATTGTGCGGTGCGGCGAGGGTGCTACCGCCTGACCGGGGATATTGGCACGGCCGGGCATGTCACGTTTTTTCAGCGGCCTGCCGTGCCCGGCGGTTGACACCCCATGGGAGAATTGCGGAATCTGACCTCGCGAGATGATTCCGTCTTGGGTCGTGTTCGATGAAGATGGCGGAGGCCCATGCGGGTATTCGGCGGCAATATCCTTTTTTCGGCGACCGATCTGATGCGGTTCATGGGCTGTGCCCATGCCACAGCACTGGACCTGTTGCGTCTGCGTGGCGAGGGGCCGGAGCCCGGCGAAGACAGCGAGGATACGGCCCTTTTGCAAAAGTTGGGCGATGCCCATGAGGCCGCGCATCTCGAGCGATTGAAGTCCTCCGGCGATGGTGTCGTCCAGATCGCGCACGGTGATCTGGTATGCAATGCGGCGGAAACACGCGCCGCGCTGGACAGTGGGACCGAGGTGGTGTTCCAAGGGGCGTTCCTCTCGGGTAATTGGGGCGGCTGGTCGGATTTCCTGATTCGTGTCGATCGGCCTTCGGCTCTTGGTTCCTTCAGCTACGAGGTGGTCGACACCAAGCTGAAGCGTCGGGTACACCCCAAGCATGTTCTGCAACTTGTTCTCTATTCTGACCTGCTGACCGAAGTTCAGGGCTCCGCGCCGGAGTTTGCCCATGTCGAACTGGGCTCCGGCGAACGTGCCACGCTCAGGCTTTCCGAATTCGCCTATTACGCCCGGGCGGCCATGACGCGGCTGGAGTCATTCGTGGCTAATCCGACACCGACACGCCCCATTCCCTGTTCCGACTGCGGCCTCTGCCGTTGGGCCGGGCATTGCGAGAGCGTCTGGTGGGCTGAGGACAGCCTGTACACTGTTGCCAACATCAGCCGCAGCCAGGTGAAGAAGCTGGAAGCGGCGGGCATCACCACGATGGCAGCACTTGCCAGCCTTGCTCGCCCGGTCCGTGGCATGTCGGAGCCCACACGTCAGCGCCTGGTCACGCAGGCCCGCCTGCAGCACGTCCGCAAGACGGGAGAGCCTGCCTTCGAGCTCCGCGCGCCCGAGCCGGGCAAGGGATTCGACCTGCTGCCGGAGCCCCGCCCAGGCGACATCTTCTATGACATCGAGGGCGATCCGCATTACGAGGGTGGCCTCGAATATCTGCACGGCGTGTTGTGCGACGGTCAATTCCGCGCCTTCTGGGCCCATGATCACAAGGCCGAGGCACAGGCCCTGAGCGATCTTCTGGCTTTCTTCCGGGCACGGCTCGACGCCCATCCGGACGCGCGCATCTATCACTACGCCGCCTATGAGATCACGGCACTGCGCCGCCTCACCATGACATATGGGATCGGCGAGGCCTTCCTCGACCGGCTGCTGCGCGAGCGCCGCTTCGTCGACCTGTTTGCCGTGGTCCGCGGTGGGTTGATCGGATCGGAACCTAACTATTCCATCAAGTCGATGGAAGCCTTCTATGGCCGCACGCGCGAGGGCGAGGTGAAGACGGCGGGAGGCTCGGTCGTCGCCTATGAACATTGGCGCGAGACAGGCGATCAGCACATCCTCGACGAGATCGAGGATTATAATCGCATCGACTGCCTCTCGACCGAGGAACTGCGGAACTGGCTGGTTTCCATCAGGCCAGACGCACCTTGGCCGCAACTGGGCGAAGACGGAGGCCCCAAGGAAACCGATGACGACGCTGAGGCGCAAGCCCTGCGCGCCAGCCTCGCCGCCTCGGGACTGCCGCAGGACAGGCAGGCCTTGCTGTTTAACCTTGGCCTCTTTCACCGGCGTGAGGCAAAGCCAGCAAAATGGGCGGTGTTCGACAGCGTTGGTAAGGACGAGGACCAGTTGATCGATGACCTCGACGCGCTAGCTGGGCTCGAGGCAACGGGGCCGGCCAAGCCTGTCAAGAAATCCTTCGCGCGCAGCTACCGCTTTCCGCCGCAAGAGACAAAACTGCGGACAGGAATGAAGGCAACAATTCCATCGGACGAAGGATCGCCCGTCTCGGTCAGCATAGAGGACCTGGACCGGATCGCGCGCGAGATCACGATCAAGGTGGGGCCGGCCAAGGCCCATCTACTGACCGATTGGCTGACGCTACACCCCGACTGGCCGCTGAAAACGGACGTGATCGCCGCCGCCCTGAGCGACGTGATCGCCGACCAGTGCGGGCCGCGTGCGTTCACGGCTGTCGATGATCTTTTGTCCCGGCGCGTACCGCGCCTGACCACGGGCCAGCACTCCGACCTGCTGGCTGGTGCTGATCCTGTCGCGGGCACGATCGCGGTCGTCTCCGCGATGGATGGAACCGTGCTGCCGATCCAGGGGCCGCCCGGAACCGGAAAGACCTATGTGACTGTCCATGCCATCCTGTCGCTCGTGCGCGCGGCCCATCGTGTCGGTGTCGCGTCGAACAGCCACGAAGCCATCCGCAACGTGCTGATGGGATGTTTGAACGCGATGGACGCCATGGCCCCCGACGCCATGCTCGACAACGCCGTCGTGGCCCACAAGGTCAGTTCGGGCGAGGACGGCTATCCCGATGACTTCACCGGGGTCGCGCGGGCGAACTCGAATGACGATCCCGCGCTCAGCAGCGCGCATGTGGTTGGCGGAACGGCCTGGTTCTTTTCCCGCGACGAGAACGTGCAGGCCTTCGACTGGCTATTCGTGGATGAGGCGGGTCAGGTAGGCCTTGCCAACATGGTGGCCATGGGGAGGGCGGCGCGCAACATTGTGCTCGTGGGCGACCCACGGCAACTGCCGCAGGTGATCCAGGGTGCGCATCCTGATCCCGCGAACCTGTCGTGCCTAGACTGGATGCTGGGCGAGCACGCCACCGTGCCGCCTGACCGTGGCATCTTTCTTCCCGTTTCCCGGCGCATGCACCCGGAAGTCTGCCGCTTCATATCGGAGCAGATCTATGAGGGTCGGCTTGCCAGCCACCCCGACACCGCCTGCCAACGCGTGAGCGGCACGTCTTTCCCTGAAGGCGGGGCCTTCTGGATACCGGTGCCGCATGATGGTAATGCCCAGATTGCAGCGGAGGAAGTGGCCGCCATCCGGAGTGCCATCCGCGAGCTTTTCAAGGGTACATGGACAGACAAGGACGGCGCGTCCAGGCCAGTGCGCGAGGCCGACATCATCGTTGTCGCCCCCTACAACGCGCAGGTGAATGCCCTGCGCGACGCGCTGCCCGACGGCATCCGGGTCGGCACGGTGGACAAGTTCCAGGGCCAGGAAGCACCGGTCTGCCTCGTCTCGATGACGGCATCGTCATCTGAGGAAACCCCGCGCGGGATGGAATTTCTGTTCTCGCTCAACCGCATCAATGTGGCGGTCTCGCGCGCGAAAGGGCTGGCGCTGATCTTCGGATCTCCCGGTTTGCGTGAGGCGAAATGCGAGACCGTTGAACAGATGCGGTTGGCTAATTCCATCTGTGCCTTGCCAACGATGACGCCTTACGAGGAAGCAAGATGACGGAGGACGATGGCTGGCTGACGATACGCAAGGAGCAGGCCTTAGCCTTTGGCAGAAAGGTTCCTGACGGCTTTCTGGTCCGCGCTGGATCCACCGCGATGCTCGAAGGTTCTCCCAATGCGAAGCGTAACCGCGGCGAGCGTGATCAACTCGTGTCGGCCGGGGTTCTGGTCCCAGATGACAATCCGGCGTTATACCGGTTTGCGGTGGACCACGTTTTCTCCAGCCCGAGTTCTGCTGCCGGCGTTGTTATCGATGGTAACAGCAACGGTAGCCATTGGAAGGAAGTCGACCCCCATCCTGCCGACTTCTCGCGCGATCGAATCGAAGCTGCGATGGACGCTTTTGATCTCTACCGCCGCACAGGTGAAGGGGCCGAAAACTTCGATCCATTCGGGGATCCGCGCGACTTTTGGGTGCGGTCGACGAAGCCGCGCGCCGATAGAAAATATCCTACCAAACCGATCGCGGGATTCATTCTGAAAAAGGCCCCGAAAGAGCTAACTGGCGGGTGGAGTCAGCCTCATGATGCAGCCGCGCGCCTGCATAAAGCTGGCTACATCATTGTAGATCAGAACGACAAACCGCTGCCGCTGCCCGAACAATACGCTCATCTGATGCGAGGGGCCGATCGGGCTCGCTTGGTCGCCCTGAACTACTTGATAGAACCCGCTCGAGAAGCGGGATTGTCGCAGGTCACGATCCGAGCTGGTGAACTACATGACATGAGCGGATTGGTGCAGAACTGGGCAAATGTCTGTCAGGCTCTGGAGGGTGAGAAATTTCAGGAACTGGCCAGGGTTATGCCACCCACGCGATCAGGGCCGGAGCGGAGCACGACCACCGAGTACACATTCACCCTCGCACAGGCCGGGAGCAGTAAAGCCATGATCAAGCCCGACAAGAGCTCCGACGCGACGACCAATTTGATCCTCTACGGCCCTCCAGGTACTGGCAAGACGTACCAGACAGCTTGGGAAGCCGTGCGACTGTGCTTGGGCGATACCGAAGCCAAACCCTTGCTGGGAAATGACAAACGCAATGAACTGATGGCCGAGTACCGTCGCCTTTTGGAGCGCGGACGTATCGAGTTCGTGACGTTCCATCAGTCGATGTCCTATGAGGAATTCGTCGAGGGCTTGAGACCAACAACGGCGCAATCGCTTGATCCCGAAGCGCCGCAGGAGGACGAAGTCTCCTCGGGGTTCCGACTGGCGCATGAAGATGGCATTTTCAAGCGCATCAGCGAACGAGCCGCAAACGATCTGGGCGACGCCGGGACTGGTGGGCTCGACCGGACGCGCCGGATCTATCGCCTCGGCCTGACCGGTGGGGATTGGCGGGGGGATCTGCAGAGGGCCATCGACGAGAAGGAGATTGCCTGGGCCTTCGGGGGCGATACGGATTGGTCCGCCCCGGAATACGAGGACTGGGAGGCGATCAAGCAACGTCGGAAAGTCGATGATGCTTCGGTCAAGGGCAACCATGCCACGGTCTATGGAACGTGGCTGGTGCGCGCGGGTGCCGTAGATGGAGCCTATGTCATTCTATCGGTAGGTCGGAACAGGATCGTGGCATTCGGACGCTTCGCCGGCGAATATAAGTTCACACCATCGTCGGAAGGTGAGGGCGCGCGGCACACGCGACCGGTTGAATGGATATGGACCGATCCGGCAGGGATGGACCGATCCGTGTTCTACGAGACGCCCTTCACCTCGTTTCATCCGATCTATCCGCTCGAGCAGGATCTGATAGACTGGCGGGCGCTGGAGTCCGCAGTGCTGGGGGCAGAGGCCAAGCCGGCCAATCCACGTCCCCACGTCCTCATCATCGATGAGGTAAATCGGGCAAATATCTCGAAGGTATTCGGGGAGTTGATCACGCTTCTGGAGCCCGACAAACGGCTTGGCACTGCTAATGAAATCCGGCTGACCTTGCCCTATTCGAAGAAGCGCTTCGGTGTTCCGTCCAACCTGCACATCGTTGCGACGATGAACACGGCCGACAGGTCAATCGCGCTTCTGGACACCGCGCTCCGCCGCCGGTTCAGTTTCCGCGAACTGATGCCAGAGCCTCGGGTGTTGCCAGCCGACGTCGAAGGGGTCAACATGCAGAAGCTCTTGAGCACGATCAACGAGAGGATCGAATATCTGTTCGATCGCGAACATCAGATCGGGCATGCCTACTTCACCGGCTGCGACACCCGCGCCAAGATCGCGGTGGTGATGAGATACAAGGTGATTCCCTTGCTGGCCGAGTATTTTTACGAGGATTGGGCGAAGGTTGCCGCAGTTCTGGGTGATACGGCGCAAGACCATCCACGGTTCCTGGTGCGAGAGATCATCGCCGCTCCGTCCGGGCTGGAAGCCGACACGTTTTCGGGTGTGCGGTATCGTTGGCGCGTCCGGCCAGAAGTACAGGGTGACCAGAACGGCGGATTCGACTTCACAGAGTTTGAAGTCTGATGGCAGCATTCACCGTGCTGGAATACCGGTCGCTCCCCCGCGGTGACAGGCCGGGCTGCATTCCGGACTCAATGGCTGATCGGTTGGCAGCAGTTGCCAAGGCCTCGGCCTTTGCCGGACGAGGCGAAGGTGGCGTGCTGGAGGACCATCGACATGAGTTGCGAGCCCGGGGCGTGGTGGGCGTCGTCGCCGCCGAAGATTGCAGCCTGGAGATCCTCCCAAAGATCGACGTGCCCGCCGCGGACGGCTCCACCGAAGAGCGAGGCCAAATCCGCAAGCGTCTTGTCCACATGCTCGCCGTCGCATTGGACATGAAGATTGAGACCGGACGCTTGTCGGATCTCGACTGGCAGCACGAAACACTTCTCGAAATCCTGATCCGGATATTCTGTGAAAAGCTGACGGAAGCCGTCCGCCGAGGCATGCCTCGTCAGTACATTGGCCATGAGGACGACTTGCCCGCATTGCGCGGGACGCTCGACGTGCCCCGTCAATTCACCCGCCATGCCGTCAACCCCGGCCGCCTGGCATGCCGATTTGACGAGTTGTCATCCGACATCGCGTTGAACCGCATCATGAAGGCCGCACTTGTCCATCTTTCCAGGCTGTCGCGGAGCGTCTCCAACCTTCAACGACTTCGGGAACTGGCATTTGTCTACGAGGATGTTTCGGCGGTTCCAGTGCCCGCTCTGCGTTGGGGCGAAGTTGTAATCGACCGGACCAACCGTGGCTGGCAAGATTTGGTAAGTATGGCACGCATGTTCCTACGCAATCAGTTCCAGACGACCAGTGCCGGCAAGGGGCAAGGAACTGCGCTTCTGTTCGAAATGAATGTGCTTTTCGAAGAGTACGTTGGACGCTTGGTAACGCGGGCGTTGGCGGGGACAGAGTACCGCGTCAGCTTGCAAGGCGGGCGGGAGTACTGTCTAATGGATCAAGACAGTGGTCGTCTGTTTTTTCAGACCAAACCTGACATCCTGATCCGCCGCGATGGCCAAATTGTTCAGGTGATCGACACCAAGTGGAAACGGATATCCCCCAAGATCGATGATCCCAAACAGGGCGTTTCCCAATCTGACATCTACCAGATGATGGCCTACGCCCATCTCTACAAGGCCCCCCGGCTGACGCTGCTTTATCCTCATCACGGTGGACTGTCGGGAGGCGAAGGGGTCCAGGGGAAGTTCTGGACCACGGGCCAGGCGACGGTTCTTGAAACCGCCAGCATCGACGTGGCGAAGAGTAAAATCGAGCTTGATCGGCTTCGACAGCTGCTAATAGGCGAAGATGCCAATTTTGGCGCCGATCAACGACAGACAACGGTTGATTGTTAATGTAGCTTGAATCGGCAGATCGGGAGAGGACAAGTGGCATCCAACGATAAACGATACTTCTTCGCGGTCGGACAGAAGAGTTTCGAGGCCGGTGCGAGCGCTAACCACTTCTCCACCGTCGTGCCAATCGCGGACACGAGTGGAGACGTGATCAACGACAGGCAGTCCGAGTTCCCAAACCGCGGCCGGGCCTGGTGGATGGTGCGCGGCGAGGCGCGCGTCACCCATGCGCCGCCGGGCTGCCTTATCATGTCAGGTATCGAGGGTGCAATGGACCTGTCGTCGTCGCCCGATAAGGATATCTACCAGCTTCTGCAACCCACACTTCCCGGTCCGAAGGATCTACTCGAAATCTTGACGCCGGGTGCCGGGGTAAACGATCCGAACGAACTGCTCGACGACTTCCGGATGCGTTGCGATCACGAACCAACGCGGCATGTTCTCGTGCGGATTGGTGATCACCTCTACGGGCCGCTGAAGGTCGAACTCGACCGGGCTGAAAATGACCGCGTGATCGAACCGGAAATTCGCTTCACTAAACCGATTGCGCCGCACACCGTGTATAAGATCGCGGCACCCGAGGCGGTCGGGCGTCCCGGCCATATCCGACACAAAGTCGTCGTGCAGCGCGATGCTAGCAAGCCGAACGACCAGTACGGGCATACTGTTCACTACGAGGCGGTGACTGGCGCGCTCTATGAAAAACTGCGGGAGGGTGCAGACGAGGTCGACATCGTCTCCCTGCAAGAGGCCGTTCGCCAGGTTTCTAGGGACTTCCTTTCGCGGCGAGAAAGGCGCGAG
This sequence comes from uncultured Aestuariivirga sp., assembly GCA_964510815.1. Classification (GTDB taxonomy): domain Bacteria; phylum Pseudomonadota; class Alphaproteobacteria; order Rhizobiales; family Aestuariivirgaceae; genus Aestuariivirga. The sequence continues at coordinate 11,512 of CAZECZ010000028.1, forward strand.
TTCCTCGACCGCCTGAGTCGGTTTGCCGACGAGGAGCAGTCGTCGCCCACCGTGATCGCCCGAGTCCAACAGTTTCTGGACGCTCAGGTGAAAGAGATCGACGCGCTGGACCAGATCTTCGACGTACTCCATTCAGATGAGAGCTTCAAACCGAAGATCGATCAGGCCGTCGCAGTCGAGGTCGAGAAACGTGTGGACGCCCATGCAGCGCAAATCGATGCGCGAGCCAAGGAACGCGTCAAGGAACTTAGCACGAAGCTAGAAAGATTAAAGGACGACTTCGCGGCAGAGAACGAGAGTTTCGAAGCGGAAAAAGCACGCCGTCAAAAGCTTCTCGAAGTCGAGTTGGAAGCCAAGAAAAAGGTAGCAGAACAAGAGATCGATGCAAAGTGGGAGGACCTGAGCCGCCAAGAGGAGTTGGTTACCCAGAGTCTAGAGGCTGTTGCTGAACGACTAGCGAGCAACCGAACAGGGGTACTCAACGACTTCCTTGCACTGGAGCCTCTCCTGCGGCGGTTGGGTCTTAGCGGGACGCCAGATTCAGGTAAAAGGCCGGAACCGCCGTCAGGGTCTAAGGCATCAGTGCACACATTGAATCTGCCCGACTTACCGGCTGCCACGCCGGATCGCGCTCCCATGCCGGAAGAAGCCTTCTTCGAGCGGTTTGTCGCGCATGTCGAGGAATGCGGCTTCGTTTTCGACCGCACTGATCTACTTGCGTTCCATTTCTCGGCGAAGGAACGAGCGCCGGTCATTTTGGGTGGCGTATCCGGTTCCGGCAAATCTTCTCTTCCAGTCCTTTATGCGGAAGCTCTCGCAGGTCAGGGAACTGACAAAAACTTCCTGGCAGTGGATGTGAACCCTTCTTGGACCAGCCCTTCAGACCTTCTCGGTTATACCGATGCTCTGGACCATAGGTTCGTTCCGGCAGCCTCAGGAATGCTGAACCAGATCATCCTCGCATACCACGCACGGAAGGTACTCGGAGTTTCAGCACCCGTTGTTACGGTGTGTCTGGAGGAACTGAACCTCGCTCAGCCTGAGCACTACCTAGCAGATATCATTCAAGCGATATCGCGTGCGCCAGGAAATCAATTCATCAGCGTCTTCGACCCGAATGCAGTGCGGATCGACGATCCTTTCCGGCCCTTCGCACGCCTCGAACTATCACCAAACCTAATCATCGTCGGGACTGTAAACTTTGATGAAACGACGCGGCCATTGTCGATGCGCCTTCTGGATCGGTGCAACTTGATTGAGTTTGCGGTCGACGTGCGTCTGCCAGTTCTCGGCATGACGGCGCAGACCGGAGCCCACCAAGTCGAGGGCCAGTCCGTGCTTCAATCCGACCGGGATCGGTGGACGCGGAACACCAACGTGCCAGCCCGCGCGATTGAGGTGTTAGACGAAATACAACCGGAACTCAGCGCGCTTGGTTGCGGACTGACCCATCGCCGGCAAACATTGATTTGCCGTTTCCTGGCCAATGCTCCTGAGAGCCTCTGCAGCTTCGACGAGGCGTTCGATATGCAACTGCGTCAGCGCATCCTGCCACAGATCCGCAGGCTCTACCGGCCCGGTGCTATGGATGCAGTGCGTCGTCTATCCGGCAAGTTGGAAATGGCTTGCGATGTTCCCCGGACACTTCAATCTCTTGGTCGTCTTGAGGCTGATGCGCGCGCTAGCGACGATATGTTCCTCGGGGAAGAATGACACATTTCATTATCTTCTCTGGTAGATCCACTCTGCTCGAACTGCCTCTTGGCACGTCTCGAAGTGAGTCCAGCTTCGAGGTGCAGGAGACTGTGCGCATCGGGTTCGAGGTCGATGACTATGACGATCGCGTGGCCTACCAGATCATGATCGGCGACATTCCGTTGTTCGAACAGCCACAAGTGCGCCGCACGCGCCTTGAGTGGCCGGCGTCGCCTTGTTTGGACGGTGCTTCTGGCATTACGCCCATCAGCCTTCGCGATGCAGGAAACGGGACCATTCTCGCGCGATCTCTCGCGCTGGTCGAGCCTAGCAAACTGACCACAAGTGCCTACAGATTAATGTTCGATGACATGAGGCGCATCAGTGTCGAGCTACTGCTGGACCTGATTTCCAAATCGCGCCTGGCGCTCTCGCAGGGCACGCCGCCGCTTCATGGCGGCGTGCAACCATTGACCGCGCGTCTCGAGTTGAGCCAGATCCGGCGCTTTTGGCAACGGTTCTCGTCGATCCTGGCGGAGATTCTCGAAGAACCGCACTTGGAATTACGAAGCCGTACCGCGATCCGCCGACCGAAACCCGGAGAACGGCTGAACGCCGGCGTCTTGCGGCGATTTGCGCAACAGGGCCTCAGGGCCTTCGACCCTGTTCGTTCGGGTGGATTGCTCGAACTTCCTACGGCGATGCTGAACCGCGATACCAGAGAGAACAGGGTTATCGTCAGGTTCGTCGATTTGCTCCGCCGCCGCGTCGAGCGCAGCCTCATTCGCGCGAGGGAAGAACGCAACATGCGCCTTGCTAGGCTGCGTGCCTACGGTCCCGACGATGCAGCGTTGACGCGTTTCGTTCAGCGTCGTGAAGAGCCCAAGATCGCGAAACTGCAGGAGATAGTCGAGGCCTCCGAGGAGGTTTTAACCGAGATGAGTAGAGCGATCCGGAGTTTCGCAGTACCCGTCAAGCGCATGGCGATGCAGGATTTCCTACATAGTTTCGAGGGGGCAATCTTTCGCAGCCATCCGCAGTATTCGCACGCTGCCCGGCTCATGCGCGGGTTCCTGAACAACACATCAATCGTTGTGGAGCAAGGCGACACCGAGAGCGCCAAGTCCATCGAGACCATCTTTGAGCAATGGGTTTTTTTCCAGGTATCCGCTGCGCTTCAGGCGGCTGGGCTATCCTGCATATCGCACAATTCCATTTTCGAGCCAATCGCGCGGGACCGGTTTTCAGTCGATCTCGATCGGAACGCGGCGATCGATTTTGAGTGCCTGGACAAGCGGATAGTCCGTCTTCGCTATGAACCCACCATCCTTCCGCGCCAGGCAGCAAAGGGCATGGATTCACTCTACCGTGGACATTCAGCCTCACCATGGACGCCTGACATTGTTCTGGAAATCCTGATGCCGGGCGACGATCCGCGTGATTATCGTCTTGTATACGCCGCGGTGATCGATGCTAAGTACACTACTGTAGAAAACGTTTGGGATCGCCTGCAAAGAATTGAAAAATACCGGGAAATTCGGAGTGTCGATACAAACAGCCAGATTGTCCGGCAGGTCTGGATAGCGGCGCCGATAGCAGCCTCACTGCAACCGCGCGACGAAGCCATCACATGGTCTGCTGAAGGTGATGTCGGTGCTGATCCATTCGATGTGATACTGGGTGTCATCGGGGCCGATCCGGCCGATCCAGTTCAATCTGGCGCGACCCTCAAGGCATTTGTCTTAGGTTTGCTCAAGCATTCTGAAGATTATGCGAATGCCACAGGTATGGAGCGAGGACTCTCGTAGTTCAATAGATTCTGCATGGATAGAATCTTTCCAGAGGTGGAGTGGGTGCCGTTCTCCACTTGGGAATCGCAATGACCAAAATTGACGCGGATAAAGTTCAAGGAGAGGGCAGCGCCGTTAATTTGGACAACTCCGCTTTTGTTGCACATCCGGATGCGCGCAGGGGATTCGAAGAGTACACAAATCGGATCCCAATAAAATCAATTACTTGCAGGCAGAGAATGTTGGATTCTAGTCCCTTTCCCTCCGCCAGTTCCTCCCCGCCGAAAATTCTCCGCTCGCCTGGAGGCGCTCGAAATCCCCAATATACGCGCGGTTCGGTAGGAAACCTCTGCACTGCCGGATCGGGCTACGGCCCCGAATTCTGTTCTCTCTCCGCCAATTTCTCTCAAGCTCTGGACTGCGCGTTTTCAGTACGGAGTTTGCAAGTTGCTGATTTGACGTGGTTTTATGGCCTACCCGATTCCGTACTTTTCGCAATCCGCCTTGGACTTCCACGAGAGACTGGTATCGAATCCCACCATTGATTTGGCGCGGGATTTTCATTCTCTAGCTGTGACCTTTCAATAGGTTGGTGCGTCATTGCTTCGCCAAGACGATTCCGTCTTGGCGCATTACGCACTAAGCATCGAGATCGCTCTCGGGCGGCGCGAGGGATCGATAGTGTGGGCAGGGATATCGTTTTAAATCAAGAGATTAGTGGTGCCGCTTGCGTGACTCGAACACGCGACCCCATCATTACGAATGATGTGCTCTACCAACTGAGCTAAAGCGGCCAATCCAGGCGCGGGGTTTGCAGGTTTTGGCCTGCAGTTGCCCGCTCGCGGCGCACCGATAGACGGTTTCGCGGCAAGATTCAACCGCTCAGGGGAGATGATTTTTTGGCCGTGCCGTCCAGGTCCTCGGGCAGGCCCGGATCGTCGGGCTGGTGCTGGGGGATGACCCGTTGCGGCGCCTCAATGGCTTTCGGTGGAGCGGGCGTTTCCGGCAATGGTTCGGGGGCCGGTTCCGCGTCCGGCTCCAGCTGTTCCGGCATATCGAAGGGTTGTTTCCACTCGCAGGGCACGATTTCGCCGGACACCGGTGAGATTGGCGTCCATTTCAGCGAGGCCACGCCATCCGATACCCACATGGGATCGCGCGGCGCCCGGAGCGCGCGGGCCAGCCATTCGCGGGCCCGGCCCTTGTCGTCCTGAGCCTCCTCGATATCGGCCATGAGGGCGCATATCCGCGCCTGCGGGCGGTCGTCGATGTAGGGCTTCAAGGCGTCGCGGGCGACGTCCCAGCGCTTGGCACGGACAGCGGCCCGCGCGAGGGAATAGGCGCCTTCCAGCCCGCCCGCATGCTCGCGCACCAGGTCGCGGACGCGCTCGAATTGCGTGTCAGCACTGTCGCCGGGCTTCTGGTGGGCCAGCACGTCGGCCAGATCGGGATGCGGCGACAGGGCCCAGGTGTCGCGAATGATGCGCTGAGCCTTGCGGGGCGATCCGTTGGCGATATGGACGCGCGCGGCGACCAGGGCGGCCGGCACCAGCGATGGATCGAGCCGGTGGGCGCGATTGGCAAGGTCGAGTGCTGCGGCCCGGTCCTTGTCCTCCACGGCCATTGCCTCGGCTGCGAACATCGCAGCCTGCTTGCGATTGCCTTCGGTCGCAGTCAGCAGGCCGGAGCGAACCTGTTGCGAGAGCGTTGCGGAGGCAGCCTGCCAGTCCTTGCCGGCGGACTGCAACTGGAGGACGGCGGTGGAGGCCCAGGCGAGGCGCGGATTGAGGGCCAGGGCGCGCTCCGCATGGCGGCGGGCCGCGGCGAGGTCGCCTGCTTGCCGGGCATCGGCAAACAGGCCCCGCAGCCCCAGTGCCTCGGTGTCGGGCGACTTGGTCATGTCCTCGAAGATGCGCTTGACGGCGGCGCGGTCGCCCTTCAGCTGGGCCGCCTGGGCGGCCAGTACATTGACCAGCGGCTCGTCCATCAGCGAGTTGCCGGCAATTGCGGCATGTTTCGAGGCCGCTGCCGCATCACCTGCGCCGGCGGCGATGATGCCGCGTGAGAGCGATTCATAGCCCTTGCGGTTCTTGCGGAACTGCCAGTAGCGGCTCACCGTCTGGGGGCTGTGCCAGAGCTTGCGGAACAGGCTCCAGACGAACCACAAGGCGATGACGGCGACGACCGCCAGCGCCACGCCGACGATGAAGCTCATCTGGATTTCGCGGCCGAGCCAGCGGACGGTCAGCGTTCCCGGACGGTCGGCCAGCCAGGCGAACCCGGCCGCCAGCACGACCAGCAGCAAGAAGCGCCAGATCAGCTTGATCATTGCGCGCCTCCCAGTGCGGTGATCTGGCGGACGACGGCCTCGGACACCTGCCCGAGGGCGGCTTCGAGCCGCAATCTCGCCGCGGCGCGGTCGTGCCACTGATTAAGCGCCTGGGGCTTGGTGCCCTCTGCCTGTTCAATGATCGCAATGGCCTGGGTGAGGTCACCGGCCTCCGCCAGCGATACGCAATTCTGCGCCAGGTCCCGCCAGTTGGTGTCGCCGATGTCGCGTACGGTGATGATGCCGGAGACGAGGCCCACGAACTGGTCCCAATAACCGTCGCCCACGGGTGCGGGCGCTTCGGGCTGGGGCAGGGCTGGAATGGCGGCCTTCAATTCCTCGGCCAGGCCTTGAGCTGTCGGCAGGCCTTCGGCGGCATGGGACGCCAGCACGTCGAGACCAGGTGCTGCCGGAACCATGCGGGCGATCCGGTCATATTCGGCGGCAAATGGCGTTCCTGCGGCGATCTTCGCCTTGAGATCGGAGAGGGCTTGCGACAGTTCGGTGGTGAGATTGGTGCGGTCGCCGGCACCCGCCTTGAGGCTGGCAACGTCCCTTTCGAGTGCATCGATGCGCTGGCCAAGGGCCGCAAGCGCGGCCGTGTCGACGGTGCCTGTGCCGCTGCCGGTTCCGGTGCCCGCCGAGACTGCGGTCCGCAGTTCATCGAGATCCGACGCCGCGGCTTTCAGCGCGTCCTCGAGGGAGGCGATCCTTTGTTCGACACCATCGATGCGTGTCCCGGCGTTCGCCAGCCCCGATGCAACGGTCTTGGCGGCTGTCTCCGCCTCGGTGGCAGCCTTTGCGGCGTCATCGGCCTTCTGGCTCACGGCCAGGAGCTGCTCGCCGGTGGTCTTGGCGTTGGCTTCGATGACGTCGAGACGGTCCTTCATGGCCGTCATCTCGTTGGTAGGCAGGTAATTGGCGAGGAGGTCACGATAGACCCAGCCGCCCGCAGCGAGACCGATCGCGAGTGCCGCAACCACGAACCAGATCGTGCGGTGACTCTTCTGGAGTGGGGGAGACGGCGGTGGGGGTGAGGTTTCTGCCGGCTGTTCCTGGGGTTCGGCGGGTTCAGCGTCAACATGGCCGGTGGAATCCTGGGCGTCGACAGGCTCAGCATCTGCCGTCTCCTGCGACTCTTTCGTCGATTCCTCGCGCACTTCTTCGGCGTCGAGATCGATCACTTGCGGCTCCGGTTTGCGGGCCTCTTGGGATTTTTCGTCGTCGGTCATGAATCTCGCCTAACGGGTTCGTGCCAATTGTTCAAGGAGCGCCAGTATCGCATGTTCGTCTGGCGTTTCCGCAACATGAATGTCCCAGCTTTCGGGGAGAACTGCGGCGACATTGCGTGACAGGCAGAGGTAGGCCGGAATTGCGGCATCGGCGCCAAGCTGCTCCTGCTTGACCAGCTTCATCCAGATGCGGGCGGTGCGCGGCGAATAGAGCAGGACCGCATCCACGGCGCGGTTGCGCAGTGCGGCCGCGAGATCTCCCAACGTGTCCGCCGGAACTGCATCATAAAGGATGACGCGCGTGCAATCGAACCCGGCATTCTTCAGTTGTGCCTCAAGGTCGCCGGCTGTCTCCGCACCTGAAAGATACAGGACCGGCCCAGCGGTTGGATCGAGCTTTGTGCTGATGTAGGTGGCGAGACCGTTGACGTCTCCGCCATGGGCCTCGGCGGGAAGCCCTGCAGACAAAGCCGCTTTCAGCGACTGCGGCCCGACGGTCAGCGTTGGGATCTTGGCGAAACGCTCAGGATTGGCGAGGGCCCGGATGCCGTTGGCGCTGGTGGCGGCGAGCGCTTGCCATGGCCGGTCCGGGATGACGGCATGCTGGCGCGGGACAATGTCCATGAGCGGTGCGGTGAGGACCATGTGCCTCAGCGCTTCCAGCTTCCGCTTGAGTGGGGCTGCATCCTCGGCGGGCCGGGTGATGGCGATCCGCATCAGAAGGCGATGAGACTGCCGCCCGCGCGTTTGACTTCTTCGCCTGCCTCGCGGCCCATTCGGGCAGCGTCAGCCTCCGGGCCCTCGCGAGTCGTCTCGAAGCAGTGGGCACCGTCGAGGGTGAGGGCGTGGCCGCGGAATGAAATCCTGCCCTCCTTCAAGACGGCGTGTCCCGCCAGCGGCGTGCGGCAGGAGCCATCGAGGGCGGCGAGGAAGGCGCGTTCGCAGTCCACCGCATGGGCTGTCTCGGTGTGGTGGAGGGGCATCAGCAGGTTGCGGGTCTTCGAGTCATCCTCACGGGTCTCGATGCCGATGCATCCCTGTGCCACCGCCGGCAGCATTGCGTCGACGGCGACAATGGACGTGATCTTGTCCTGCAATCCCAGCCGGTTGAGGCCAGCGCAGGCGAGGAAGGTCGCGGCCGCGACTCCGTCCTCCAGCTTGCGGAGCCGTGTCTCCACATTGCCGCGGAACTGAATGACATTGAGGTCGGGACGCAGCCGCTTCAATTGAGCGGCGCGCCGTACGGATGACGATCCCACGGTCGCTCCCTGTGCCAGCCCGGCGATATCCTTCGCCACCGGGCTCAGAAAGGCGTCGCGGGGGTCTTCGCGCGGCAGCAGCGCTGCCATGACGAGGCCGCCGGGCAGCTTCGCCGGCATGTCCTTCATCGAATGCACCGCCATGTCGATGGCACCGGCGAACAGGGCCTCCTCGATTTCCTTTGTGAACAGGCCCTTGCCGCCGATTTCGGCAAGCGGCCGGTCGCGCACCCGGTCGCCCGTCGTCGTGATCACCACGATCTCGATGTCATCGTCCGACAACCCATGGGCCGCCTTCAGGCGGTCGCGCGTCTCATGGGCCTGGTAGAGGGCGAGAGGAGACCCACGGGTCCCGATCTTCAGCTTCGGCATTTGCAAGTCTTATCCGGCGGATGCTACAATCAGAGCCTTCTTAGCTTCAATCCTCTGTGGCGTCATCCCCATGGTCCCGCGGCCATTGCATATCCTTGGAATCGAGACCTCCTGCGACGAAACGGCAGCCGCTGTGGTGCGCCGGGATGCAGATGGCACGGGCCACATCCTGTCCAACGTCGTGCTGTCGCAACTCGCGGAGCATGCGCCCTATGGCGGCGTGGTGCCGGAGATCGCGGCGCGTGCCCATATCGATCATCTCGACGGGCTGGTGGCGCAGGCGATGACAGAGGCAGGGCTGACCTATCGAGAGCTCGATGGCGTCGCCGCGACGGCGGGGCCGGGCTTGCTCGGCGGGGTCATCGTCGGCCTGACCATGGCCAAGGCTATCGCCTTTGCCCATGGCAAGCCACTGATGGCGGTCAACCATCTCGAAGGCCATGCGCTGACGGCGCGTCTGCTGGGCAAGGTGGCATTTCCCTATCTCCTGCTTCTGATTTCCGGCGGCCACACCCAGTTCCAGATCGTCGAAGGCGTGGGCCGCTATCACCGGCTCGGCACCACCATCGACGATGCGCTGGGCGAGGCCTTCGACAAGGTGGCGAAGCTCGTGGGGCTCGGTTATCCGGGTGGTCCGCAGGTCGAGGCGCACGCGAGGCACGGCGACCCGCAGCGCTTTGCTTTTCCACGGCCGTTGAAGGGGCGGAAGGACTGCAATTTCTCCTTCTCCGGCCTCAAGACAGCCGTGCGCGAAGCCGTGCATCACCTCGGTCACCTTGCTGATCAGGACGTCGCCGATGTGTGTGCAAGCTTCGAGGCGGCTGTGGCGGATACGATGGAAGACCGGCTCAGGATGGCGGTCAGTCTGTTTCGCGATGCGCATCCCGATGTCGAAACACCGGCGCTGATCGTGGCCGGCGGTGTTGCCGCCAACGCCAGGCTCAAGGCGGTGTTCGAGGCGGCGGCCAAAGCTCATGGCCTTCAACTCATCGTGCCGCCAGCGAAGCTCTGTACGGACAACGCCGCGATGATCGCCTGGGCCGGTGCCGAGCGCCTGGTGCTGGGGTTGACCGACGGTCTTGACGCGATGGCCCGGGCCCGCTGGCCGCTGGACCAGACCCAGGCACCGGTCTATGGCTCCGGCAAGCTGGGTGCCAAGGCATGAGCAGCCGTGTGGGAGTCCTCGGGGCGGGCGCCTGGGGCTCGGCGCTGGCTTACGTGGCGCGGACTGCAGGTCATGAGGTTCATGTCTGGAGCCGGCAGTATCCTGAGTCGCAAGCACTGGCGGGTTGCGATGGCCTCATCCTGGCGGTCCCGGCGCAGGCCGCGCGCGAGGTGCTGACGCAGCTCAAGGATGTTATCGCCGGGGATCAGCCCATCATCATTGCCGCCAAGGGCATCGAGCAGCGCAGCGGTCTTTTCATGGCCGAGCTCCTGGCGCAGCTTGTGCCTCAGGCGCGGGCCATGGTGCTGTCGGGGCCAAGCTTTGCCGCCGACGTCATCAAGGGACTGCCGACGGCCGTGGTGCTGGCCGCACCGACGCTGGCGGAGGCGGCTGAATGGGCGGGACGCCTGTCTCTGCCGGAATTCCGCATCTATGCCTCGGATGACGTGCGGGGCGTCGAAATCGGCGGAGCGCTGAAAAACGTGCTCGCCATCGCCTGCGGTATCTCGGATGGACGCGGCATGGGCGACAGTGCCAGGGCGGCCCTGACGACGCGGGGATTTGCCGAACTCGTGCGCTTCAGCAAGCGGCTGGGCGCCAAGGCCGAGACCATGACCGGGCTCTCGGGGCTCGGCGATCTGCTGCTCACCTGTTCCAGCACCCAGTCGCGCAATTATGCCTTCGGCCATGCCATTGGCGAGGGTCTCAACGTGGCCGACGCGCTGGCGCGATCGAAGGGCGTGGTGGAAGGCGCCTTCACGGCGACGATCGCCCACACGCTGGCGGCACGCTACGTCATCGACATGCCGATTGTGGACGCCGTGCACGCCATCGTTGACGAGGGCGGCTCGCCGGACCAAGAGATTGCAAGATTGCTGGCGCGACCGGCCGGCAAGGAAATCAGATAGGACGCGATATGCTGTTTGCACTCATCTGCACCGACAAGCCGGGAGGCCTCGATCTCCGGCTCTCGGTCCGGCCCGATCATCTCGCTTATCTTGAAGGCCTCGGCACCGCGCTCAAGGCGGCCGGTCCCTTCACCAATGATGATGGCCAGCCCACCGGCAGCCTTGTCATTATCGAGGCTGCCGATCGTGCCGCGGCGAAATCCATGGCCGACAACGATCCCTACGCCAGGGCCGGGTTGTTCGCTGCGGTCGAGATTAGGCCATGGAAGTGGCTGATCAAGAATCCGGAGGCGCAGTGATGGCCAATTACTGGCTGTTCAAGTCGGAGCCGGAAGTCTGGTCGTGGGAGCAGCAGAAGGCCAAGGGTGAAGCGGGCGAAGAATGGACCGGCGTGCGCAACTACCAGGCCCGCAACAACATGCGGCTGATGAAGATCGGCGATCGCGGCTTCTTCTATCACTCGAACGAAGGCAAGGCCGTGGTCGGCATCGTGGAGGTCTGCAAGCTCGCCCACAAGGATTCGACGTCGGACGTCGATACCTGGGAGTGCGTCGACATCAGGGCCGTGGCCGATGTGCCGACTCCCGTGACGCTGGACCAGATCAAGGTCGATACCAAGCTCAAGGACATGGTTCTGGTCAAAAACTCGCGCCTGTCGGTCCAGCCGGTGACTGCCGCCGAATTCAAGCACATCTGCAAGCTCGGTGGCGTCACGCCTTGACGGCCATCGGCGACCGGACCCAGTTCATCCGCGCCAATACCTCGGTCATGACACCGCCGCTGGTGCCGGAGGTGAAGCTGCATCTGGCCCATGAGGCCGTGCCGCTGTGGGAGAAGACCGAAGAGGAATTGGGCGAAATGGGCCTGGCGCCGCCGTTCTGGGCCTTCGCATGGGCTGGCGGACAGGCTCTTGCGCGGCACATACTCGATCATCCCGATCTGGTGAGCGGCAAGACGGTCCTGGACCTGGCATCGGGCTCCGGGCTGGTCGGCATTGCCGCAAAGCTGGCGGGCGCGGGTGATGTGCTGTCGGCTGACATTGACGGTTTCGCGGTGGTGGCGATGGGCCTCAACACGGCGCTGAACGGCATCGTCCTTGAGATCACACCGGAAGATCTGTTGCAGACGGCCCCGCCGCATCGGGAGGTCATCCTTGTTGGCGATCTGTTCTATGAGAAGGACCTGGCGTCTCGCGTCTACGACTGGCTGGTGCTGGCCGAGGAACAGGGCAGTACCGTTCTCATCGGCGATCCCGGCCGCAGCTATCTGCCGCGCGCGAGGCTGGAGAAGATCGCCGAGTACAAGGTCGCGGTCACCCGCGATCTCGAAGATGCCGAGATCAAGTGGACGAGTGTGTGGCGGCTGTCGCGGCCAACGGCTCCTTAGACAGGAGTCTCATTGCAGGCTATAGAACCTCACGCCAAAAGGATCATATATTCCGGCAAGTATGGGAGGAATGCGCCTATGTCCGAGAAAGTCTATCCGGTTCCCGCCACATGGAAGAAGAAGGCCCACGTCGATGAGGCGGGCTACAAGAAGATGTACGAGGAGTCGGTCAAGAGCCCCGACACGTTCTGGGCCGAGCAGGCCAAGATGATCGACTGGTTCAAGGCGCCGACCAAGATCAAGAACACCACCTACAAATACCCCGAGGTGTCGATCAAGTGGTATGAGGACGGTGTCCTCAACGTTTCCTACAACTGCATCGACCGCCACCTGAAGAAGCGCGGCAACCAGACCGCCATCATCTGGGAAGGCGATGATCCCTATTACGACAAGAAGATCACCTACAACGAACTCCACGCGCATGTCTGCCGTCTCGCCAATGTGCTGAAGAAGCAGGGCGTCAAGAAGGGTGATTGCGTCACCATCTATATGCCGATGATCCCGGAGGCGGCCTATGCCATGCTGGCGTGTACCCGCATCGGCGCGATGCATTCGATCGTGTTCGGCGGCTTCTCGCCGGAATCGCTGGCGAGCCGCATCCACGATGCCAACTCCAAGTTCATCATCACCGCCGACGAAGGTCTGCGCGGCGGCCGCAAGATCCCGCTGAAAGCCAACACCGACGAGGCGCTGAAGCGCTGCGAGGGCGGTGAGAAGGTGCTGGTGGTTCGCCGCACCGGCGGCCAGGTGAACATGGTTGCGGGCCGCGACCTCTGGTACCACGAGGAAATGGCCACGGCACCGGCGGAGTGCAAGCCGGAGAAGATGAAGGCGGAGGACCCGCTGTTCATCCTCTACACGTCGGGTTCCACCGGCAAACCCAAGGGCGTGCTCCACACGACGGGCGGCTACCTGGTCTATGCCGCCATGACCCACAAATATGTGTTCGACTATCATGACGGCGACATCTACTGGTGCACGGCCGATGTGGGCTGGGTGACCGGCCACAGCTACATCGTCTATGGGCCGCTGGCGAATGGCGCCACCACGCTGATGTTCGAAGGCGTGCCGAATTATCCCAACACGTCACGCTTCTGGGACGTTGTGGACAAGCACCAGGTCGATATCTTCTACACGGCGCCGACGGCAATCCGTGCCCTGATGGGTGCCGGCGACGAGCCGGTGAAGAAGACCTCGCGCAAGTCGCTGAAGCTTCTCGGCTCGGTCGGCGAGCCGATCAACCCCGAGGCGTGGGAGTGGTACTATCATGTGGTCGGCGATAGCCGCTGCCCGATCGTCGACACCTGGTGGCAGACGGAAACCGGCGGTATTCTGATCACGCCGCTGCCGGGCGCCACCAAGCTGAAGCCGGGTTCGGCGACAAGACCGTTCTTCGGCATCCAGCCGGCGCTGGTCGACGACAAGGGCGACTTCCTTGAAGGCGAGGCCGCCGGCAACCTGGTCATCCTCGATTCCTGGCCGGGCCAGATGCGGACCGTCTATGGCGATCACGACCGCTTCGTGCAGACCTATTTCTCCGCTTACAAGGGCATGTATTTCACCGGCGACGGCTGCCGCCGCGACAAGGACGGCTATTACTGGATCACCGGCCGCGTCGATGACGTCATCAACGTGTCGGGCCACCGGCTGGGAACGGCCGAAGTGGAGTCGGCGCTGGTGTCGAGCCATCACGTGGCCGAGGCTGCTGTCGTCGGCTATCCGCATGACATCAAGGGACAGGGAATTTACTGCTATGTCACGCTGATGTCGGGCGAGGGTGGCTCTGACGAACTGCGCAAGGAACTCGTTGCCCATGTGCGCAAGGAGATCGGGCCACTGGCGACGCCGGACAAGATCCAGTTCGCGCCCGGCCTCCCCAAGACCCGCTCCGGCAAGATCATGCGCCGCATCCTGCGCAAGATCGCCGAAGACGACTTCGGTTCACTGGGCGATACCTCGACGCTTGCCGATCCGGCCGTGGTTCAGGACTTGATCGACAACCGGCAGAACAAGAAGGGTTAGCCCTCCCCTTACAAGAAGTTCATGTGCAAGCCGCCGCCGGCATCTAACCGGTGGCGGTTTTGCTTTGTAGTCAACTTTGTTTCGAACATGGACAAGTATTAATTCTGGCGTCAGCTTTCTGTCGGTTTGCGGCGCCTATGATCGCAGGCGTGTCAGGGCGGCATGTCCTGCACGGGCGCACTTCACAAGGTGCAGCCTTTCGCAACGCTAATCATGAGGGTTTACCCATGTTCCGCATTCTTTCCCTGGCCGCCATCGCGGCTGTCATCGCCACGCCTGCCTTTGCTTCTGGAGCGACTTGCAGCAGCTCCGCCGCCAGCAAGTTCCAGCCGGTGGCATCCCTGAAGAAGCAGCTCGAATCCGAGGGCATGAAGGTCAGCAAGATCAAGACCGAGGGCGGTTGCTACGAAGCCTATGTCACGGACAAGTCCGGCAAGAAGCTCAACATGGCCTTCAACGCCGAGACGCTGGCCAAGGTCGACAATCCGGAAGCCGGTGAGAACTGATCGCGACCATATGGTGTCCGCAGACCCGCGTCCGTCACCAGACGTGGCGCGTGTCTGGGACCCGCTCGTGCGCCTGTTCCACTGGTGCCTCGTGACGAGCTTTGCGGTGGCGTGGCTGGTGCCAGGCCGCAGCGAAGCGCTTCATTTCTGGGCCGGTTACGCGGCAGGCGGCCTCGTGATCCTGCGGCTGGTCTGGGGCGTCGTCGGCACGCGTTATGCCAAGTTCTCCCAGTTCCTCCGCTCGCCGGCCGCCGTGTTCGCCTATCTGGTTGCCATTCTGCGCGGCACCGAGGCCCGCCACATCGGACACAATCCGGCCGGCGGCGCCATGATTATCGCCCTGATGGCAGGCATGTTCACCACGGCGTTGTCGGGCTGGATGATGACCACCGACGCCTATTTCGGCGATGATACCGTGCAGATGGTGCACAGCACGGCCGCGCACGTGGTCCTGGTGCTGGTCCTTCTGCATGTCGGCGGCGTGGTCCTTGCAAGTTTCCGCCATCGGGAGAATCTTGTGCTGGCGATGATCTCCGGCCGCAAGCGCGCGGCCGGGACTGAGGACATCGCCTGAGGATCGATTGAACGAACGCATTATTCACCGCGCCTTCGAGGTGAGCATCCTGCTCAAGGCCTTGCATGCGCTGATCGAATGCGCTGGCGGCGTCATGCTCTACGTCGCGACCGCCCAGGATATCGCATCGCTCGTGCGCTGGTTCACTCAATCGGAGCTGGTCGAGGATCCGCGTGACATCATCGCCACAACGCTGGTCAACATGGCGCAGGGCCTCTCCGTCGACAGCAAGTCCTTCTATGCTTTCTATCTGCTCAGTCACGGGCTGGTGAAGCTGGCACTGGCGGCCGGGCTTCTGGCCAACAAGCTATGGGCTTATCCGGCCACGCTGGTGGTGCTGGTGTTGTTCATCGCCTATCAGCTCTATCGCTATTCCTATACCTATGCACCGGGACTGATCATCCTGACGGTCTTCGATCTCGTCGTTCTGTGGCTTGTCTGGCACGAATACCAGCTGGCGAAACGGGTGCGCGCTGCGGCCTAGTGCGCAATGCGCCAAGACGGAATCGTCTTGGCGAAGCAATGACGCACCAACCTATTGAAAGGTCACATCTAGTACGGCATTACCCAGCACAGATCTGCGGTCGCAAGGCGATCCAAGGTGCGGCCTCTTCCATCTGCCGTGCCAGACGCAGGACCGTGGCCTCGTCGCCGTATCGTCCCACGAGTTGCACGCCGATGGGCGCATTCTCGCGGCTCATCGCGCCAGGCACGGTGATTGCGGGAAGGCCCGAGATGTTGAACGAGAACATGTAGGCGGCATCCGACCAGCGATGTAGATAGCGCTCGCGGTTGCCGTCCTCCATCGACCAGTAGCCGGGAGGGCGCGGCGGCTGGGTCAGGGTCGGGGTCAAGAACGCGTCATATGCATCCAGCTCCATGGCGATCGACTGGGCCGCCTTGCGAACAGCCCTAAAGCTCGCGGAATACTGCGTGGCCGACAGCGTCTTGCCGTATTGCAGCATGGCCCAGTTGAAGGGCGAGAGATCAGCTTCGGTCACCGGCCGCCCCACAATGACGGCGAGCCGGTCGAACTCGCCCACATGCTCCACCGCAACGATGTCGTTGTAGCGCCACCATGCTGCTTCGAGATCGAGATTCAGATCATATTCCTCGACATCATGGCCGAGTTCGGCATGGAGCCTTGCGGCATTCTTCACCGCCGCCGCGACGTCGGAAGCCAGTGGCTCGCCCCAAGGGGCTTTCAGCGTATAGGCGACCCGCAGGCGCTTCGGCTTCTCTTCGAGCAGCGACAGCCAGCTCTTCTCCGGCCGCGGTGGATTATAGGGATCGCCCGGCAACGTGCCCGCTGTCGCATCGAGAAAGGCTGCCGTATCGCGGATGCTGCGCGTGTGGCACAGCGCATAGATGCTGCCGAACCAGATATCGACATCATCGGGCCCGTAGCTGATACGGCCGCGTGACGGTTTGAGCCCCACGACGCCATTGCACGAGGCAGGTACACGAATCGAGCCGCCGCCGTCGGAGGCTTCCGCGATCGGCACCGTGCGAGATGCAACCGCAACCGCCGACCCGCCGCTCGATCCGCCTGCTGTGACGTTCGGGTTCCATGGATTGACAGTGGGCCCATAGAGCTTTGGCTCCGAGGTGATGCACCAGCCGTATTCCGGCGTGTTGGTGCGCCCGAGCAGCGCCAGTCCCGAAGCCTTCATGCGCCGTGACATTTCCGAGTCGCGGTCGCAGACGAAATCCTTGAGATAGCCAAGGCCGGCGGTGAGTGGCGTGTCCTTCCACATCGAGCCGATGTTCTTGAGTAGAAACGGCACGCCGGCGAAGGGACCGTTGCCCGGATTCTCCGCCGTTCGTCGCGCGATGTCGAAGGTGCGGATGACCACGGCATTGAGCGTGGGATCGACCTTCTCGATCATCTCGATCGCGGTCTCGACCAGTTCCAGGGGCGAGACTTGGCCGCGGCGAACGAGATCGGCCAGTCCCAGCGCGTCCGACTCCACATAGGTTTTTCTTAGATCGTCAGTGACATGGACCATGATGTACTCCGGCCTGCTGTTGATCCTGGCTTGCTCAAGGTCGCCTCACTCCGCGGGAAGTTCCGAGGTGAAAGCCTCGAGCACGTTCGTGGTGATGCGGGCGATGCTGTTGTTGAAATCGTTCCAAGCGAGCGCTCCGGCAAAGGTCATGGAGCCGATCGAGAAAATGGCACCACCGTTGTCGGTAGTGAAGTAGATCATGTCGGAGCGCACCTGGGACGGCTTGTGCTGGCCCCCTTGGTCGGGAAGGGCGAGCGTCTGCTCCTCGATCACCAGCTGGTACTCGTTTCCGAGAGGCGTGGAGGAGGCGAGGACATGCGCATGCGCCGGACTTCCGAGCGAGACGTCGTGACGGTCCACTTCGTCGCCCACCGCACCGCCCAGCACATGGCCGAAATCGCCAACAAGCTCTTCGTTGACGCCCTTGAAGAAGGTCGCGCCCGGCCCCCCGTAGCTCGCCTCCAGCCGCTGATAGCCGCTGCCCTTCGACCAGCCTTCGGAGGCGAAACCTACGCCGACGAGACCGTGCGGTCCGCGCCCGCGCGTCTTCCAGATGCCGCCCTGCTCGAGGCTGGCCACATGGGTGCGTTCGCCATAGGGTGCATCCCAGCAGCGCGTGCCGGAGTTGTCTCGCCGGACCTCAATGATCCACGGCCGCTCGGGGTCGTGGCTCGTCACCCAGTAGAAGCCGTTGCCACCCAGATACATAAGCCGTCCGCCAGACTTGAGATAGCGGTCGAGGCAGTCCTGCCCGTCGCGTGTCCAGTATTCTGGATGGGAACTGGTGACGATCACCTTGTACTTGTCGAGAAGTGCCGCACCCTCGCAGTGCAGGTCTTCGTCGGTTGCAATATGGAAGCCCATGCCAGAACGTTCCAGCCATTCGACCAGATACATGTCCTGCGGAAAATGGCGGTAAGAACCTGTGAGCCAATTGGGATGTCCTGGCCTCACATTGATGATGGGCCGCCGCCGGCTGGAATAGCGCACCGGGGTACCGTCGGAATGCGTGTCGTAGCAGGAGCGGCCGAATTCCGGATCGGTGAACAGCAGCTTCTCGTCGTGCGGCACCACCATGTCGTGGGTCATCACCGCCGAGAAATCCAGCCCTGCAAGATGATCATTGGCATAGGCGAGATAGGTGTTGGTGGAGGCGAGGAAGAGAGCAGGGGCGCCCTCCGTCTTCGCTCCCATCACGAAGAGCGGATAATGCTCGGTTTCCTCACCCGCCGACAGCTTCACGGCGTAGACGCCGCTCTTTAACGTTTCTGGGAGCGTGAAGTCGAGGTCATAGCTCCAGTCGGCATCGACCATGTCGTCTTCATGGAACTGCAGGGCGCAATATTGTGCCGGCGTCTCGATGAAGGAATCGCTGCGGCCATCCCAGTTGCGGCCCGTCACGCCGCGTTCGACGCCATTGATGAGTTCGCCATCTGGAACCCCGGGTATGAGTGACTTCACCATGCCGGACGACCAGTCGCCGCCGATCAGCCAGTCGGCGCTGGGCGGAACCTTCGAAATGCCGGTAAGGTGAAGTTCACGGCACTGGCCGGCACTGAGAATTGAGGAATAGAGGCGCGGGGAGTCGATCTTGCCGTTGTAGCAATCGATGGCGCGCCGCGATGCATCGGCTCCGGTCGAGGCGAGCATCAGGGTTTCCGGGTGCCCGATGGTGCAGCCCGCTCCCTCGTTGCGGGCCTCGCGCTTCCGCGTATGGCCTTTGAGCAAGTAGACATCGAGCGCAGAACCATCCGGGCCGACGGTCGTCACCACCGAGTACCAGTTGCGTGCCATGATCGGCATGTCGGAGGTGACCAGCGTTTCATCATGCGTGAGGCTCAGCCGCCCATTGGCCACGACGAGCTTCAGCGTTCCGCCGGAGTGAGCGATGGCCCACACCGTCTGTGGCCCCTTGCCGGGCAGGGTGGGCCAGATGGCGCAGGAGAGACTGAGGCGTCCGTCGGCCTGTCCATCGCCCAGGGGCAGTCTTGCATAGGAGCCGACGGGGCTGTGTTGTATCCGGCCTGCGACGGTGATTACCGGTACTCCCGGAACAGCTTCGCTGCCGATGCGGCACTCGCCTGCCGCCCCCGGCCCAGTGATGAGCCTCCGCAGTTCGGCCCGCACTTCGGGCCGGGTCGTGCTGATCGCCATGCGTACGCGCTCTCCGGGGCGCCTTGACCATTCCTCGAAATAGGCGCGGATCTGCATGAACACCTCCCACTGCGAATTGTCATGATGATGCAGGGGGAGCATCCGGCGCGGAATGTCTGACAGTCCACTATCTCTGGGCCGGGAGACGCTTAACCAAGGAAGGTCGACAGCGCCCAGTCTTACATGCTCTTCGGGCGCACATCGCTCGGTGCCTTGTTGTAGCGGCCCGCGAAGGCCTTGCAAAAATGCGACGGGTTCTTGAAGCCTGTCGAATAGGCCACCTCGGCGACGGTGGCGCGCAGGCCGTTCGCACTCGCCAGCCTTTCGTAGGCGAGGTTCAGCCGCTGGTCCATGATATAGGCCGAAACCGTGGTACCGTGCTCGTTGAACACGCGGTGCAGGTAACTGACGGAGATACCGAGCCGCAGCGCAATCTCGCGGGGGGTAAGATCCTGATCCTCGATCTTGCTGCGGATGTATTGCGAGATCCGCTGGCGCAGCAAGAAGCGGGCACGCTTCTCCTGGCCTGCATCGCTGGTGTCTTCGTACTCGACGACCATGGCGATGAAATCTTCAATTCGACAGGCGAGCGCCGCAGCATGGGCCGAGGGCGAAGACGCGAGAGTGGCCGCCGATTTGGCGGCGAGGCAAATGGCGATCTGCGCCATTTCACGGTTCATCGGGAAGCGGCAGCAGAGATGGTCGTCGATGTTGGGGATGCGTTCGCGCAGTCTCTGGCCTTGCAGTTTGACCGTATAATTGATGAAATTGTCGGGGCAGGACAGCTCATAGAACTCGGACGTGCTGACTAATATGTAGTCGCCCTCGGTGACGAAACCTGTGCGGCCGAGCTGGCTGTAAAACATCTTCTCGCGCTGCGGCATGATGAAGACGTAGGAATCGTCAGGGTCCTGAGCGATTTTGGACCTGGTCCGCAGCACGCGCTGATGGTCGGAATCGAACCGCGTGAACGACAGGTTCTCGATCTCGACTTCGCGGATCTTTCCCCGCAGATGCTGCTCGGGACGCACAATGTCGACGCTATAGTACACGTCCGACATGATCTCGCGCCAGGCTGGAAGCTGCCGCGTGGCCGTGATGGTGTCGGTCGTGAATTCCTTGAGCACGGGATGGCCTCACCTTGCTGGACAAGGGAGAGTAGGAACAATATTGCGGCCTTGGCAATAGAGAAGCGGTTGCACACCCCTTATGCGTGATCGTCATGATATGATTTGCGCCGCTGAGCCTAAGGATCAGGCGCGCGGATTGAGTGGCCAGACCATGGGACCTCTTGCCTTTTCCAGGAACTGGGCGACCTGCAGTACACCAAGATCGTCGAAGCGCTTTCCGCTGACTTGAACGCCAATCGGAAGCCCGGCGGCGAAAGCCTGGTGTACGGCGGCAGCCGGTTGCGTGGTCTGGTTGAACAGGGCGGTGAAATTCGCATGGGCCAGCGGAACGTCGGTCCGTGCTCCAGGAGCCTCTGCAGCAAAATTTACGACCGGCAGGATGGGCGAAAGCACATAGTCGTAGGGGCGTGTGTGTGCCTCCATGCGCATGCGCGAGGCCGCGATCGACTTCAGGAAGTTCGCGTGGTCGGTTGTGGTGTAGCTGCCGCCCGGCTGGCTCCAGGCGAACACTGCCGGCGTGACCTCGCTCCGGCGCTCGGGTGCGAAGGACTGAATTTCCGCATAGCCCCTGATCTGCAGGATGCGGTCGATGGCCTCATAGGCGTCATAGTCGAAGGGCGGCGGCACTTCGGATACCTGCGCTCCGGCCTGTTCTAGCAGGCGCGCCGAAGCTGTCACGACGGCCACGACCTCCGGCACGGGGCGCGGATCGAAGCCCATGTCGAGCAGCACCCCGATCTTCAAGCCCTTAACGTCGCGCTCCAGCTGTGAGGCATAGTCGATGTCGGTCGGCGGTAGCGACCAGCAGTCGCGGCTATCAGGCCGCGCCAGAATGCGCAGCATGGCCGCGATGTCAGTCACGCTCCGCGCCATGGGGCCTGCCGAGCGCATTATGTCCGACGCAAGATGCGGAATGAGCCCCTGCGTGGGCTTCAGCGCCGCAAGCCCGCAATGCCCGGCTGGCAGCCGTACCGAGCCCGCTATGTCGGAGCCCACCGACATGAGGCCTAGCCCTGCCGCCAGCGAAGCGCCGGCACCCGCACTCGACCCGCCAGTATTGGCCGAGAGCCGCCAGGGATTGCGCACGATGCCATGGGACGAAGAGACGCCCGCGCCCAGAAGCCCGCAATCGGGCATTACCGTCTTGGCGAAGATCACCGCACCCGCTTCCTGCAGCCGCGCGGCAGGTGGCGCATCCTCGCGCGCGGGCGGAAGGTCGCGGTTGGGCCTGGCGCCATGGAAATAGGGCCAGCCCGCCTTGTTGACGCTGTCCTTGATGGTGACGGGGATGCCGTCGAGTTCGCTGAGAGGCTCGCCGCGCTGCCAGCGGGCCTCGGACGCCTTCGCCACTGCCATCGCTTCATCTGAGGCGATATGGAAGAGCGCATTGATCGTGGGGTTCACGCGCTCGGTATGGGCCAGCGTCGCCGAAAGGGCCTCCACGGGTGACAGGGTGCCAGCCTTGTAGGCGGCTGTCAGTGTCCTGATGTCGAGGTCCGCAAGTTCGGAAATATTCATGATCCGTCCGATGCCAGCACGTTTGGCAGATTTTCTATCAGCCTGCCCGGAAACTGCGTAGCTTTTCGAGCCGCAGTCGCCCGCCAGCAAAGAGATTGTGGACTGTGAGACATACCGCTCACCGGGAAGCTGGATCACACTCCTGCTACGGCTCGTACCATTTATGCGCGGATACATCTCCGGGGAGAACCTGATGTCCACAGCCGAGGATATCGCAAGACAAGCAGCAGGCCCGGCCTGGGCCTCGGCCACCGCCGAACCAGCCATACCGGTCCTGGCATCGCCGAGCTGGCGCGGCGTGGACAGCACACTCCTGCGGCTGCGCCGGCCCACTGGTGAGACCTGCCTGGCCAAGCTGATGGACGAGGACACCGGACGTTATTCCGATACGGCCACGACGTTCAAGGCCGCGCAGCAAGCCGCCGCCGCCGGCATTGGTCCAGCTGTTTTGGCGGCCGACCTCGCCATTCGTACGCTGGTGATGGAGGACCTCTTGCCGGAGGCCGGCTGGACCACGGGAACGCTCGACCGCTACTCCGACCGCGCCACGCGCCACGCCGTCATCGCGGCAAAGAAGAGCTTCCACCGCACGGCTCCCTTGGGCCTCAGCACCAGTGTCTTCGACCACGTCGAGACGCTTCTTGAGAAATGCCGGTCCGCCAAGGCACCCGTCCCTGAAGATATCGCGTGGCTGGCCTCCAGCGCGCGCGAAGCGCGCGACGCCATACGGGCTTCGGGCGTTGATACGGTTCCCGCCCATGGTGACGGCAATGTTTCGAACGTGATGATCTCGGCAGACGGGTCGGTCCGTCTCGTCGACTGGGATCTCGCAGGCGACATGGATCCCTTCGAGGATCTCGGCAGCTTTCTTCTGGAAGCCCATGACAACGAAGGTGACGCGGTCGAAAGCTTTGAGATTTTCTACGGCCGCTACGATCGCGCGCTGTTCAACCGCGCCTGGCTCTATGGCATCGCCGATGATCTGCGCTGGGGTCTCATCGGGGCGCTTCTCGCTGGCACCTCGCGCCGGGTAACCTATGAATTCCTGAAGTTCGGCGACTGGCGCTTCCAGCGCGCCCGCATGGGCCTGCGTGATCCGCGCTTCTCGGAAAAGCTGGGGCGGGTTTGATGCTGGAAAAGAAGCTTGGTGAAGCGCAGACGGACGCCGAAAGGGCGATCGAGAGGGTCCTGCGGCGCGTGCCGCAGTGGCAGGGCCGGAACCTCTCCTATGCCGCTCTCGTGGGCGGGCTGATGAACGGCAACTGGCGTATCGACGTCGCAGGTGACCGGCGCTACTTTGTCAAGATTCCGGGCGCGGGTTCCGAGAAGTTCATCGACCGCAAGACTGCGCACTTGGCCGCAAGGAATGCACATGCCATGGGCATCGGGCCCGAGGTCATCTACTTCGATCCTGAAGAAGGTGTGGAGGCCTTCGAATTTCTTGAGGGCTATCGGGCCTGCACCAACGCCGATTTCCGCGATGCCGATATCCAGCTCGCCGTCATCAGTCTCTACAGAAAGTTCAATGCGGGCGCGGCGCTTCCTGCCACCAAGACCGTTTTCGACATGATCGACGAGCACTTCACGCAGGCTCGTGAACTGGGCTCTTGTTTGCCGTCGGACTTCGCCTGGATCGTGCGGCGATATGAGGAGGCCAAGGCCGCGATGCTCGCCTCGGGTCTCGATCTCGTGCCGTGTTTCAACGATCCTATGCCCGGCAATTTTCTCATGAAGCCGGATGCCAGCATGAAGCTGATCGACTGCGAATTCGCTTCGAACAACGAACGCGCTTACGAGATCGGCGTCTTCATCGGCGAGATGTTCTATCCTGAAGACCGTTCGCTTGAACTGATCGAGCAGTACTATGGCAACCTGAAGCCCGCCATCGTGGCGCGTGTCAACGTCGCCCGCTGCCTGGCAGACATCAAATGGGCCTCGTGGGCCATCGTCAACCGTAAGCTCAGCAGTTGGGACTTCGACTATCAGAAATACGGCGCATGGAAATACATGCGCGCCCGTGCGCTGCTCTTTGATCCGCGCTGGGAGAGCTGGCTACGAAAATTGTGAATTCGTTTTCTTCCTTGCGGGGTTGGCCGGCCAGCCCCGCCGGGAAGCCGGCCCGCTGAACGGGACGGAGAACATCGACTGAACGCCGGAACAAGAACCTGAGGGAGAAACGTCTATGTTTACGAGACGCGACGCACTGAAGACCGTGCTGGCGGGTGTCGGCACTGCCGCCGCCGTCCGCATCAATCCGGAGTTCTTCGTGAACTCCGCCTATGCCGAGGCCGGAAAGTCGATGCGCTTTCTCGCCGCCGAGGCACTCACCGGCAACTGGGATCCGACGACGCACACCAATCTGGGCCAGCTCATCATCGAAGGCATGATGTTCGGCTATTTGACCCGTGCGCCCATGAAGCCGGACAACCCGGAAGAACTGGTGTTCGAGCTTGCGACATCGCTTACGCCTATCGACCAGTACACGCTCGAGGTGAAACTGCGCGAAGGGGTCAAGTTCCACGACGGTCAGGACTTTACGGCCGAAGACGTGAAGGCCACCTATGAATATGGCTGCCAGCCGGACCGTCCGGCTCAGTGGTATCCTGGCCAGGTCGAGGTCGAAGTTGTCGACAAGCACACCTGCCGCATCAAAACCGAGAAGTTCGGCTATCCCGCCGTGCTCTATTACTATCTCTCGTCATTCCTGCCGATCCTCTCGGCCTCCGATGTGGCCGACAAGAAGAAGCTCTCCGCAAAACCCAACGGCACCGGTCCCTTCCGCTTTGTCGAGCAGAAGGGCGACAGCAGCATGCTCGAAGCCTATGAGGGCTTCTTCATGGGCAAACCGAAGCTGCCAGGTATCGAGTACCGCTTCGTTGGCGACACCACGACACGTACGCTCTCGCTGCTCAATGGCGAAGCCGACCTGATCGAGCGCCTCGAGCAGGAGCAGGTCGAGACCATCTCGCAAAATCCCAACTTCGTCATCAACAAGGTGCTCTCGACAGAGAACAAATATCTGTTCTTCCGCTGCTCAAAGCCGCCCTTTACCGACTGGCGCGTTCGCCGGGCGGCGTGCCACGCCATCGACCGCTCGGTGCTGCTCGAAGTGCTAGGCATGTCAGGAAGCGCCAGCAAGGCGCACATCTCGCCGGTCAAGTTCGGCTATACTGAAGTTGACAATTATCCGGAATATGATCCTGAACAATGCCAGAAGCTGCTAGCGGAGGCAGGCTTCCCGGGCGGCAAGGGCCTGCCAGAACTCGTCTACTACACATCCACGGGCTTCTATCCGAAGACCAAGGAATATGGCGAGGTGATCGCCGGCATGCTACAGGAACAGGGATTCCCGGTGAAACTGCAGGTTCTTGAACTCGCGGCCTGGGGCAATCTGCTCTATGATAAGGAAGGCGGCGGCGAAGGCAACATGATCGACTGCGGCTGGTGTACGGGTTCGCCCGAGCCTGACCTCGTCATCCGCACGCACTTCCACTCCACGTCGAAGCGCATCACCGGCATCGTGGATCCTGATATCGACGCTTCGCTCGACAAGGAGCGCAATGCGCCGACCGTCGACGAGCGCCGCAAGATCCTGCAGGAAGAAACACTGCCGCTGCTCGCTGAAAAGGCGCCGGCGCTGGCGCTCTTCACCTCCGTGTTCCTGCACGCCTACCGTAAGGAACTCGAGGGACTCTACATCTATCCGAACGGCATGCTCGATGGTTCGAAGGCCACTCTGAGCTGATCCTGACTCACGGCTGCGAGATGCGGGGAACTTCCTCCGCATCCCGCAGTCTTCACCCGAAAGCTTGGGGAAGCTGGGACAGATGTTTCTTGTCGAGTATCTGCTGAAGCGGCTGGCACAGGGCGTGGTGATCGTGTTCCTCACCTCACTCATCATCTTCACGTTGCTACGTGTTGTGCCGGGCGATCCGGTTCGCCTCATCGTCGGCGGTATGGCCAACGAATCGGTGGTAAAGGAAGTGGCCCAGAAGATGGGCCTCCGCGATCCCATCATCGTGCAATATGGCCGTTATATCGCAGGCGTGGTGCAGGGCGACTTCGGCCAGTCCTATGTGCGCCCGCGCAACGGTATGGTGGTGGCAGGCGGCGAATACATCGATCCGACAAAATCCAACATGGCGCCCGTCATCGACCTTGTGGTGGAGCGCCTGCCTCTCACCCTGATGCTTGCGGGC
>CAZECZ010000029.1:0-30580 GCA_964510815.1 uncultured Aestuariivirga sp.
CGGGCATGTCGCTACTCTTCGCGCTGCTGGTCTCGGTGCCGCTCGGCATCTTTGGCGGCCTTTATCCTGATCGTTGGCCTTCGTCGCTGGCGCTCCTCGTGCAGTCAGTATTCGTGTCGATCCCGAATTTCTGGCTGTCGATCGTCCTCATCCTGTTCCTCTCGGTGAAGCTCGGTTGGATGCCCGCGCTGGGCTATCAAGGTTTCGCCTATGTTCTGCTGCCTGCCATCGTGCTGGCAGTCGAGATCTGCCCATTCCTCATCCGTACGCTGACGGTCTCATTGGGCGAGATCATGCAGGCACCCTTCATCGATGAGGCGCGCGTTCGCGGCCTCTCGCGTTGGCGCATTGTTATCGGCCATGCGTTGCGCAACGCTGCCGTTCCGCTGGTAAATCTTCTCGGCATGCAATTATCGGTGCTTATCGGCGGCGTGCTCGTGGTCGAATACATATTCGACTATCCGGGCCTAGGTCATCTCACCGTGCTTTCGGTGGTCTCGCGCGACTTCCCGCTGATCCAAGGCATCGCCATTCTGACGAGCGCCGTCTTCGTCTTCATCAACATACTCGTCGATCTCATCACCTATGCCATCGACCCACGGGTGGAGCTCTGATCATGACCATGTCACCCGTAGCGGACCCTTCCCTAGACCTGAAGGCTCCGGCACTGCGCGAACGTTCCGTCGGCTACCGCATCGTCGCCGAGGCAATGCGCAGCACTGGTTTCCGCATCGGCTTTGCCATACTGCTCGTCATCGTGCTGGCTTCGGCCATCTATCCTGAAGTCACCAGCCTCTCGGCCACCAAGATCAGCGTGCGCGAGAAATTCCTGCCGCCCATCCTGTTCGGTGAAAAATGGAGCCTTCTGCACCCTCTGGGTACTGACCAGTTGGGCCGCGACATGCTGCTGCGCTGCCTCATCGGGCTGCGCTATTCCTTTTTCATCGGCGTCACCACCGTGGTACTGATGTTCTGCGTCGGCTGCGCGCTGGGGCTGGTCGCGGGCTACAAGGGCGGCTGGTGGGACACGATCATCATGCGCATCACCGATGCGCAGCTCTCAGTGCCGATGATCATCCTTGCGATCTCGATCCTCGGCGTCTCGACGCCTTCGGTGCTCACCATCATCATCGTGCTCGGGCTCTCTGGTTGGCCACTCTATGCGCGTGTGGCGAGAGGTCTTGCGATCACCGAGCGCAGCCGTGAGTATGTGCGGGGACTGCGTGTCTTGGGCGCTGCCGACTTCCGTATCATGCTGCTGTTCATCGCGCCTAATATCCTACCAGGCATCGCCTTCGTCGCCGTGCTCGATGTCGCGCGCATGATGATCTTCGAGGCGGTTCTCGGCTTCCTCGGGATCGGCGTGCAGCCGCCTACGCCCAGCTTCGGCACCATCATATCGGACGCCCGCAAGTACTTGATCAACGCGTGGTGGATCGCCACCATGCCGGGCCTCTTCCTCACCCTTGTGCTGATGTCGATCAATCTCATGGGTTCGGCGCTGGAGAAGGCCAGAAACCGGATTTACGGGGGTGCATCTTGATGGGCGACACCAGAACCAGGGAGCCGGTGCTTAGCGTCCGGAACCTCACCGTCGGGCCGGTTGAGCTTGGGTCTCCGGCCATCCTCAGTGACGTGAGCTTTGATCTCAATTCGCATGAAATTCTTGGTATTTTCGCCGAGACGGGTGGTGGCAAATCGGTGCTGAGCCGCGCGCTCGCCAACTGGCTGCCGCCGACGCTCGAGTTCCGAGGCGGCGACATCCGCTTCAAGGGCAAGAGCACTCTCGACGGGACTGGTCACTCGATGCTGCGCCCGGGCAGGGAGATCGCCTATATCGGATCACGTCCGCAGAGCAGCCTCGACCCAACCATTCCAGTCGGTCCTCAGCTCGTCGAAAAGTTGCGTGCGGTGCGGCCGGAGATTTCGGCAGCATATGCCCGGAATAAGATCCTGAAGCTGCTGGCTGAAGTGCGCATTCCGTCGCCAGAGGAACGTTTCCACGAATACCCGACGAAGTACTCCGGTGGGATGATGCAGCGCGCCATGATCGTCGACGCACTGTCGACCGATCCGGCAATGATCATTGCCGACAATGTCACCCAGCCCCTCGACGTGACGATTGCCTTGCAAATCGTCCGGCTCCTCCAGCAGCTTGCCCGTGAGCATGGCGTGAGCGTGCTGTTCGTCAGCTCTTCGCTGTCGACACTGAACCAGCTGGCAGATCGCGTGGTGGTGCTGCAAGAAGGCAAGGTGGCCGAGATCGGCGAAACGCAATCGCTCATAAACGAGCCTGCCACGCCCTATACCCAGGCTATTATCGAGCAGATTCCGCGAATCTGGCACAGCACTGCGGCACCCGCCGTCAGCACGCGCTCCGCCGAACAACCGATCATGTCGGTACGCGACGTGAAGCGTACCTATTATGTACGGCGCCCTGGCCATCTCAACTCATACAATTCCGTGCAGGCAGTGCGGAACGTCACTTTCGATGTCATGCCGCGGGATAACATTGGCATTGTCGGCGAAAGTGGCTGCGGGAAGTCGACCCTCACGCGCCTTCTGACGGCACTCGAGAGGCCGGAACATGGCGAGATCCTTTTCAACAACCGCTCCTTCAGTGACATGAAGGAGAGGGAACTCACTGCCGCACGGCGTGGCTTTCAGCTGCTTTTGCAGGACCCCTACAACGCCCTGCCGCCCCGCATGACGGTTGGGCGCATGATCGAGGAGGGCATGCGCATCCATGGCATCCACAAGGGGGCCGACATGCGGGCGCGAGTCGAACAGGCAATGACTGATGTAGGCCTCCCCACCGCGATCTACAATCACCTGCCCAACTCCCTCAGCACCGGCGATCGTCAGCGCATATCTGTCGCCCGAGCACTGGTGCTCGAGCCACAGCTATTGATCCTCGACGAGACCGTATCAGCGCTCGACCAGTCAGAGCAGAACAAGCTGCTCTCGCTGTTCTCGCGGTTGCAGGTGGAGAAAAACCTCACCTACATCTTCATCTCGCATGATCTCGCCATGGTCCGCCGCGTCTGTTCGCGCATCGCGGTGATGTATCTGGGCGAACTCGTGGAAATCGCCGACAACCGCACCCTCTTTTATTCAGCGCGGCACCCTTACACGAAAGCCCTGCTCAGTGCTGTGCCGACAGTCGAGGACAATCCATATGACAGTTCCAAGCTGCTGCTCGAAGGCGAGCCGCCCTCGCCCATCAACATCGCGCCGGGCTGTAGCTTTGCCTCGCGTTGTCCCCTTGCCATGCCGGTGTGCCGCGAGAAAGCTCCGGCATTGACAGCAGTTGCTCCTGGCTCTGCCGTCGCCTGCCATCTCTATGACGCCAATGAAGTGCCGCAGCCGCCTCCGGTGGACCTGCGGCCCCAGAATGCGGAGCTCCATTGACCCATCCCGTGCTTGACCCTGACCTGCTTCACTGCCTGATGGACGGAATATCCGCCGTTGCCGCGACGCCTGAGGGCGGCGTCAACAGGCCTGCTTTGACGCCCGAAGACGGGCAGGCACGTGCCTGGCTGCGCCAGCGCTTCGACGACCTCGGCATGCGCACGGTGATCGATCCCATCGGGAACATGTTCGGCATTCTCAATCTGGCCGGGTGGGATGCGCCTTGCGTGATGACCGGCTCGCATCTCGACAGCCAGCCCTTCGGCGGCCGCTTCGACGGCGCCTACGGCGTGGTGGCCGGCCTCGCCGCTGCCGCCGCCATTCGCGAGGCGCATGCAACGGGCGGGTTCAAGCCCACAGCCAATCTCGTGGTCTGCAATTGGACTAACGAAGAGGGCGCCCGCTTCCAGCCGAGTCTCATCGGAAGCAGTGTCTATGACGGCTCGATGGCGCTTGCCGATGCCTACGCGGTAAAGGACGGGAAAGGCATCAGCGTGCATTCTGCGCTTGGGGCGATCGGCTACCTCGGACAGGGCGTCGCGCCCCGTCCGAGAGCCTATATCGAGATGCATGTCGAATGCGCACCAGAACTCGAACGCAGCGGCAAGACCATTGGCCCCTTTGCAGGCTATTGGGGCGCCACCAAGATTCGCGCTGCGGTGAGGGGTATGCAGTCGCACACTGGCCCCACGCCCATGGAGCGGCGTCGCGACGCGCTTTTGGGCGCCGCCTATGTGATGACCGAACTGCGTGCGTTGGTCGATCGCGCCGCCGATGTTCTCCACACTTCGGTGGGCCGGATTGAAGCCTATCCCAACTCGCCCAACAGTGTGTGTTCCGACATCATCATGTTTGTCGAACTGCGTGCCCGAAACCAGACGGTGCTCGAATGGGCGGAAATGGAATTCGGCGCCATCATGGACTCAGCACCCGCGAAGGCGAAGACCGCCGGCGAAATCCTCGACATTGAGTACCGGCGCGCCGGCGACTTCGACAAGGGACTATTGGACTTGGTAGAGCGCGTTTCTGCCGAACAGGGCTTCGAGACAATGCGGCTCCACACTGTCGCGGCCCATGACGGCATACGTATGACCAATGTCTGTCCCTCGATCGTCGTCGCCATCAAGAGTATCGGTGGTATTTGCCACAACGCCACGGAATATTCCGAGCCGCGGGATGTTGAGGCTGGCGCAAGTGTACTTCTCGGCAGTTTGTGGTCATTGTTGCTGACATGAGCCGGTTGACGGTGTGTGAATCGGCATGGGATCGGGACCCCGTTATTGAGGTGATCGGCATCCAACAGGCAGGCTGCTACCGTTGCTGGAGGAGCTGAGCAACCTGCGTCTCACCGTCGTGATCGGACGCCACGCCCAGGCATGGCACATGCCGGAGGCCATGAGCCTGTCGCTTGGAGAGGCGATGCAGGACTGGCGAGCGCGCTGACCTGAGACGATCTTGCTGCCCCACCCGAGCCCATGCAACGTCCACTGGTTTCAGCGTAATGCCTGGTTCGTGAAAGCCGTGCTGCCAATGCTCCAGGCGCGCGCCGCGGAACTTCTCGGTGATCCCCCGAAATGACAGGCGCTTGCGGCCGACTGTTGCGCAAAGGATGAGTGGGCCGTGTCCGTCGTCTGATCCGGCGACGCGATTGGCCAATTGCGGGCGCGGATACGTCGAACCATTCGATGATCACACCACAAGGAATCTAGCAATTGATGGTGGAGAAGATTGGACATCAGTCCCATTCCCCCACTATTTATTCCTACTGCAGTCATATTATCCTGCGCGAAGTATCGGAGGCTTGGCCGATCTTTTCCATGATTTCCTGCCGGGAAGCGGAAACAACAGGACCGCCTTTCCATTGGCGGTGGCGCAGGCGGGGATTGGTGAGCTTTGGGTTTCGGGAAGCAAAAGGCCGGCGATCGTCCAGCTCCTGACTTCCACGCTCGAGCAGCGGCGCTCATATTTCACGAAGCTGATCATGGCGACTGTCCGGCAGGCGATGACCTATCGGTGCGGTAAGTGAAACCCACTGACCCGAGCCGAAATCGATCGGCTTAACAGCCTGCTTCCAGGCGTCGCGTTCAAAATACCCGAGTTGCTTGACCCCGGCTCTCTCAGTAGCTTCGCCCAAGCGAAGAATGAGGGGCCGCCGCTGCCAACGGCTGGAACACTGAACACAGCCAAAGCGCAGGTACTGGCGACGCGTCTAATCGAGATCACCAAGCTGGACCCGCAGGTGCGGGGCCTTCGTTTTGAGAGCTTTCTGAATCAGCTCTTCGCTGGCTTCGGGCTGGCTTAACCAACCGTCCACGGAACCGGCAGCAGGCCACTCGGTTGTGTTGTTCTGTTAGCGTAATTGCGATAGCATGGATTGTATAACCTGTGGTGAGCTATGGCCTTCAATCTCCACTCTGAGCATCTGCAAGATTCATGGCTTGATGCGTACGGGCATTTGAACGAAGGATACTACCTTGTAGTGTTTTCGAACGCGACTTGGGCGTTGCAAGATTATCTCGGTGTAGGTCCTGCATACACCAGGCTCTCTGGAAAGGCCCTATATACTGCGGAGAGCCATCTTCGCTACCTGCGAGAAGTTCGTGCGCCTGCAATGCTTGAAGTCGTCAGCTCGCTTTTCGATTTTGATCCTAAGAAGATTCACTTGGGTCATGTCCTCATTGTGGATGGCCAAGAATGTGCGACTGTCGAATGTGCGCTCGTTCACGTCTCTACAGAAACAGGACGGAGTTGCCTGTTCACAGATGATCAAATGGAGAGATTTGCGCAGGCTGCTGAAGAAAAGCCGTCTTGGAGCGGTGCTCGCGTGACAATCCGCAGGTCTTAGGTTGAACGTGCGGTTTGAAAGATCAGGCGATGTTGTCGATCCAAGAGGCGTCGGGATCTAGTGCGTCATGGGCCAAGACGGAATCGTCTTGGCGGAGCAATGACGCACCAACCTGTTGATGAGCGGGCAACTGATCTGACTCTTGATGGTTCCATCAAAAGTCAGGTTGCTCCAGGCAGCTGTAGCCATGCGATCAAAGTTGCTAAACCCATATTATATCGTAATGGAACAATGAATACTCCGCAAAGTGTCATCGAGCAGATTCAGAAGAAGTGCTGCTTCTGCATTCCCAAAAGGAAGAGGAGGACGTATCTTCAGAACATTGGCGCCAGGTCCTGACGCGCTGATCAAGACCCCTCTCTCCCGCAATCCATTAACGATTGCTGAGGCCTCCTCACCGGCGGGTTCACGCCGGCCATTGGTCTCCCTGGTGATCTCCACGCCAATAAACAATCCCGCACCGCGTATGTCCGAGATCAGCGGATAGCGTGACGCGAGATTGGCCAAACCCTCCTGGAGCATCCGCCCCGTGCTGAGGGCGTTGTCCCGCAGGTTCTCGGACTCGATGACGTCGAGAACCGCCGAGGCCGCGGCCATGGCGGCGGAACTGCCGCCGAAGGTATTGAAGTAGCGCGACCTCGTTCCGAAATCGGCGAGCACGTCATGGCGCGCCACCATTGCGGCAACCGGGTAGCCGTTGCCCATGGGCTTCCCCATGGTGACGATGTCGGGCACGAGGCCGTGGCGAAGGAAGCCCCAGAAGGCGTCGCCGGTGCGGCCGAAGCCGGGCTGGACCTCGTCGGCGATGAAGAGACCGCCTTTGGCGCGCATCGCGGCCACAGCCTCGGCGAGGAAACCGTGCGGCGCGGCAAAGACGCCGTCGGAGGAGAAGATCGTATCGACGATGAGGGCTGCGGGTTTCACACCGTCGGCCTCCATCTGTGCCAGGGCGGCGCGGACGCCATCGGCGAAGCGCGTGCCCACCGTTTCGGCGGCGTCCACCTGCGAGGCACTTGCGGGCGCATCGACGAGATAGACATCGGCTCCGAGCGGCGAATTGGCGCCGAGCGACGGCGAGATGCCCGCGACCGTCTCGGTGATGCCATGATAGGCGAGGCGCGTGACGATGATGCCGGTCCCGCCCGTGGCGGACTTCGCGACACGCAGTGCAAGATCGTTGGCTTCGCTTCCGGTACAGGTGAACATCACCTGGTCGAGTGCCGGGGGAAACGTCGCGACCAGCCGCTCGGCATAGTCGAGAACCTCGTCGCCGATATAGCGCGTGTGGGTGTTGAGAACCGCCATCTGCCGGGCCACGGCCTCGACCACGTGCGGATGGCAATGCCCGACGCAGGGGACGTTGTTGTAGGCGTCGAGGTACTTCCGTCCCGCCTTGTCGTAGAGCCAGACGCCTTCGCCGCGCACGATGTGCACGGGATGCTGGTAGAACAAGCGATAGGAGGGGCCAAGCACGCGCTGCCGCCGCGCGATCATGTCCCGCTCGGCGGCGTCGAGGCCGGCCGCCGCTGCGGGATCGAAGGCATTGATCATGCCGAGGGAGGCGTTCATGGCGTCTGTCCTGCGATGGCTGCGAAGATCTGGTCTCTGGCGCGGTGCCGGCCCATGGCATGAAGGTGCCGGAGGCCCAGGACCGAGCGGGGCTGGTTGCGGAGAATATAGGCCGCATTGTCCGGGTAGAGCGTGGCGCGCCAGTTGGTGATGAGGATGGTGAGCGCGTGGCGTGCCGCGATGAGAACCGGAAGCATTCCGGCCTCCGCCTCGTCCAGCGGAAGGATGCGGCAATAGGCGGAGAGGAAATCGCGCACAGGCGCCAGCGGGTCGTCGCTGTCATCGAGGATATAGGAGCACGCCACCGCGGCATCATTGGCGAGCGTCGAGTGGACGCTGTCGCCGAAGTCGATCACGCCGGTCACGGTGTGGGTCTCGGCGTCCATCATGATGTTGTGCGGATTGAGGTCATTGTGGATGACCTGCCGCCGGGCCCGCCGCAGCGCGTCGCCAAGAGCCAGGTAGTTTTCGACGGCCCATGTGACGAGGCGCACCTGCTCGGGTTCCACCGTGTGGGCGATGAATTGTGCGGCCTGCGGCAGCCTTGCGATGTCCCAGAGCAGCGGGAGATGCGCGCCGGGATGCTCGAAGTCCTGAAGCGCCAGCGACATGCGTGCGGCCGTTTCGCCAAGATGATGGTGCTGGAAGCGCGCATCGGGCATTGCCGCCATGGGCGTGCCGGGGAGATAGGTGACGAGCTGCCCGTGGCGGGGGCCAGCAGCGGTCGGCAGGTCGAAACCGTCGGCGCCACGCGTGGTCTTCTGGAGGCGAGGTGCCGGAAGCTGAGGCGCGGCGTGCGCGACATGCAGCAGCTCGGCGGCGCGGAACGCGGCGACCAGTCTCTGTTCCGCGACGTTGGCGATGCGCAGCACGAAACGCGGAATGCCGCCGGGATGGACGAGGAAGTTCGAATCGCGTTCGCCGCGGAGTTCGGTGACCTCGGCCGAGATGCCATAGTGCTCCAGCAGAGCGCGGGTCGCGATTGTGGGATCGATGGCATCCGGCCTTGTCTTCAGGGCCGTGACGTCGCCGTCGATGTCGCCGGTCAATGAAATCTCGCGCGTATCTGTCATGCTGAGGGTGCGATGGAAAGCCCGAGGCCTTTGGGGCGCAGCCGGGGCGGCCAGCGGCGCAGCGCTTCCGCCATGCATTGTTCCATGTAATCCGGCGCGGCTATCCGTTTGCGGGCGTTGGTGTCGACATGGAGCATCATGTGTTCACCGGTTGCGGCGGTAACCATGCGGCTGGTGTCGACGACATACTGGTAGATGTGGAGTTGTGTTCCGCTGTAGGAAATCATCTCGGTCCACACCCTGAGAGGCGCGCCGAGGCGGCATTCCTTGAGGTTCCGCATCATGCCCTGCACGGAAAAGAAGCTGTAGCCGGAGAGGCGGTAGTCCTCGGTGAAGCCCATGGCGCGGAGGAAGTTCTCGCCGGCGTCCGCCAGCACCTTGTAGTAGTGCCACTCGGTCATGTGGCCGTTGTAGTCGATCCATGACGGTTCGATCGTGGTCTCGAGGGTGAGGAGCGCTTGCGCCTGCGGCGCCTCGTCGGCGGCGTCTCCCTGGAACAAGGCGCTGGGCATCTCAGTCGAGTCCCATGATGTCGGCGTCCATCTCGACGAACGAGCCCTTGGCGATGATGATCGTCGCGACCGTGCCGGAGGTCTCGGCATAGACCGGCTGTTCCATCTTCATGGCCTCCATGACGGCGACGACATCGCCTTCCGAAACACTGTCGCCTTCGCTGACGCAGAGCTCGATGATCATGCCGGAGAGCGGCGCCTTGACGCCGGCGCGGTACTGGAGCCTGAGGGTGACGCTAGCGGGAGAGTCGTCGGCCATGAGGCTCGGCATCTCCTCGGTCTGCGGCGCGCGGGCGGCTTCGACGGCGCGGGTCTCATCGGCGAGACGCTGGATTTCGGAGTCGATCCAGCGTGTGTGGACCGTGAAGCCGTTCTGATCCGCGCTGGTGAATTCCGGCTGCGCCAGAATGGCGGCGTGGAAGGGGATGATGGTGGTGACGCCCTCGACCCTGAACTCCGCGAAGGCGCGCCTGGCCCGTTCGATCGCTTGCCGGCGGTCGCGCCCGCTGACGATGAGCTTGCCCATCATGGAATCGTAGTAGGGGGGTACGCTGTCGCCGGCGAGATAGCCGAAGTCGAGCCTGATGCCCGGACCCATGGGGAATTGCAGCTGCGCGATGCGGCCGGGCGAGGGCCTGAAGTCGGCCCAGGGGTCTTCGGCATTGATGCGGAATTCGATCGCGTGACCGCGCACCGCCGGAGGATCGGCGAGGTGCCCGCCCTCTGCGATCTCGAACATGCTGCGGATCAGGTCCATGCTCGTTACCTCCTCGGTGACGGGATGCTCGACCTGAATGCGCGTGTTGACTTCGAGGAAATAGAAATCGCCGTCCGGCGTGAGCAGAAATTCGCAGGTCGCCGCACCGCGATAGCCGACGGCGCGGAGGATGGCAGCGGAGACCTCCTCCAGCTGGCCGGTCTGCCGGGCGCTGAGGAAGGGGGCCGGAGCCTCCTCGATGAGTTTCTGATGCCGCCGCTGCAGCGTGCAGTCGCGCGTCGAGACGACGATCACCTTGCCGTGGGTGTCGGCGAGACACTGGGTCTCGATGTGCCGGGCCCTCTCGATATAGCGCTCGATGAAGCATTCGCTGCGCCCGAAAGCGAGGTCCGCCTCGCGCTGCGCGGCGGCGATTTGCGCTTCGATGTCATCTTCGGCTCTCACGATCCGCATGCCGCGCCCGCCACCGCCGTTCTGCGCCTTGATGATGACGGGAAGGCCATTTGCCTTGACGAAGTCGAGTGCCTTGGCCGTGGTGAGGTCAGACCCTTCCCACGATGGCAGCAGCGGCGCGCCCACGCCGCGCGCGATCTCGCGGGCCGCCACCTTGTCGCCCAGGCGCGCAATGGCATCGGGCGGTGGACCGATCCAGGTGAGCCCTGCGGCTTCCACGGCGGCGGCGAAAGCCTCGTTCTCGGACAGCAGGCCATAGCCCGGATGCACGGCATCGGCATCGGCACGTGCCGCAATGGCGAGAATGGCCTCCTGGTTCAGATAGGTGTCGCGCGGCGCATTGCCGGGCAACACGTGACATTCATCGGCCTCGCGCGCGGCAAGTGCCGCCCGGTCGGCTTCGGAGGCGACGGCGATCGAATGATATCCGGCATCGCGGCAAGCTCGGATGATGCGGAGGGCGATTTCGCCGCGATTGGCGATGAGGATGCGTTTCATGTCAGGGCTCCGGTTCCGGCTAGTGGTCGAGCATAATGGCAGCGGACGGGTCCCATGCAATCCGGCAATCGGCACCTTCCGGCGGCGCGCCGGACTTGCCGCATTCCACCACCACTTCCTTGCCCTCCGGGAGCGTCACGGTGACGAGGCAGCGGCTGCCCAGGAAGAGCCTGCGCGTGAACCTTGCCATCAGCGCGAAGGGCGCTGAGGCGTCGGTCACAAAGCGGATGTCTTCGGGCCGGATCAGCAGGACCGGCTTGCCTGACGAGGGAACGGACTTTGTTGCGCCCGCAAAGGGAACGGGGCCATGCGCGGTGATTGCCGTGTTCGGATTTGCCAGTTCCTGCACGTCGATCAAATTTGCTTCCCCCAGGAACTCCGCGACGAAGCGCGATGCAGGCCGGGCATAGAGATCGCCGGGCGCTGCGTACTGCAAGATTTCGCCGTGGGCCATGACGGCGATGCGGTCGGACAGGATGAAGGCCTCTTCCTGGTCATGCGTGACGTAGACGGCGGTTATCCCGGTGCGCTGCTGGAGGGCGCGGAGTTCAGCACCGAGCTGCTGGCGCAGGCGGCGGTCGAGCGCCCCCATGGGTTCGTCAAGGAGCAGGAGCGACGGCCTGTAGGCCAGCGCCCGGCCGATGGCGACGCGCTGCTGCTGTCCGCCGCTCAGCTGGCCCACCGAGTGTCCGCCGGCATGGGGGAGTTCGATGAGGTCGAGGATTTCCTTGACCCGCGCCTTGCGCGCCCCGGCATCCCAATGGTGGAGCTTCAGGGGGTATTCGATGTTGTCGGACACATTCATGTGCGGGAACAGCGCGTAGTTCTGGAACACGAAGCCGACGTTGCGCGCCTGCACGGGGAGCCTCGTAACATCCGTGCCGCCGATCCTGATCTGGCCGGAGGTTGGTGTGACTAGGCCCGCGATGGCGCGGAGCAGCGTGGTCTTGCCGGAGCCCGACGGGCCCAGCAGCG
Source organism: uncultured Aestuariivirga sp. (assembly GCA_964510815.1). Taxonomy (GTDB): domain Bacteria; phylum Pseudomonadota; class Alphaproteobacteria; order Rhizobiales; family Aestuariivirgaceae; genus Aestuariivirga. The sequence goes on from CAZECZ010000029.1 coordinate 12,055, forward strand.
TACAGAACTGCCCGCCCTCGATCTCGAGGTCGGTAGGCTTCAGGCCGACGAAGCCGTTGGGAAAGGTCAGCGAAAGGCTGTTGATGGCAATGCTGTTCGCATGCCCGGCGGATGCCCCGGCGCGAGCGTCGTCCTGCATGGTTTCCTCCTTGGCGCTAAGTCTCTTTTTTAACACAACCGTACAATTAAGCCGTGCAGATGAGAGGTGTTCGCGCCCTGGAGAAGCCCGTAACGTTCTGAAATAGCATCATATCCGATCTGAACATGCTGTCGTCGTTCCTTGCACTGGGCAATTTATCGCTTGACGACGGCCAGATCAATCCTTTTAATATCACAATTGTAATAAATAAACGGCCCGAAGGCCAATGGAGGAGATCGAGATGAAAGCTCTGAAATCACTATCTTTCGCTGCTGTATGTCTTGCGGTAGCCGGGGTGATCCCGGCGTTGGCGGATGTGCTGCCGCCCGAGGTCAAGGCCAAGCTGTCGGGCGAACTCGTCTGGCACGACGGGTCCGGCGGCGCGACAACCCGTGCCCGCGACGAAACAACCAACAAGGACTTCACCGCCGAGACCGGCGTCACGTTGAAGGCCGACTTCAATGCCGACGTGACCAAATTCTTCGCCGCGATGGATTCGGGTGCGTCGATACCTTGGAGCGTGATCGAATTTCCGACCAAGGGCGACTTCATTCGCGCCCGCGATGCCGGATATGTCGAGAAGCTCGATCCCTCGATCGTCGATTTCTCCAAGATCGAACCCGATGCTCATGACGAGTATGGTGTCGACGTGATGCGCTACGGCATCGTGCTGACCTACAACACGGACCAGTTCAAGGGCGATGCCGCGCCCACCAGGATGGAAGACCTCTACGACACGCAGAAATTCCCCGGCAAGCGCTGCATGTTCAAGTATCCGCAATTCGGTGCGGTGCTCGAGTCGGCCCTGCTGGCCGATGGCGTCACCCGCGACACGCTCTATCCGCTCGATCTCGACCGCGCCTTCAAGAAGCTCGACACCATCAAGCCGGACATTCTGTGGTGGAGCAACGGCGACGACGCGATCCGCCTGATCTCGTCTGGCGAATGCAGCATCGGCATCGCATGGAGCGGCCGCGTCTATAGTGCGGCAAAGAAGGACAAGGCGCCGCTGGCGATGGTGTGGCAGGACGGCCTCTACTCCTCCGCCGTCTATGCCGTTCCCAAGGGCGCCCCGAACCCCACCGCCGGCCAGGCCTTCATCGCCCATTTCGTCGCCGATGTCGAAGGCCAGAAGGCCCTGGTCAAGGAGATCACCTATGCGACCGGCATCGCCGGCGTGACCGCCGCCGACTACGGCGACGATCTTGCCCCATGGATCGTGGCGGGCGATAATGCCAAGAAAGCGATCCTCGAAAATGCCGATTACTATGCCAAGAACCTCCCGGAGGTGGTCGATCGGTTCAATCGCTGGGTCGCGACGAACTGACCGGCGGAGGAGCAGTGCATGCCTCGGATTGTGAACCATGACGACCGGCGACGGCAGATCTGCGATGCTCTCCTGGACATCGTGTCGGAGTCGGGGATCACGGGCGCAACGATCCGGGCTGTTGCCGAACGCTCCGGATGGTCGACCGGCGTGATCGGCCACTACTTCCACGGACGACAGGACCTGCTGCTCGGCGGTTTGCGCCGGGCAGCGGAGATCCTCGACGAGCATAATTCCCGCATGCTGACGACGATGGGCGGGCTCCAGGCCCTCGAACAGATCCTCGAAGGCAGCGTGCCGCTCGATAGGCGCCGCCTGGCGCTGAGCAAGATCTTCTTCTTCTTCTTCGTCGAAGCGATGACCGATTTGTCGCTGCGCCCGGAGGTCGAGAGCTATCTCCTCGCGTGGCGGAAATCCGTGGCGCGCGCCATCCGGCAGGCGCAGGAGGCGGGAGACATTCCGGCAGACGTGAACCGCAAGGCGCTCGCCATCGACCTGGTCGGCCTCGTCGACGGCGTCAGCATGCATGCGCTGATCGACGGCGCGGTGATGGCGCACTTGCGCGAGCAGTCGCCGGTGCGCTTCTGGGTCCGCCGCCTCACCACGCCGGCAGGAACGGCGGCGCCAAGCATCGTCGCCGCAGAATAGACAACCACAGCACAGTGACCTCATCCATGCTCACCGATCACCGTTCTGCCCTCGGCGGCGTCGCCTCGATATTGGGCGAATACTCGCCCCAGTGCTTCCACCGGCCCGACCGGCTGGCGCTTGTCTGGGAGCATGGCGCGCTGACCTACAGGGACTTGCGCGACCGCGCCTTGCGCCTCGCCGCATCGCTGCGGGCCCTGGGCCTCGAGACGTCCGATCGTGTGGCGACACTGCTCTATAACCGCGGCGAGACCTTCCAGCTCTATTTCGCCTGCGCCTTTGCAGGCACAACCATCGTGCCAGTCAGCTTTCGCCTCACCGCGCCGGAGGTCGCTTCGATCCTCAACGACTGCGGCGCGAAGGTGGTGTTCACCGAGCCGGAGCTTGCGCCGGTTCTGTCGGCGGCTCTGCCGGAACTCGCCGTCGAGCCGCGTGTCGTGATGCTCGAAACCGATGCGAGCGGTGTCGAGTTCGAGGCGCTCGCTACGGTGCCCGCACCGCTCGCCGGGCGCTACACCAACGACATTCATATGATCCTTTACACCTCCGGCACCACTGGCCGCCCGAAGGGTGTGGCGATGCGATCTCAGGCTATCACCTGGTGCGCGATGCAGCAGGTGACGCAGTTCCGTCATCTCGACCGCGACGCGACGATGCTGATCAACGCACCGATGTTCAACACGGCAGCGATCAACGAGGCCTCGATCCCGACATTCTTCGCGGGTGGTACTGTGGCGATCACGCCGAGCCGCGGCTGGACCGCGCACAAGATCTCTGAGCTCATCAACCGCTGGAAGGTGACGCATGTGCTCATGTTCCCATCGATGTTCCGTGAGCTGATCAAGGCCGACAATGAGGAGCGAATTCCACTGGAGTCGATGCGCTTCTGGTATACGGGTGGCGAGAACTGCCCGCCGGCCCTGATGTCGGAAGTGATGCGGCGCTGGCCGCACATTACGCTGATCATCTCCTATGGCTCGACCGAGTCCGGCATGGCGACGCTGATCGAGGGCAAGGACATCGAGCGCCATCCAGGCTCCGTGGGCCGCGTCGCACCTGGCCAGTCGATCCGCCTACTCGATGCGGAGGGTTGTGATGTTCCGGCCGGTGAGATCGGTGAAGTGTGGACGGCGGGGCCCTCGGTGATGCAGCACTATTGGGAAGCCCCGCAGCTCGATGCAGAGACGGTGCGCGACGGCTGGCTCAAGATCGGCGATCTCGCGCGCATGGACGAGGATGGCTGGATCTACATTGTCGGCCGCACCAAGGACCTCATCATCTCGAAGGGCCAGAACATCTATCCCGCCGAGATCGAGAATGCGATCCGCCAGCATCCATCTGTGCTCGATGTCGCGGTTGTCGGCGTCCCGGACGCCGAGTTCGGCGAGGCGGTGTCTGCCTGCATCATGCTGCGCAAGGGGGAAGCGGCGGACAGGGACGGCATCATGACCTTCATCCTGCAGCGGCTCGCCTCCTACAAGAAGCCGCGCCACATGTTCTTCATGGATCATTTCCCGATCCGCAACGCGACGAAGATCGACAAGGCGGAACTCGCGCGCATCTGCGCCGCAAGACTGTCAGAAACTGCAGGAGCATAGAGATGGCGCGTCCCCCGCACCCCGAATGGGCCCCGCTTCTCGAAGAGATGGAGCGCCGCCGCGCTGTCGCCATGGCGTCCGGCGGTCCGCAGCGCGTGGCGCGCGAGCACCGCTACGGCCGCTCCACGGCGCGCGAGCGCATCCTCAAGCTCGTCGACGCCGACAGCTTCCTCGAGATCGGCACCTTCGTGACGACGCCGACCAAGGATGGCTCGCCGCTCGCTTCCACCTTCGTCTGCGGCCTTGCCGAGATCGACGGACGTCCTGTCGCCATCGGCGGTGAAGATTTCAGCGTCGAAGGCGGCGGAACCGGCGTTCATCTGCCACAGGCGAAAGGCGGTTGGGGCGGCTTCATCGAGGAGTTTGCGCTAGGATATCGCATCCCGCTCATCATGCTCATCAATGGTGTGGGCGGCTCGGTGATCCTGCAGGATGCCATCGGCTACCCTGAATTGCAGGCGGCGAACCCAACCTTCCCGATGTTCGACCTGATGGAAAAGGTGCCGGTGCTGGCCGCCGTGCTCGGCCCCACGGCGGGAAGCTCCGCCGCACGCGCCCATCTCTCGCATTTCTCGGTGATGACCAAGGATAACGGCTGCCTGTTCGCCGGCGGCCCGCCGGTGGTGAAGCAGGCCATGGGCCTGGACATCGACAAGTTCGCGCTGGGCGGCGCCGACGTTCACGTGAAGACTTCGGGGCTGATCGACAATCAGGCCGCGAACGAGGACGAGGCCTTGGCCCAGCTGCGTCAGGTCTTCGCCTATCTCCCCAACAACGTCGGCGAGCGTCCGCTGGTGATGACCGAGTGGAGCGAGAACGACCAGGAGGAACTCCTCGCCATCGTCAGCCCCAGCACGCGCCGCATCTATGACGCCCAGGCGCTGATCCGCTGTGTGGCGGATACCGGAAGCTTCTTCGAGATCACGCCCGATTACGGCCGCTCGGTGAGGCTCGGCTTCGGCCGCATCGAAGGACACACGGTCGGCATGATCGCCTCCGACAGCCGTACGCTGGCGGGCTCGCTCGACGTGCAGTCCTCGTTGAAGCAGACGAAGTTCGTCGAGATGTGCGACCGCTTCCATATTCCAATTGCCTATTTTGCCGATGTGCCGGGCTTCCTCGTCGGGCCCAAGGCCGAGGAGGCAGGCGTCCTCAAGTTCGGCGCCATGGCGCTGCGGGCGATCCAGAAGGCCAAGGTGCCCATCTACACCGTGCAGGTGCGCCGCTCCTACGGGTTGGGTGGTGTCGCGACCGGCAGCGCGGACCCGATGAGCATCCGCCTGTGCTGGCCGAGTGCGGTCTGGGGCGACATGCCGCTCGAAGGCGGCGTCGAAGCCGCCTTCCGCGCCGAGCTCGACGCCGCTCCGCCCGAAGAACGCGCGGCGCTCAAGGAGAAGCTCGTCAAGACATTCGAGAGACAGACCTCGGTGTGGCGCGCCATCGAGAATTTCTCGGGCGAGGAAATGATCGATCCCCGCCATACCCGCCGCTATCTTGCGCGGCTGGTGAAGCTCTTCTACCGCCGTCCCTTCAGCGGGCCTGCCGCGTGATGAAGAGCGGGGCGCACAGCATGCGGCTGAGCGGCAGCATTGTCCGTGCCGGGCTAGTTGCCCCGGCGGCGCTGCTCTTCGCCGTCATGCTGATGTGGCCGCTGTTCAACATCCTGCTGCGAAGCCTGAACCTCAAGGGCCGTGCCTCGATCGCCGACGGCATCTACTGGGGCCATTACGTGGCGCTGGCGCAGGACACGCTGCTGCGCCAGGTGGTGCTGCACAGCCTCATGCTGGCGGTGGTCGCCACCGCGGTGACGGCGCTGCTCGCCTTTCCGACCGCCTACATCATCTCCCGCCTGTCGCGCTCGCTGTCGTCGCTGATGATGGTCGCGGTGCTGATGCCCTTCTGGGTGTCGATCATCGTACGCCTCTTCGCCTTCACGACGATCCTCGGCACGCAGGGCATCATCAATTCGGGTCTAGGGCTCATCGGCATCGGGCCCTTGCCGCTGCTCTACAACACCTTCGCCACCATCACGGGCATGGTGGCGTATCTGTTGCCTTACCTGATCCTCATCCTGGTCTCGGCGATGCGGTCGATCGATGTTTCCCTGCTCACCGCGGCGCGCACCATGGGCGCCCCGGAACACCGCGTCTTCCTCGACATCTACTTCCCCCAGATCCGCCCGGCGCTGCTCAGCGGCATGCTGCTCGTCTTCGTGCTGGCGCTCGGCTTCTTCCTCACGCCCGCCATCCTGGGCGGCCCCTACAACCTCACGATCCCGATCTTCATCCAGCAGCAGATCCAGATCTTCCAGTGGGGCAAGGCAGCGGCCATGGGGATCGTCCTGCTGGCCGTCTCGGTGCTCGGCTACCTGATTTCGCTGCGGATTGCCGGGAGCGGCATCCTCTCCCCCAGCGAACGCGGAACCCGTGGCGCGGCAGCGGACGAGCCGTTGCGGGCCACGCCGGTGACCTTGCTCTGCTGGGCGGCGCTGGCGCTTGTCATGATCATCCTGATCTCGCCGCTCCTCGTCGTGATGCCTACCGCCTTCACCGAGACCACGCAAATCCGCTTTCCACCCGTCGGCTTCACCGGAAAATGGTTTGCCGAAGTGCTGACCTCGGAGATGTGGATCGGCGCCTTCCTGAAGAGCATTCGCGTTGCGCTGGCGACGGGGGTTCTCGCCGGCCTCATGGGGCTGGGGCTCGCCCGTGCCGCATCGCGCATGGAGTCGCGGATGCTGCAGGCGGTGATCCAGGCCGCGGCCATCGCGCCGCTCATCGTGCCGGTGATCCTTCTCGCCATCGGCATCTTCGACATTCAGGGGCGGCTCGGATTGATCGGCACCGACGTGGGCCTGATCCTCGCGCATACGCTGCTCTGCGTGCCGTTGACCTTCCTGATCTTCGCCAACGCACTCGCCTTCGTCGACCTCTCGATCGAACAGGCGTCATGGACGATGGGGGCAGGTCACATCCGCACCTTCTGGCGCATCGTCGTGCCGGGCATGATGCCGAGCGTCATCGGCTCGTTCCTGATCTCCTTCGTCACCTCGTGGGACGAAGCGGTGATCGCGATGTTCCAGACCGAACTCGACAAGACCCTGCCGGTGACAATCTATTCGCTGCTCAAGAGCGGCATCACGCCCGCCGTCTCGGCCGTTGCCACCATCATCACGGCGCCGGTCCTGATTGGCGCCATCTTCTTCGGCCTCCGCGCGCTGCGGAAGCCTTCACTTCAGACATCATAGGTGACAGATCACATGACAGGATTTCCAAGCGGATCGGTTGCAATCGTCGGGGCCTTCGAGTCGCCCCGGCGGAAGGCGCCGGGCGTCCATCCCTATCAGATCCATGCCGAGGTCATCGGCGCGGCGTTGGCCGACGCCGGGATCGGCATCGAGGAGGTCGACGGCTTCGCCACCGCCGCCTCCTTCCCGTCGGAAGCCGGCTGGCAGCTCAACGTGGTGGAGGTCGCGGAATATGTCGGGCTGAAGCCGTCATGGATCGACAGCACGGACCTGGGGGGCGCGATGTCGCTCAGCCATGTCGGCCATGCCGTCGCGGCGATCAACGCAGGCCTCTGCAAGGTCGCGGTCATCAGCTACGCCTCGACCGGCCGGTCCTGGCCGCTGCCGGCCACGGATTTCAACACCGGCCGCACCGGGCCGGGACAATATGAAGTGCCATTCGGCGCCTCCACCATCTCGGCCTATGCGCTGGCGGCGACCCGCTACATGCATCAATATGGACTGACCTCGGAGCAACTGGCGCAGATCGCCGTGCAGATGCGCACCTATGCGGCGATGAACCCGCAAGCCATGTACCGCACCCCGATCACGGTGGACGACGTGCTCGCCTCGCCGATGATCTCGACGCCGCTGCACAAGCTCGACTGCTGCGTGGTGAGCGACTCGGGCGGCGCCATCGTCGTGACCTCGAAGGCCCGCGCCCGCGATACCAGGCGCGGCAAGGGCCCCGTGGTGCTGGGCTTTGGCGAGGCGGCGAGCCACGGGCAGATGAACCAGATGGCCGACATGACGACGACCGCCGCCGAATTTTCCGGCAGGCGCGCCTTCGCCTCCGCCGGCCTGTCGCCGGCCGACATCAAGGTCGCGCAGATCTATGACAGCTTCACCATCACCGTGGCGCTAACGCTCGAAGCACTGGGCTTCGTCAAGCGCGGCGAGGTCGGCGACTTCGTGGCGAGTGGCCAGCTGGGGCCGCAGGGACGCCTGCCCATCAACACCGACGGTGGCGGCCTGTCCTCCAACCACTCAGGCCGCCGCGGCATGTATGCCACCATCGAGGCAGTGCGGCAGTTGCGCGGCGAAAGTCCCGGCCTGCAATTGCCGGATCCCGAACTCTGCCTCGTCAGCGGCACCGGCGGCTGGCTCTCCGCGACCTCCACCCTCATCTTGGGCAATGCATCATGATCGAAGTCGATTCCATTCTTCCGGTGAAGGACGCCGTCTCTTCCGTCTGGTTCGACGGCGTGGCACAGGGAAAACTCCTGCTGCAGCGCGATGCGAAAACGGGCAAGGCGCAATTCTATCCGCGCGCCCACATCACCGGGGCGCCGGACCGCGAGCCCGAGTGGTTCGAGGCCTCGGGCAAGGCGACGCTCTACTCCTACACCGTGGTGAAGCGCTCCGTTCATCCGCAATTCGCATCCCATGTTCCCTTCACGCTGGCGGTGGTGGACCTCGCCGAAGGCCCGCGCATGACAACCTGGATCGTCGACGTGCCGGAAGATGAACTCCGCTGCGACATGGCGCTGAAAGTGACCTTCCGCGAAATCCACCCCGGCCTCACCATGCCCTGCTTCACGAAGGCCTGAGATGGAAACGACGTTCGACATGATCGAGGCCGGCGCGGAATACCACTCCGCCGGCCGCACCGTCACCGAAGCCGATATCGTGAACTTCGCCGGCGTGACGGGCGACTTCAACCCACTGCACATGGACGAGGAGTGGGTGAGGGCGAACACCGGCTTCCCCACCCGCATCGCCCACGGCCTGCTGGTTCATTCAATCGGCGAAGGCCTGCGCTGCCCCGCGCTCGACAGCTGGAAGATCCTGGCCTTCCTCGAAACCCAGCGCAAGATGCTGCTGCCGGTGCTGCCGGGCGACCGCATCCAGCAGAACTACAAGGTGACATCGAAGAAGCCGTCGTCGAAGGATCCGTCGCGCGGTGTGGTCGAACTGGACGTCACCATCACCAACCAGCGCGGCGAGGCCGTGCAGTCGGGCTACAACAGATACATGATCGGAGGCCGCTGATGCGGGGTTTGAAGGACAAGGTCATCATTGTGACGGGCGCCGCCCAGGGCATCGGCGAGGCGACCGCGCTGCGGCTCGGCGAAGAGGGCGTGACCGTGGTCTGCGCCGACCGCAATCTCGACGGCGCCAAGGCGACGGCGGAGAAGATCGCCGCCGCCGGCGGCCGCGCCATCGCGGTGCAGATCGAAGTCACCAGCCGCGACAGCTGGAATGCCGTGACCGGCCAGGTGACGGCGGAACTGGGCGGCATCGACGGCCTCGTCAACAATGCCGGCGTCACCCGCGACCGCTCGCTGATGAAGATGACGGACGATGACTGGGACACGGCGGTGGACGTCAACCTGAAGGGACCGTGGCTCGGCTGCCAGATCACCATCCCGCACATGCAGGCGAGGGGCGGCGGCGCCATCGTCAATCTGTCTTCCGATGCCCGCTGGGGCGCCTTTGGCCAGTCGAATTACTCCTCCGCCAAGTCGGGCCTCGTTGGCCTCACCCGAACCGTCGCCATCGAGCATGCCCGCCACAAGATCCGCGTGAACGCCGTCGCACCCGGCGTGGTCAAGACGCCGATGGTGATGGCGGTGCCCGAGGACGTCCGCAAGGAGTGGATGACGTCGGTTCCCATGAAGCGCGAGGCCGAGCCCAGCGAAATTGCCTCGGTCATCGCCTTTCTGCTATCCGATGACGCAAGCTATGTCACCGGGCAGGTCGTCGGCATCAATGGCGGCTCGGCGATCTGAGCCGTTCCAAACCTCCTTTCCTCACCGCAGGTGTCACCATGAATATCCCGAACAAGGCCGACGTCGTCATCGTGGGCGGCGGAGTCGCCGGCTGCTCCATCGCCTATCATCTGGCCAAAATCGGCATCACCGATGTCGTGCTCTGCGAGCGCAAGCAGCTGACCTGCGGGACGACATGGCATGCGGCGGGATTGGTGACGCAGCTTCGCGCCACCCAGCGCATGACGGAACTGGCGAAGTACACGGGCGAACTGTTCGGCAGCCTCGAGGCCGAGACGGGCCAGGCAACCGGCTTCAAGCGCAATGGCGCGCTGCGCATCGCGACCACCCAGGCGCGTTACGAGGAACTGGCGCGCGGCGCGTCCATGGCGCGGAACTTCGGCCTGCCGGTCGAGCCGGTGACGCCGGGCGAGATCAAGGAGCGCTGGTCGCCGGTCAATACGGACGGCATGATCGGCGGCTTCTGGTTCCCGCATGACGGCCAGGTGAACCCCGCCGACGTCACCATGGCTTATGCCAAGGGCGCGCGGACGGCCGGTGTCCGCATCATCGAGAACCTTCCGGTGACGCAGATCATCGTCGAGAACGGCCGGGCGGTCGGCGTGATGACGGAACAGGGGCGGATCGACGCCCGGACCGTTGTCATCTGCGGCGGCATGTGGTCGCGCGATCTCGCGGCGGAAGCGGGTGTCACCATTCCGCTCCACGCGGCGGAACATTTCTACGTCGTCACCGAAGCTATTCCGGACCTGCCGCGCAATCTCCCGGTGATGTTCCTCGGCGACGAGTGGACCTACTACAAGGAAGACGCGGGCAAGCTGCTCGTCGGCTTCTTCGAGCCGGTGGCCAAGCCCTGGGGCCAGAACGGCATCTCGAGGGATTTCTGCTTCGACGCGTTGCCCGAGGACATCGACCACATCGCGCCGCACCTGACCGCGGCGACCGAGCGCGTGCCGGTTCTCGCCAGCACCGGCATGCAGCTGTTCTTCAACGGGCCGGAGAGCTTCACCGCCGATGGCCGCTATCTCATGGGCGAAACGCCGGAAGTCGCAGGCCTGTTCTGCGCCACCGGCTTCAACTCGCTCGGCATCCTGTCGTCCGGCGGTGTCGGCAAGTCGCTGGCCTCGTGGATTCGCGACGGCCGCCCGCCGGTCGAGCTGATCGACGTCGATGTCCGCCGCACCCAGAGCTTCCAGCGCAATCGCAAGTACCTCGAGGAGCGCGTCTCCGAAACGCTGGGCCTCAATTTCGACATGCACTGGCCAAGCCGCCAGTTCGTCACCGCCCGCGGCGTCCGGCGCTCGCCCATCCATGACCGGCTCGTCGCCGCCGGCGCCTTCATGACGGAGCTGGCGGGATGGGAACGGCCCGGTTTCTTCGGCACGGCCGATGACGTCGCCAACATCGAATACTCCTATTACCGTCCGAGCTGGTTCGCCAATGTCGGAGCCGAATGCCGCAACACCGCGGCGAACGTCTCGCTCTTCGACCAGACCTGCTTCGTCAAGTATCGCGTCGAGGGACCTGACGCGGTGAAGGTGATGAACTGGATCTGCGCGGCTGAGTGCGACGTGGCGGTCGGCAAGGTGGTCTACACCCAGTGGCTCAACGAGGCGGGCGGCATCGAGGCGGACGTTACCGTCACACGCCTTGCCGATGATGCCTTCATGATCGTCACCGTCGCCGCCTCGCAACGCCGCGACATCTCGTGGTTCAAGCGCCACATCCCGGAAGGCGCGCGGGTCCACATCGCCGACATCACCTCGGGATTGGCGATGTTCGCGCTGATGGGGCCGAAGTCTCGCGCGCTGATGCAGCGCCTGTCGCCGGATGATTTCAGCAATGCGGGCTTCCCCTTCGGAACGAGCCGGGAGATCGACTTCGGCCATGCCCGCGTGCGGGCGAGCCGCCTCACCTTCGTCGGTGAACTTGGCTATGAAATCTATGTCGAGACGGAGTTCGCCGCGCATGTCTATGAGCAGATCGTGCGCGCGGGCGCGGAGTTCGGGCTGTCCCATGCCGGCTTCTTCGCGCTCAATTCGTTGCGCATGGAGAAGGGCTACCGCCACTGGGGCCACGACATCGGCGAGGAGGATACACCTTACAACGGCGGCGTCGGCTTTGCCGTGGCGCTCGGCAAAGCTGGCGGCTTCATCGGCCGCGAAGCGTTGCTGAAGCAAAAGGCGGAAGGGCCACTCACGCGCCGCCTCGTGCAGGTAATGCTTCTGGGCGGAGCCGAGATGCCGATGCTCTACCACAACGAGCCGGTCTATCGTGACGGACAGCACGCCGGCCTCATCACCTCCGGCGCCTATGGCCACCGCCTCAGCGCTTCACTGGGCCTCGCCTATGTCAACGCTGCGGGCGGCGTGACGAAGGAGTGGATTGCGGAGGGCGACTGGGAGGTGGAGATCGCTCTGAAGCGCTGCAAGATCGCGCTGCAATTCGCTCCCTGGTACGATCCGGCGGGCGCACGCATCAAAGCATAGCGCAAGCGGCCCAATAGGGTTCCCAAGCGTTTGGACAAGCCGGGCGCGTTCACGTCGCGACCCTGATATTCGGGCGGATCGGAATCTGTCAATCGGCCATGCGCGGTCCTGGCGGAAAGCCAATGTCGGCGCGAAGGTGATCGGAAACATATCTGCAGGAAACGCCGATTGTATTGCCGGTCCTTGCCAATGAAGATCTGTGTGGTCGCCTCGCGCTCGATCGCGACAACCTGATGACAGAAGATACGCCAGCCGCCCTTGTCCTCAATCACGTGTTTCAGATACAGCAGCCGAGCCATGGTTTCAGCATGAGTGCTGAAGGGACGTCGAAATACTTCTGTACAAGAACAGTATTGACCTGACACTTGCCGCTCGTTGAGGGTAAAGGTCCCGTCTAGCCTGGATACCAGACCACTCTCGGATCGTCCTCGGCACGCACATAGTTCCAGGAAGAGTCGATCATTGCAGCCAAGTCGATCTTGGGCGCCCAGCCCAAATCGAACCGGGCCGCTGCATTATCCATCCAGTTCGAGTGGTATTGGCTCGGGATTTCGATGCTCGGCAGTCCGCGCGTCTCGGTCAAGTAGGATGCCACCTCGCCGTAATCGACCGGCTCATTCATGCAGATGTTGTAAGTCTTGCCGCGCGCCGCGGGATGATCGAGCGCCGTTGTGATGGCCGCAACGAGGTCGGTCACGTGCACGAAATTCCGCTTCAACGGTCCGCCATGGGCATCGAGGAGCAGCGGGATCGTTCCGTCGCGCACGCATTGGGCCGCAATGTCCTCCGTAACCATGTCTTTCCATCTCGGTCCACCAAACACGTCGTCCCCGAAGGACAGGGCGTATTTGAAGTCATCTTTCTCCATGATCCAAGGCGCGCGCAGACAGCAGGCATTGATGCCATATTGGATGACCGACTGAGCAAGCATGACTTCTTCGAGGACCTTGGAGAGGGCGTAGCAGCCGGGATAGGCCATGTGGGGGGTCTGCTCGGTGACGGGCCGGCCGTGGTCGTAGAAGAAGTGACCCACGGCCGCATCGCCGCCAATCAGGATGAACTGTTGCGCCGCCGGACTCGTGCGAAATTCCTCCAGGAGCCAGAACAACCCCTTCACCGTAACGTCCATGACGTCCTCCGGGGTTTCCTTGCAGGTCGCGAGATGGATGACGTGAGTGATATCGCGCATCGCTGCCTTCACGCAGCCGCGATCCGCGATGTTGCCCTTGACGCTCTCAATGCTTTCGATCTGACGGTTGTGGCAGAGCGCCCGGAGTTCGGCAGACCGAAATCGCTCCTGCGATGTCAATTCAGCGATGAGATGACGTCCGACTTTGCCGGTCGCTCCGGTTATGAGGATTTTCATGTTCCGTTCCTCCCTGAACAGCTCTCGTCACGCCAAAGGTCAGTGCCCCGGCGGTCCTGCGGAATTCCGCACCACGAGCGGACACTCGGCCTTGAGCTGCGGCGAGGATTTTTCAGACGCCGAGATCCGCTCGAGCAGCAATTCAACCGCCATCGCACCCATGTCGTAATGGGGAAGCAATACCGTCGTCAGGGGCGGATGGAGAAACTGCGCCACCTCGCGGTCATCGTAGCCAACGACGCTGACATCTTGTGGAACGGAAAGCCCTCGCGTCCTCAAGGCCTGGTAGCATCCGAGCGCCATCATGTCGTTGCTGCAGAAGATGGCGGTTGGCGGGTTCGCAATGCCCATCAGAGCCAGTGTCTGTTCATAGCCAGCCGAGGGTTCCCAATTGCCCGGCCGCACCAGAGCTTCGTCGAAGGGCATGTCTGCGGCGGAGAGCGCCTGCCTGTAGCCCTTCAATCTGTCGCGCGATGCGTCCATCCACTCTTCACCCTGAATGATGGCGATGCGGCGATGACCCAGGTCAATGAGATGTTGCGTTGCTGAGCGTCCTCCCACGACCTCGCCCGGTGTGACTGACGGCACGTTGCGGCCTTCAACGTAGCAGTTCAGCAGAACGGTGGATCTCGCCAGCAGCGGCGGCGGTGGAGTGACAGCGCGTGTCTGAATGGCGCCGTAGATGAGCCCTGAGAAATTGAGCTTCAGGAGCATATGGACCGCAGACAGTTCGGCCTTCGCGTCTCCATTGGTCACGAAGGTGACCATCTCGCATCCTTCTTCCGCCGCCTTCTCGCGAGCGCCCTCCAGGGCCAGCGCCATCCACGGGTCGGTGGAAATTTCATCGACGATAAAACCAATGACGACAGCATCGCGCCGCTCGTCGGCGCCCGAACGGCGGGCATTGTGAGAATAGTTGATGGCTTCGGCAGCCTTCCTGACCCGCTCGATGGTTTCCTCTGACACCCGCGCCTCGGCGATGCCATTGAGGACGAGGGAGACTGTCGTCTGCGAAACGCCAGCCGCCGCCGCAACGTCCATCATCGTCGGTCTGCGAGACTCGGGCATCTTCTACTCCTGGGCAACGCCGGCAAGCCCCCGTGCGCCGCTGGCTTGACCCGGCCACGACGGATGTCTGGCGAATCGGGGAAGGGCAAACATAGCGCACTGGCGGCAACTACAGGACTTCCGGACATCTCTCAGATCATGCAAGGCGTCTATCATTATTCATTGACTAATATTACTGAAGATTATTAGTATCACAATACGGAGTTGCCACTCGGCCGCCCGACAAGAACAGCGAACGACATCCAATGGGAGAAGCGACATGAAACTCGGAACAGCGGCCATCGTTGCCGTCAGCCTGATGTTATCGGCTGGTCCGTCCATGGCTCAGGAGAAGAAGCAGCTGGCGTTCATCGTCAACGCCGCATCGGACTTCTGGAAACTGGCCGAGGCCGGTGTGAACAAGGCCCAGGCTGAACTTCCGGACTATGAACTCCAATTCAAGTATCCAGCACAGGGCACGGCCGCGCTGCAGAATGCCCTCATGGACGATCTGGTGGCTGCGGGCACCGACGCCATCATGATTTCCTCGGTCGATCCCAAAACCTCGATCGATGCCTTCAATCGCATCGCCGCACAGGTGCCCTTGTTCACCACCGACAGTGACGCCCCGGCCAGCAACCGGATCGCCTATCTTGGGTCGTCCAACACCGATGCGGGTGTCCAGGCTGGTGAAATCGCCGTCAAGGCGATGCCGAATGGCGGCAAGTGCATGGGTTTCGTCGGCTTCCTGGATGCCGACAATGCCCGTGAGCGCATCGCCGGCTTCAAGCAGGCCGTGGAAGGCAAGGGCATAGAGCTCGTCGACACGCGGGGTGACGATGTCGACTTCGCCCGCGCGCGCAGCAACGTGGACGACGTCTTGGCCGCCAATCCGGATATCAATTGCATGGTCGGGTTCTATTCCTACAATCCGCCCAAGATCTACGAGGCCCTGCAGGCCGCCGGCAAGCTGGGCCAGATTACCGTGATCGCTTTCGACGAGGATCCGATCACGCTGGGTGCCGTCCGGGAGGGAAGCTTTGCCGGCACCGTCGTGCAGCAGCCTTTCGAATGGGGCTATCAAGGCATGAAGCTGATGGCCAAATACCTCGAAGGCGATAAGTCCGGCATTCCGGACAACAAGCTGATCATCGTGCCGACCAAGGTGATCGACAAGGGTAACGTCGATCAGTTCGAGGCCGACCTGAAGGCGGCGATCGGCAAGTAAGGCACGAACGGCATGCCTGGTGTTGGTCCCCCGGCGCCAGGCATGCCGCCTTGCAGCACATCAGGCCGCATGGCAAGCTGAAGCCGCATCCATGGCCACTGCATTTCTAGAACTCGTCGGCATTTCCAAGCGCTTCGGTCCGGTCACAGCGCTTGAGGACGTGACCTTGAGAGTGGAACGCGGCGAAGTACTGGGGCTCCTGGGCGAAAACGGCGCTGGCAAATCGACGCTCATGAAGATTCTGGGCGGAGTCTATCAGCCCAGTGAAGGGGCCATCGCCATTGACGGCCGCAAACTCATGTTCCACTCGCCACGTCAGTCCATGGCGGCCGGTATTGCGTTTGTCCATCAGGAGCTCAACTCCTTCGGAAACCTGGATGTGGCCGCTAATATTCTGATTGGCCGGGAGCCGCGCCGCGGACCTGGACAGATGTTTGTCGACAACGCCGAAAGTGTCCGTATCGTTCAGCCCCTGCTCGAACGTCTGAAGGCGGATTTCTCGCCAACGACCCCTGCCTCCAGACTCTCCATTGCCCAGCGGCAGCTGGTCGAGATCGCTCGTGCCTTGTCGCTCGATGCGAAGCTCGTCATCATGGACGAGCCGACGTCGAGCCTGACTGTCTCCGAGTCAAACCGGCTTCTGGATGTGGTGCGCGAACTCAGCAGTGACGGCGTCAGCGTCATCTTCATTACCCATCGGCTGAACGAAATTGCCGAGATCGCCGGCCGTGTCGTGGTGCTTCGAGACGGCAAGCTGGCCGGTGCATTGAACAAAGGCGAAATCAATCCACCGTCGATGATCAACCTGATGATCGGACGGTCCCTGCAGACGATCTATGTGCCCCCTCGCCATCGCAGTATGGAAAGCGGTCTGGAGATCAAAGGTGTAAGAACGTCGGCCTATCCGAACGAGAGCGTCGATCTCTCAGTGCGGCGAGGGGAGATACTGGGCCTGGCCGGACTGGTCGGCGCCGGGCGGTCGGAATTGGCGCGGGTCATTTTCGGTATCGACCCGCCGATGGCTGGCGAGATCCGCGTGAGGGGAAATCCGGTCCATTTGCGATCCACGAAATATGCAATGGCAGAAGGGCTGGCTCTGGTGCCCGAAGACCGCAAGCAGTCCGGTCTGCTGCTCGACGAGACCATCGCCGAGAACATCGCGCTTGCAAACTGGCCGAGTTTTTCTGCCCGTGGCCTCGTCGGTACGGTTGCGCTGCATGCGCATGCCAACCGGCAGATCGAGTCCTTCGCCATTCACGCCACAGGGCCCGACGCGCGGCTGAACCAGCTGTCGGGAGGCAATCAGCAGAAGGTCGTGCTGTCGAAGTGGCTGCCGCGCAATCCACAGGTGCTGATCTGCGACGAGCCGACGCGTGGTGTCGATGTCGGCGCGCGACATGAGATCTATGCCAAACTCAGGCAGGCGTCGGACGAAGGCGCAGCGGTCCTCCTGATTTCCAGTGACATGGAAGAGGTGCTGGGTGTGAGCGACCGCATCGCCGTCATGCATGAAGGTCACATCAGCGGCATTCTCGAACGAGAACAGTTCTCCGAACGCAACGTGCTCCAGCTAGCCGTCGGCCGGCCAAAGCGAAAGGAAGAGACCTGATGGTCACTTACAAGAAAGATGCCGGACTTCTGGTGCTCATCCTGCTCGTGGGCACGGTCGTCGCAATGATCAATCCGCTCTTCCTGTCCCCCATCAATCTCGCAAATACGGCCAATCTCATCGGCCTGTTCGGCATCTTCGCAATAGGGCAGGGGATCGTCATCATGACGGGTGGAATCGACCTGTCCGTGGGATCGGTGATCGCGCTGCTAGGTGTTCTGTTCGTTGACCTTCTTGCCAATCTTGGCATGCCGTGGCCCTTGGCGATGATGCTCATGCCGGTCCTTGGCGTGTTGTTTGGATTGATACACGGGCTGCTGATCGTGAAACTCAGGATCCAGCCATTCATCGTTACGCTCTGCGGGTTGCTCATCTATCGCGGCGTGGCCCGCTTCTACACGGCCGATGCAACCGCAGGCTTCGGCTTCGGGCAATCGTTTCCCGCGGTCGAATGGCTCACGGTGGGCCGCTCCTTCGGGGTGCCCCATTCTTTCATGGCCCATGATCGTCGGCATCATCATGTGGATTGTGCTTCATCGCTCGGTGTTCGGCCGATACCTCTATGCGGTCGGCAAGAATGAAGAGGCTGCCCGGTATTCGGGCATCAACACAGGGGTCGTCATCGTTTCGGCCTATGCAATCTGCGGGCTTCTCACGGCGATCTCAGCCATGTTCTTTGCCATGTATACGCGGTCAATTTCACCATCGTCACATGGCAACTTCTACGAACTCTATGCCATCGCGGCCGCGGTGCTCGGCGGCTTTTCGCTAAGGGGTGGCGAGGGTTCGATTGTCGGTGTCGTGCTTGGCGCGGTCCTGCTGCAAGTCCTGCAAAATCTCGTGAACCTGCTGGGTATACCAAGTTCGCTGAACTTCGCGGTGATGGGAGCGGTCATTCTCGTCGGCGTTCTCGTCGATAGCCAACTGTCGAAGCTTCGCGGGCTTCTCTCGACGGGGACCGTAGCCAAACGGACCGTGCGAGAGCCTGCATGACAGCTTCCTCCGTCGCGAACCGGCAGATCGACGTGTTGGAAGTCTGGGCTCAGCGCGCAAGTGC
>CAZECZ010000029.1:30680-37445 GCA_964510815.1 uncultured Aestuariivirga sp.
CGTGTCGACGATATCCGCAGCATAGGCCTGTGATGCCGTCATCACGCCGGCAAAGGTGATCGCACGGGCTGCCAAAAAGTTACGTAAGTTATGCATGTGTATCTCCTTCAGCTTAGTTGCGACCCGGAGACGAACTCCCTTCGGAACTGGATCACGACATCAGGTGTTCAAGTTCATTTGAATTGAAATCACGGATTCACTCATCGGCCACAGTCGTTCAGGTCATCAGCCTCAGTCCGATCCATGTCACAAGCCCCGCTGTCGACGCAGAGGCGATCACGCCCCACAACAGATCAATCGTGGCGATCCTCGTCGAGTAGCCACGTATGACGGCGAGACTGGTGAGATTGTAGGTTCCGTATGCGACGAGTCCCAACAATCCCCCCGAGACGATGGCAGCGAGCGGAGATTTTGAAGCAATTCCCGGAATTACGGCAAAGAAGGCGAGTCCAGCCGCGAACATTACATAGAACAGCAAGGCAGGAATGACCCTGGGCTTGTCGCGCAAGAGCGCGCCGATTTCGGCCGCGTAGGTGCGCTGGGCCATGGCTTTGAGCCAGGCAGCATCGATCGCGCCAAAGGCGATGAGCGTGAGGATGAATGCCAGAAATCCCGCCGTCATTCTTGTTGTCCTTTCTCGCACTTGCGCGTGTCCCGGCCACTCGCCTGCTCGCCCCCCGGTTTGGTCAATCGATAGATGCCGACATCGATGGGTCCGTCTTCAAATCCAGCCTCGCAGTAGCAGAAATAGAGGCGCCATTTCCGCCTGAATGTTGCGTCAAAGCCCAAGGCTTCGAGTGCTGGCGTGACCTGGTCGAAGCGTTCACGCCATAAGCGCAGGGTGCGCGCATAATCGTGGCCGAAGCGGTGCACTGTCTCGAAGGTCAACCCATGGGCGTCAGCGTGCCGCCTGATGAGATCGACAGTCGGCAACATGCCGCCTGGGAAGATATGCCTCTGGATGAAATCGGCCCGGCTGCGATAGGCCGGGAAAAGTCTTTCATCAATGGTGATCGCCTGGATTGCCGCGATGCCGCCTGGCGCAAGCCTGTCGTGGATGGTTTGGAAGTAGTCCGGCCAGTGGGATTCGCCCACCGCCTCGATCATCTCGATCGATGCAATGCGGTCGTAACTCCCGGAAGCATCCCGGTAATCGATCAGTTCGAACGACGTTTGCTCCGTCTCAAACCGTTTGGCGTGTTCAAGCTGCTCGGCGGACAATGTGATGCCGTTGACCATCGCCCCACGGCTAGCTGCGACGCTGGCGAAGCCGCCCCAGCCGCAGCCGATCTCGAGGAGACGATGACCCTTTTGCAGATCGAGGACATCGGCAATGAGCCGGTACTTGGCGAGCTGTGCCGATTCGAGGTCGGCGACTCCATGGTCGAACAGGCCCGACGAATATGTCATCGTCGGGTCAAGCCACAGCCTGTAGAAGGCGTTGCCGAGATCGTAGTGTGCTTCGATGTTCTGCTTCGCGCCACGCTTGTCATTGTCTCGAAGCAGGTGCCAGGCCCTCACGGCGCCGCTTCTTCGCACCCAGAAGCGCCCGGCCCGGTCAAAGGCCTCCCGATTGCGCAGGTAGAACGCAAAGACCCGCTCTGGTGCCGGGCTGTCCCACTCCCCATTGACGTAGCTCTCGCAAAAGCCGACCGATGACCGGCGCATCGATCGCCACACGGTCTTCCAGCTTCGAAGATGCAGTTCCGCCGGATGCGCAACCTTCCGGTCGCCAAGGTCCAGGCATCGCCCCGAAGGAAGATAGATCAAGAGTCTGCCGGTCATTTGCGGCGGAACGAGCTTGAGCCCCATTGCAAGGACAATGGCTGACAGGCCTGAGTCACGGGAGGCATAGGCGGGTGCAGTCATGAGTTGTGCGTCTCTGAGATTGTAAATGACACGTCATCGGCAGGTGGTTTGGGGCGCGGCTGTATCTTCAACCCCTTGAGCCAGAGCCGGGCTGCCTCGAGATGGATTCCGCCAATGACCTTGAGGGGCTGAAGCGGAAGGCTGACGAAGGACCGCAGAAGATTGCGATCCGTCAATGCTACGCGATGGCCACTGAACCAGGCAGCAAGGCACGGCCCCTCCGCCGTCGAGAGGCCGATCGACAGTTTCAACACGTCGTCCGGCGGGATAAGGCCAAAACTATAGGTGCCCTCCACCCGGTTGAATGGTGAGACATAGAACGACTTTTCACAGGTGTGGAATCCGGTGCCGCTAACTGGCACCACATAGCTGTGGCGCTGGCCGAAGGTGTTGTTGACCTCATAAATCATGAGGCACAATTGATCTGCCGCATCGAAGCAATAATAGACCGTCAGGGGATTGAAGACGTAGCCTAGCACGCGCGGATAGGTGAACATGAAGATGCGTTGCACCGGCTTGGGCGTCGCTGCCTGGCGCGCCAGGCGCCACGCGTGCGCGGCAATCGGTGTTCCGTCGCCTGGCCCATGGTCGCGATCGCGAACGGAGAAGAGATTGAAGCGATTGTAGCTCAGGCACCTGATCTGCTCATCGATCTGGCTCAGCTCGTCGATATCCACGAAGAGATTGTAGACACGGTAGCGCAGGTCGTGCCGCACCGGTCTGATGCGGCGGTGGACCACGTCGCCGACGTAAAGGCTCGAACGGAGAGTCATTCCGCAGCCTCAAGACGGGATTCACGCGATGGCGCGGCTGCCGTCTGCACATGGATCCGGCCAGATGGGTTGGTGACAGTCCACGGCCGCGAGACGCCGCCCAGCGCTTCAGCCACGGCCAATCCGGCCTGCAGCCCGTCTTCATGGAAGCCTGCGCCGAAATGAGCGCCGCAGTACCAGGTGTTTTGCTGTCCCTGCAGGTCCCACAATCGCCGCTGCGCCGCCAAGGCCTGAGCATCGAGGACCGGATGAGCATAATTGAAGCGGGCCGCCACTTTCGAAGGCTCAGGCGCGATGGCGGGATTGAGGGAGACGAAAAGGTCCGTGGCGGTGGCAAGCGGTTGGAGGGCGTTCATCCAGTATGTGACAGAGCATTGCTGCACATCCGTACTGCCGATGTAGTTCCAGCTCGACCACACGTGCCGGCGCCGGGGCATCAAGCGCGCGTCCCGGTGCAACACCGCATGGTTCGTCGCGTACCGGAATGAAGACAACAGGTCGTGCTCGCCGGCCGATGGAGACGACAGCAGTGCCAGCGCCTGGTCTGCATGAGTGGCGATGACCACGTGGCCGAACGACAACCGCTCCCCGTTGCCCAGCTCCAATGCTACGCCAGAGCGGTTGCGCGTCACCTGGCACACGGGCCTGCCCGTTATCACCTGCAGGCGGCTGTCTGCCATGAGCCGCCGCATATATTCACGCGAGCCGCCATGGACCGTCCGCCACCTGGGACGGTTGCTGAACTTCAGAAGTCCGTGATTGTGGAAGAAGCGCAGGAAAGACTTTGCCGGATACTGCAGCATCTGCTGCGGCGCAGATGACCAGATGGCCGCCGCCATGGGCAGCAGATGGCGATTGATGAAGGCCTCGCCATAGCCCTCGCTGGCGAGAAACGTTGCGAGGCTGATATCAGGGGCCAGGGTTTCGGCTCGAGGCGCAGCGGTGCGGAAGAAATGTGCGATGCCGGAGAGCATCCGCCAATGATCGGGGTCAACGAGATTTCCGGGTGAGCCGATGATCTGCCGAAGCCCGCGGCCGGCATATTCGATCCGGCCGGCATCGAGCGACACGGCAAACCCCATATCCGTGGTGGCGGTCGGCACATCGAGATAGTCGAACAGAGCGACCAGGTTGGGATAGGCCGCCTCGTTGTAGACGATGAAGCCCGTGTCGACGGCGACGTCGCCCTCGGGCACCCGGCACATGACCGTGTTGGCATGGCCTCCGACACGGGCATCGGCTTCGAACAGGCACACATCATGGCGTTGCGACAACAACCACGCCGCGGACAAACCCGATATTCCTGACCCGATGACGGCGATATGTTGCTTTTTCAAGATGTTGTCACTGTTGTTGGTGGTCTGGCGGGTTACGGACTTCCATGCACCGCGGATCACCCCGGGACTCTTGCGATGTGATCCGGCTTTCACCTTGCCGCGTATAGACGCCGAGGTTCAAAGCTGGGAAAGATGGCGGTGAGAACACCGGGCCTACGAATGGATGAACCGCAGCACCTGACGGAGCGGCGCACGGAAGACGAGATTCTGCGTCGTCTCATCGAATCCGTGGCGAAGAATCTTGATCGCGCCGCGTTCTCTGAATTGTTTGACCGGTTGGCGCCGCGGATCAAGAGTTTCATGTTGCGAAAGGGCGCAAGCGCCGAGGTCGCGGAAGATTTGGTTCAGGACACCATGATCGCCGTGTGGACCAAGGCCGGAATGTATGCGCCCGACAAGGGCAGTGTGACCGGATGGGTTTTCACCATTGCACGCAATTTGCGAATAGACCGCTTGCGGCGCAATTCAAACGCCAGTTTTACGGCTATCGAGGACATTGATTGTCCGTCCGACGACAGAGGACCGGACGAGGAACTGGCGCTCCGGCAGGAGCGTGAGGGTGTCGTCAAGGCTCTGGAATCGATCCCTGAAGATCAAAAGCAGATACTGATCCTTTCCTTCATCGAGGACGTTCCCCAATCGGCAATCGCCCGGCGTCTCAACCTGCCGCTCGGAACCGTGAAATCCCGCATGAGGCTGGCATATGGCCGCCTGCGCAAGACATTGGAGACTCTGAAGTGAATATTCGCCATCACCTCGACCATGCAACGGTCCTGGCCTATGCGGCCGGAACACTTGGCGAAGCTTTGACCGTGGTTGCGGCGTCGCACATTTCGTGGTGTCCTGCCTGCCGTGCAGCGGTCCGGCACGCGGAAAGCATGGGCGGTGAACTGATGCTCGGTTTGGATGCGGCAACTGTTTCAGCTGACTGCAAGACACGAACCCTGAACCTTCTGGATCGCGCCACATTGCACCGGTTTCCTGCCCGCGCTGCCGTGAGGGGCGAACTTCCGGCGCCGCTTTTGCGGGTGCTGGCGGGAACGCCTCTCCGCGACCTGCCGTGGAAGCGAAAGGCGCCCGGTGTCGCCTTGCACCATGTTCCATTGTCGTCGGCCGATGGCGGCAAGCTTGTGCTGATGCGGATCGCGCCGGGCAAGGCCATGCCCGAACATGGCCATGGTGGCGAGGAACTGACGCTGGTTCTATCCGGGGCGTACCGTGACGAGATCGGACGTTTCGGCCCCGGCGATGTTGCGGACCTCGATGAGGATGTCGAACATCGGCCGGTCGTGGAAGAAGGGGAAGACTGCTACTGTGCCGTTGCGATCGAAGCCCCCACGCGCTTCAAGTCGCTTCCTGCACGCCTGATGCAACCTTTTATCGGCATCTGATGACGACATTGCCGAGGCGGGTGGCGTGGATCACCGGTGCCTCCACGGGAATTGGCCGGGAACTGGCGCTTCTGCTCGCAAGCCGTGGTGTGATCGTTGCGGTGTCCGCGCGCTCGGCGGACAAGCTGGAGGCGTTGGGCCAGGGAATACATGCTTATCCGCTGGATGTGACGGACCCCCAGGCCGTCGCCGATACACGTGAGCGCATTCGCCGGGAGCTCGGAGCCATCGATCTCGCGGTGCTGTCGGCGGGCACCTACAGGCCTCTGGACATCGAGCACTTCGATATCAGCAATTTCGCCATCACGAATGCGGTCAATTATCTCGGCGTCATTCATGCGCTTGCTGCCCTGGTTCCAGCCATGCGCCTTCGCGGCGACGGTCATGTTACATGGATCGCGTCGGTCGCCGGATATCGCGGCCTGCCTAAAGCGGCTGCCTATGGGCCCAGCAAGGCCGCCCTCATCAGCCTGGCTGAATGCCTGAAGCCTGAACTGGACGCCGTGGGGTCGGAGGCTGATGACGCGGATCGAATTGCAGATGGATTTGCGCCGATTGGCCTCGTAAGCTGTCAGCAACGGAGCCAGAGCCTGGTTGATGGCGGGCCACAACGGGCAACTGGCGCACGTCGCACACGGAGGGACCAAATGCCTGATGCCGACATTTCCTACGTCAGCGCTGCTGATCTGGCCGGGCGTGTTCGCCGCAAGGACATCTCGCCTGTCGAGGTGGTGGAGGGCGCGATCTCGCTCATCGAGACGCGCAATCCGAGCCTGAACGCCCTGATCTATCTTGGATTTGAAGATGCGAGAAGGGAAGCGAAGCGTGCCGAGGACCAGCTCATGCGGGGCGAAGCGTTGGGCCCGCTGCATGGTGTTCCGGCTGCCATCAAGGACCTCTTCGACTTCAAGCCCGGATGGCCGACCACCTTTGGCGGCGTCCGTGCACTGAAGAACAATATTGCCCAGTTCCATTGCCCGTTTGCGGAGCGGATCGAGAAGGCGGGTGCGATTCTCGTGGGCAAGACCAATGCGCCGGTGATGGGGTTGCGCGGCGTGTGCGACAACTATTTGTTCGGTGCCACGCGGAATCCCTTTGATACAAGCCGCAATCCAGGCGGCTCATCGGGTGGAAGCGCTGCTGTGGTCGCAGACGGCATCCTTCCTCTGGCCGAAGGCACCGATGCGGGCGGGTCGATCCGCATTCCCGCTGCATGGTGTGGCGTCTATGGCTACAAGGCGTCCTATGGCCGTGTGCCGGTCGTCATCCGCCCCAATGCCTTCGCCGGAGATCTGCCCTTCGTCTTCGAAGGACCGATCACGCGCACGGTGGAAGATGCCGCGCTCGCCATGAGCGCCCTCGACGGATACGACCCGCGTGACCCCCACAGCCTCG
>CAZECZ010000030.1:0-37391 GCA_964510815.1 uncultured Aestuariivirga sp.
GTGCTCTACTACTTCGTGAACTGGAAGTATCTCTCCGAACTCTGGCCGATGCAGTAACGGGAGACAACGCAGATGACTGCCGCCATCGCACGCGCCAAGGATGTGATCTCGATCTTCAAGCTGAGGATTGGCGTGACCATCATGATGAGTGCGGTGGCGGGCGTCGCCGTCACGCCGGGGCCGCTGCCCGACCTGTGGCGGATCGCCGTTCTGGGATTTGCCGTCTTCATGGCATCGGCAAGTGCCGGCGCCTTCAACCAATGGGCCGAGGCCGATCTTGACCGCGGCATGAAGCGCACGGCGGGCCGGCCTTTCGCCACGGGCCGGTTGAAGCCCGGTACGTTCTGGCTCGCCGTCATCATCGGTCTGCTGGGCGTGTCGGTCGGGATTGCGTGGTGGGTCAGCAACGGCTGGGCCGCATTCCACACCTTCATGGGCGCCTTCGTCTACGGCATCGTCTATACCGTGTGGCTGAAGCGCCGCAGCTGGACCAACATCGTGGTTGGCGGAGCGGCCGGAAGCTTCGCCGTGCTGGCCGGTGCTGCGGCGGTCGATCCGTCGATTCCCGCGGCCGCCATGATCCTCACCATCGTCATCTTCCTGTGGACACCGCCGCATTTCTGGAGTCTGGCCATCGCGGCGCATGACAACTACGCCTCGGCCAATGTGCCGATGCTTCCCGTCGTGGCCGGCGACAGGCTCACCGCCTGGGTCATTCTCGCTCACACGGCAACGCTCGTCTGCCTGTCGATCCTGCCCATCTTCTATGGTGCCGGTGCTGTCTATCTGGCCGGTGCGGCCGTTGGTGGCGCTCTCTTCGTCTTCACCAGTATCCGGCTGGTGCTCGACCCTGGCCGCAAGCGGGCCATCCATAATTTCCTGGCGTCGCTGCTCCAGCTTGTGTTGCTGCTGACCGGCACGATGCTCGACCGGGTGGCCGGGGTCTGGTTGTGAAAGCCGTCCTTGCCGCAGCTGCATGGGCACTCCTGCTCCTTGCCTCGCCGGTGGCCCAGGCCGATCAAGCGGGCGATGCGCTTGCGGTCTCCGAGGGAGCCATTGGACGCGGGCTGCCCGATCTCCGCTTCACCGATACCCGGGGCAAGTCCATCCAGCTGTCTTCCCTGCGCGGCAAGCCGATGCTGCTGACGCTCATCTATACGGGCTGTGCCGATGTGTGCCCGGCCGTCATCGAAAACCTGGCGCCGGCCGTCCGCGTGGCCGAGGATGCGCTCGGCGCAGGCAGCTTCAAGGCCGTGGTCGTCGGTTTCGATACACGGCACGATACGCCGGACCGCATGCGGGCTTTCGCTCATCAGCATGGCGCGGGTGGTGACGACTGGCTGTTCCTCTCGGCCGACCAGACCTCGCTCGACAAGCTCAGTGAAGCCGTTGGCTTCAGCTATTTCTCCTCGGCTGGAGGCTTCGAACACATGGCGCAAGTCAGTGTCATCGATGCATCGGGCGTAGTCTACCGCCAGGTCTATGGGAGCAGCTTCACGCCGCCGCAGATCGTCGAGCCGCTGAAAGACGTGGTGTTCGGACGCGAGCGGTCTCTTCTCTCTGTCACCTCGATCATCGACAAGGTGAAACTGTTCTGCACGGTCTACAATCCCAACACCGGGCGTTATTATTTCAACTACTCGCTGTTCGCCTCGATTGTCATCGGAGCCGTCAGCCTTGGCGCCGTGGGCTATGTGCTGGTGCGGGAGACCCGCAAGTCGATGCGGGCCGGCGGAGCCTAGCCGGCATGGATCTTCTGAAACGTACCATGCGCACCGCATTCGATGGCGCGGAGAACCTGCTCTCACGCATCTTCCCGCCGGCGTGGAACCCGTTCCTCAATCTCGGGGCGCTGGGATTCTTCTTCTATTGGATCGTCACCGCGAGCGGCATCTACGTCTACATCTTCTTCGACACCGGCATCACGCAGGCCTACAGCTCAGTCGAATACATGACCCACGACCAATGGTATGCGGCGGGTGTCATGCGGAGCCTTCACCGCTATGCGTCGGATGGCCTCGTCGTGGTCATGCTGATCCATCTCCTGCGCGAATTTGCATTGGACCGGGCGCGCGGCGTACGCTGGTTCAGCTGGGTCACGGGTTTGCCCGTCCTCGTCATGGTCTATGTGGCGGGCATCAGCGGCTATTGGCTGGTGTGGGACAAGCTGGCTCAATACGTCGCCATCGCCTCCACCGAATGGCTCGACAAGCTGCCGATCTTCGGCCAGCCGATTGCACGCAACTTCCTGTCGCCGGATACGCTGGAAGGCCGCTTTTTCACCCTGATGATCTTCCTGCACATCGCCGTGCCGCTGATCGCGCTGGGCGTCTTGTGGATGCATCTGCAGCGGGTCTCCCGGCCCCGAATCAACCCGCCGCGCGGGCTGGCTCTTGGCACCGGCCTGTCGATGCTGGTCCTCTCCATTGCTTATCCGGCCGTCAGTCAGGGGCCGGCCGACCTTGCCCAGGTGCCTGGCCGCGTCGGGCTCGACTGGTTCTATCTACCTGCCTTTCCGCTGATCGAGACCCTGCCGGGACCGTTGACGTGGGGCGCGGCGGCAGTCTTATCCCTCATCATGGTGGCCATTCCCTGGCTGCCGCCGATGCGGCGGGCGGCACCGGCCACGGTCAACCTCGACAACTGCAACGGCTGCAGGCGCTGCGCTGACGATTGCCCCTATGCCGCCATCTCGATGCAGGTACGCAGTGACGGCAAGCCGTTCGAGGCCGAGGCGGTGGTCGATCCGTCGCTCTGTGTGTCATGCGGCATCTGCGCCGGCTCGTGCCCGACCTCGATGCCGTTCCGCCGCATGTCGGAACTGATCCCCGGCATCGATCTGCCGGACCGGTCCATCGCCGCCATCAGGGCTGACACGGAGGCCGAAGGGGCGCGCATCTCCGGAGAGGCGCGGATCATGGTGTTCGGCTGCGCCAACGCGGAAATCGCCACTGCCGTGCGGTCGGACCATGTTGGCGTGGTGCCGGTGAACTGTACCGGCCATCTGCCGCCCGCCTTCATCGACTATGTGTTGAGCCGCAAGCTGGCCGATGGCGTGCTGCTGCTGGGGTGTAGCGCCAATGCCTGCCACAACCGCTTCGGCATGATGTGGATGGAGCAACGCATCGCCGGCACGCGCGATCCGCATTTGCGGGCGCGTGTGCCCCGTGAACGGCTGCGCACCGTGTGGGCGGGGCGGTTGGGCCGGCGCCAGCTGTTGAAAGAGATTGAAGACTTTTGTGCGGTCCTGCGTTCCCTGCCTCCGCCAGATCTCCGGCGCAAGCCTGCCGCACCGAAGGAGGAATTCCTGGATGCGTGAGGTCCTCGGATATGCGGGCCAGGCTCTGTTCTATGCCGTCGTCGTTGCAGTCATCGGCTATTTTTCGTCAGCACCTGCGTATCAGCAAGTGCCCCCCGGTCTCGCCCAGATCAAACTGTCGTTCCGCCATGGCGGCGAGCGCGTCGAGGATTGCCGCAAGCTGACACAGGACGAACTGCAGGCGCTGCCTGCAAACGAGCGCCGTCCCAACACCTGTTCGCGTGAGCGCGTACCGGTTGTCGTGGCGCTGATCCTGGACGGCAAGCCACTTTATTCCGCAGTTTTGCCGCCTTCGGGCCTGGCGGGCGACGGGCCGTCCGAAACCTACGTGAAGTTCCTGGTGCCGGCCGGGCACCATGCCCTCGAAGCCCGCCTGCGCGACAGCAAGCGCGAGGAAGGTTATGACTATGAGAAAGTGGCCGATATCGACCTCGTGCCGCACCAGTCGCTGGCCGTCGATTTCAAGGCGGATCAGGGCGGCTTCCTGCTGAGATAGGTGCAACATGGTTCTGATTGCCTGGAAATCCGAATTCGAAACCGGCGTTGCCGATGTCGACCATGAACATCGCGAACTCGTCGATCTCATCAACGGCTTGCATGCGGCGATCGGTGAAGGGGCTGAGCCTAAGCGCATTCACGCCTTTCTCGGCGAGGTGTTCGCCCGTATCGCCGCCCATTTTGCGCTTGAAGAATCGATCATGCGCAAACATTCCTATGACGAATACGAGGCCCACAAGGCCGAGCATGAAGCGCTCCTCGATGAGTTGCGCGACATCATGGATGCCGCCGAGGCGGACGACACCGAGATCTACGGCGAACGGTTGTCAAACGCGGTGCGCGACTGGTTCGTCAATCACTTCAAGTCGAAGGATGCCCGGCTGCACCGCAAGCTCGGGGTGTGAACCGCCTCAGCGGCCGATGCGGGGCGAGCCGTGGTGCTGGGCGATCTGCCAGTTACCGTCGTTTCGCACCAGAACCCAGGTCATGCGATAGGGCATGGGCTGGTCACCATCGGCAAAGTCGACGTGGCCCGCCGTCACCGCCACATCGGGAGACAGCATGGCGACCCGCGGCATCGGATAGGACTTGACCATCACGCCGGGGCCGCGGCCGGAAAAATAGGTGCGGATGACATCGCGGCCGATCTTCAGCTCGTCCACCGAGCCGAACAGGGTCGCGTCTTCCCTGTAAAGCGCCATGTGGGCGTCGAGGTCGCGGCTGTTGAAGGCGGCGATCCACTGTTCGAGCAGTGCGTCGATCGTCGGTGTCGTGGCCATGGTTCCTCCCTATCGGCACAGGCTTGTATCGCTATTCCAGTCGCCTGACCGGGAAAAGTCCAGACCTGTTTTCAGGCTGCGCGAGAGTGGAACCGGAAAGTTGTCGCTGCATCGCCTGAATCCGGTTAAGCGGTGGCCATGACTTCAGACGAGACATTCGACATCTTCCTGGTCGTGGCCCCGGGCCTCGAAGACGCACTCCGCAAGGAGGCGCTGGACCAGGGCTTCGCCGGGGCCAAGGCCAGTGTCGGCGGCGTCACCGTGAAGGGTGGCTGGCCCGACGTCTGGCGCGCCAATCTGATGATCCGCGGCACATCGCGCGTGCTGGCCCGCATCGGCTCGTTCCGCGTCATGCATCTGGCCCAGCTCGACAAGCGTGCACGGAAGTTCGCGTGGAGCGATTATCTCCGCGCCGATGTGCCGGTCCGGGTCGAAGCCTCCTGCACGCGCTCGCGCATCTATCACGCCGGAGCGGCGGCCCAGCGGATCGGAACGGCGATCCGCGAAGAGCTGGGTGCCGCGATCGACGACAAGGCCGCGGTCTCGATCAAGGCGCGGATCGAGGACGATCTTTGCACCATCAGCATCGATACGTCCGGCGACATGCTGCACAAGCGCGGCCACAAGGAAGCCGTCGGCAAGGCGCCGATGCGCGAGACGCTGGCCTCGCTGTTTCTGCGCCAATGCGGCTTCAACGGCGGCGAGCCGGTGGTCGATCCCATGTGCGGGTCCGGCACCTTCGTCATCGAGGCGGCCGAAATCGCTGCAGGCCTGCCGCCCGGCCGGTCGCGGTCCTTCGCCTTCGAGAAGCTGGCCACATTCGATGCCGCCGCCTGGGAGCGTCTCCGCGCCCGCCACAAGGGAATCATCCCCGTCGTCCGCTTCCATGGCAGCGACCGCGATGCCGGCGCCATCCGCATGAGCCGCGCCAACGCCAAGCGGTCGGGCGTCGACGGATTTACCGATTTCAAGCAGCAGGCGATCAGCGATCTCACCCCACCCGAAGGGCCTCAAGGGCTGGTCATCGTCAACCCGCCCTATGGCACGCGGATCGGTGACAAGAAGCCGCTCCATGCGCTCTATGGCGCGCTGGGGCAGACCCTGATCACGCGCTTTTCCGGCTGGCGTGTGGGGCTCATCACCACGGATGCGGCGCTGGCGAAATCCACCGGCCTTCCATTCCTGCCGACGGGCAAGCCGGTGTTGCATGGCGGCCTGAAGGTTCTGTTGTTCCAGACCGCAGCGCTCGCCTGAGGGTCACGCCGCGGCCTTGCGCTCCTCGCGCTTCAAGGCTGTGGCGATGAGGCGGGGCACGGCCGGATGAGCGCCGATGTGTGCCAGCAGCGGTCCTTCGAAACCGGCTTCGGCAAGGGCCTGGGGAATGTCGCCCTCCACATGTCCCGCCTGCAAGGTGAAGAGCGGCAGGCACATTGCGTGGTCGAGACCGCGCGCAACATCCGCAAGCAACGGTTCTTCCTCGATGAAACCGGCTGTCACGCCCTGAAACGGCGACGAGCCCCGCAGGATGCGGACGATGTCGCATGTCCGCCGCTTGGAGGCCGGGGAGACCTGCGAGCCGTGCGCCGCCAGCAGCAGCGTTGTATCTTCGGGGACGAACCCGTGCGCCAATGCACCTTCCAGCGCGGCATCCCGCACCAGTGCCGGCAAGGACGGGTCCATGCCGAAGGGTGGCAGCGGATGGGCATTGTGGCCCTGAAGCCTGACGGGCAGCACGTCCGTCGTGAAATAGCCTTCGGCCATGAAGAAGGGATAGACGACGGGGGCGGCGAGGCCGGCCAATGCCGTGTCCAGGCTTCCCTCCTTGGCCAGTGTGGCGCCGCGCACTCTCCAGCCGGTTGCCAGCGCAGCGACGCGGGCCGCCAACGCGGCCATCGCCTCGTCCTGCGGTTCGGGATCGGACGGCGAACCATGCGCCACGATGACGGCGTCCCGCGTCATGGCCTCAGTGACTCGTGCCATCGGAGAACATCACCTTGTTCCACACATTGTACTTGCCTGACGGCTTGCGCATCGGCAAGCGCTTCACCTCTTCCAGTGTCTTGGCATCATAGACCACGACAGCGCCGTCGTCCTCCCAGATCGACACCAGCGCGTAGCGCCCGTCGCGGGTGAACTCGGTGTGGGCCACGGTCTTGCCCGGCGCCGGGTTCAACGTCTTGACGATCTCCAGCGTCTCCTTGTCGATGATGTGCATTTCGTCCTTGTGGGGCCCGAAGAACACGTCGGCCCACACATAGGGGCTGTTCTCATGGCTTCTCAGAAAGAAGCCCGGCCCGTCCGTCTTGATGGTCTTCACCAGCTTCCAGCTGTCGATGTCGATGACAGACAGCACGCCCTCCTTCAGATGCGGTGCCGCCATCACGTGGCGGCCTTTGGACATCCAGGTAATGCCGGAACCCAGATGCGGCATGCCGGGCAGCGGCAACTCTGCGATCTCGCGCCCGACGACGAGATTGACGACGACACCCTTGTCGCCGTCGCGATTGGTGCCGATGAGATTGCTGTAATTGGGGGTGAAGAAGAAATCGTCGAGCGGGGCCGAGATCACGATCCGCCGTCTGGCGAACAGGCCTTTCTGGGCATCGAGCGACTCTTCCATGCCGGCTTCGTAGCTGTGAACGAAGCCATCGTGGTAGGGGCCGGCATTGGGGTCGGTTGCCACTTCCCAGATTTCCGGGGCGTCCTTCAGCGCCAGGATGAAGCTCTTGCGCTGCGGCGCCTGGTAGACGGCGGAGACCCGCGACGGCGTTCCGTCCTTGGCCTTCACGTCGAGCACCTTCACCACGCTGAGGTCGGCGGTCGACAGGATGGTCAGCGTTTCCGGCAGGTAGTTGGCGACCGCCAGCCACTTTCCGTCATGGCTCATGGCGATGTTGCGGCTGTTGAGGCCGGCGCGCACGCGGCCCACTTCCTTGAGCGACCAGATATCGTATTTCTGCACCCAGCCGTCGCGCGACATGATGAAGACGAAATGGCCGTCGGGCGAAAACTTGGGGCCTCCGTGGACGGCGAATGGCGTGGCGAAACGGTCGAGCACCGCGAAAGTGTCGCCATCGAGTACCGACACATGGTGATCGCCGGTCTCCACAACCAGCGTGATGTTCATCGGGTCGGCCGTGAAGATAGGGGCCGCCGCCGGCATATAGTCATTCAGCGTGCGGGTCGCTTCGATGTCGGCCTCGGTCCAGCGCGGTTTTTCCGCCAAGGGCTTCGAGATGAAGTCCGCCAGCGCTGCGATCTCGTCCTTCGACAGGGTTTCGCCGAAGCCCTGCATCTGGGTGGCAGGCCGGCCATGCGCAATCACGTCTTCGAGCGTCTCTCCCCTGAGCCGCCCGAGACTCTCGGGGATCAGCGCCGGCCCGGTACCGCCCAGACGGGTTTCGGCATGGCAAGCGGCGCAGTGTTCCTTGAACAGCGACGCGCCATCCGGTTCGCCCAGCGCCGGGGCAGCAAGTGCGACAGCCAAGCTAAACGAAACGATGAACCGGATCATGACTCTTTCCACGGAAGGGCTTGACCGCGAGGCGGTCCGCATCATCCTCACCGGCGAGGCCGATTTCGCGGTTGCTGAGGTAGCAGGCGGGATCTTCTTCCCATGGATCGCCGGTCAATTGCAGGGCGCGGATGCGGGTGTTGCCGCCGCACACCTCCTTGTAGGCGCAGGCCCCGCAGCGGCCTTTCAGTGGGCGCGGACGCTGGCGGAGCGTTGCCAGCATCGGATCGCCGCCCGTCCAGAGTTGGGAGAACGGCGTTTCCTTGACACTGCCTATGGTATAGTCCGACCAGTAGGTGTCAGGATGCACCTTGCCTTGCGGGTCGATATTGGCCACGCCCAAGCCTGACGAATTGCCGCCCCAGGCTTCCAGATGGGCGCGCACATGCGCAGCCTTCGCCTCTCCGAGATGCTCCTCGATCCAGTTCAGCAGATAGACCGCGTCGGCATCGTTGTTGCCGGTGACGATCTCCAGCGGCCGGTCCTCCGCCATTGCCGTCCAGGCCCGGTCGATCAGCAGGTCCATGGCGGCCCGGGTGCGGGCATGGGCGGTGTCTTGGCCGCGATGCTTGTCGCCGCGCCCGGCATAGACGAGATGCGAAAGATAGAACTTGTCAACACCTTCACGGTCGCAGAGGTCCAGCATCTCCGGCAATTGATGGGCGTTGTCCTCGGTGATGGTGAAGCGCAGGCCGACCTTTACGCCCAGCGCCTTGCAGGCGCGCACACCGGCCAGTGCCGCCGCAAAGGCGCCATCGACGCCGCGGAACCAGTCATTGGTATCGCCGATGCCGTCAAGCGAAATGCCGACGTAATCGAAGCCGAGGTCTGCGACACGCTTGGCATTGTCGCCGGTGAGCCTGGTGCCGTTGGTCGACAGCGACAGGTGGCGGAAATTCAGTTCCCGCGCGCGCTCAGCAAGCTGAAAGAAATCGAAACGCGACAAGGGCTCGCCACCCGAGAGAATGAGGGCTGGAATGCCGAAGCCTGCGAGATCGTCGAGCACGCGTAGCGCCTGCTCATGGGTCAGTTCGCCCGGGAACGGGACGTCTGCGGATGTCGTGTAACAGTGGCGGCATTTCAGGTTGCAACGGCGCGTCAGGTTCCAGATGACGACAGGCTTGACGTGGGCCATATCGCGGCCGCTGCCGCGCCGCCGTCCGGCTGGCGTGGGGGTGACCGTTTCCTTCATGTATTGGGTGAGGCGAAACATGTTCAGGCTCCCGGAGCTTGGATGCGCAATCCCGTTTTCTTGAGGATGCGCGTGGAGTAGAGAATGTCGTTGGCACGGCATGCGGTGCCCAGAACTGCTGCAATCTCGGCTCGCTTGGCTTCGACCTCATCGCGGTCGTGGCCATGGATCATGGCAAAGAGATTGTAGGGCCATTCGGGAAGCGCGCGCGGCCTGAGATAGCAGTGAGAGACGAAGGGCAGGGCGCCGACCTGTTCGCCGAGAGCTTCGGCCTTATCGTCGGCGATGTCCCACACACTCATGCCGTTAGCAGCAATTCCCAGTGCATAGTGGTTGGGTGCCAAGGCTATGCGGCGGACGATGCCCCCTTCCAGCATGATGGAGAATCGGTTGATGACGTCGTCCTCGGCGAGGCCCAGCCAGCCCGCCACCGTCGCATAAGGCTCGGGCGTCAGCGGCAGTCCACCCTGGGTCGCGGCGATCAGTTTCCTGTCGGTTGCATCAATCATCACAGCTTCACCTGGAAACCAATGAAGAATTCCTTGAGCTTTGGGAATCGCTTCACAGCGAGGCCAGTCTCATCCTCGATCCTCTTGGCCACGACTTCGATATCTTCCGGCCGTTCGCAGGCCAGCACGAACCACATGTTGAAGTGGTGGCTGCGCTCATAATTGTGGGCCACTTCCGGATGCGCATTGACCGAGATCATGACATCCTCGAAGCGTTCCTGTGGCACCGCCATGGCGCAGAGGCAGAAGGCACCGCCCATGGCCTCGGCATCGAAGAACGGTCCGAAGCGGGTGATGGCGCCGATCTCGCGCAGGCGGCCAATGCGCGCAATGAGGTCCTCTTCGCTGAGGTTGAGGCCGGCGCCCGCCGCAGCAAATGGATGCCGTGACAGGGGAAAGCCCGCCTGAAGCTGGTTGAGGATGGCGCGATCGGTATTGTCGATCGCGTCCGGCGGCAGGGGTGACCGCCTCATGCCGCAACCTCGCCGCGAACCAGTGCTCCCGTCTGCCTGAAGCAGCGGGTCGAGAACAGCACGCGGCAGTTCGCTCCTGCGAGTTCCGGAAGCCGCTTCGCACCATCGAGCGACTGCATGGCCTCGGCGCGGGAGCGGGCGTGGATCATGTTGTAGAGGCCATAGGGCCAGACGTCCGGCACCGTGCGGCGCTGGTAGCAAAGCGTCACGCCCGGATGCTGCGCCAGGGCCCAGCCGGCCGGTTCGATGCGCTCTTCGGGTATATCCCACACCACCATGGCGTTGGCGGTCCAGCCGATGGCCCGATGGCGAACGATCACGCCGATGCGGCTCAGGATGCCAGCTGCCAGCAGGGCCGCGAGGCGGCCGATGATGTCGGCCTCGCTGCGGCCGAGCTCGGCCCCAAGGTCAGCGAAGGGCTGGCGCACCATTGACAGGCCCTCGCTCATCGTTTGTACGATTTCATCGTCGCCGTCACGCAGAATACCGGTATCGGGCTCCTTGCGGCGGCGGAGCAGGCTTCGATCGCCAGACAGCCGGAATCCGAGGTCGATGTTGAATGGCTTCACCAGCCTCAGATCGAGAACGGGCAATCCCGCCTTCGCCTCAATCCGCCTCAGCATGGCCGCGAGGCGGTCAGCATCCGGTGCCGTCGCCACAAACCACAGGTTCCAGCCGTCCTCGCGGAGATAGGAATGATTGACGCCGCGCTCTTCGTTGATGATCGCCGCCACGTCGTCTACCCGCTCTTGGGGGACCGATATGGCGGCCAGTGTTGAGGCGCCGACGGTATTGGGATGGACGGTGGCACCGACGCGCGTGATGGCGCCGATGGCCCTCAACGCGATCAGCCTCTCGATCACCCGGTCCTCGCTGATGTCCAGCACCGATGCAATCGCAGCGAACGGCCGTGGCACCAGGGGAAAATCCCGCTGGAATTCGTCGAGCAGCCGTTGGTCGATATGGTCGAGGCGCTGGAGCATGGCCTAGAGTCCGATGCGGTGGGCTCTGGCGGTGAAGAAGATGCCGGATGGGCTTTCGGCCGGGATCTCTCCTAACACCGCGAAACTCCGGGTGTCGTAGATCAGCACCTTGTTGGCATCGCGCACCGACACCCACACTTCGGCGCCGCGCGGGGCAAACTCCATGTGCAACACGGCGGGGCCGGGCGTCAACGTGTGCACCACCTCGCGCGTGCGGCTGTCGACCACCTGTACCGTGTCATTGTCGGGCAGGGCGAAATTCACCCACACATAGGGGCTTCCCGGCTGGGCGATGATGAACACCGGCTGGCCGTGGACGGGTGTCCGCCCGGTGGGTTCCAGCGTCTGGCGCTCCACCCACAGCAACTCATGGCGGCCGACGGCCGGCAGCACGAACTGGCCATCGGTGAAGGCCCAGCCCTGCAGATGCGGCATCTTGTAGACAGGGAGATCGTCGGCCGGCTTGCCGTAGTCCTTGAGGAAGCGGGTGACCTTGGGTTCCTTCGCCCACAGGTCGATGGCGGAGACGCCCTTCTCGCCGAACAGGCCGACGAGATAGGTGCTGGCATCGTCGGTCAGCACGCCGTCATAGGGATTTTTTCCGACATCGGCCAACTTGGTGACCTTCATCTCAGGGCCGGAGAAGTCGGCGATCCAGGCCTCGCCCGTCTCCCACGTCGCCCAGATGAACCTGCGGCCCGGCATGTCAGCGAGGCCAATGGTTTTGGCGCCGGCGGGAATGCTGGCTACCGGGTCGAGGGTTTCGGCATCGAAGACATGCACGCCGCCCGGCTCGTAGTTCGACACGGCAACCAGCTTGCCGTCATCCGAGATGGCGCCGCCGATCGAGTTGCCGGCCTGCACCACGCGCTTCGCAATCTTGCCGGCCAGCATGTCGATCTTGGTCAAGCCGCCGTCGCGGCCGAAGACAAAGGCATAGCGCTCGTCCGGGGAATAGGTGAGGCTCGCATGGGAGAGATCGCCCAGCCCCTCGATCCGGGTCACGATCCTGCGCTCGGAGCGGTCGATCAGAAGCAGCGAGCCTGCGGCCCGCTCGACGATGAGACCCAGGTCCCCGGTGGCACAGCAGAGATCGCCGGCCCAAGCCGGTGTTGCGGCGGAGGCTGCGGCCATGGCGGTGCCGAAGAGGAATGAGCGGCGGCCTATCATTGCGTGGTTCCCTTCTTGAGATAGTTTGCCATCCACAGGGCTTCGTCTTCGCTGAGCAGGGGACGCCAGGGCGGCATCGCGGTGCCGGGAATGCCGTCGAGAATGATGGACGCCAGCGCGTCCGGCGCCTGGTCGGCGAGGGCCTCCTGCGTCAGGGGGCGGCCGAGACCGCCCTTCAACGTCATGCCGTGGCAGGCGCCGCAATCCTGTCTCAGCATATGTTCCAGCCGTTGGGCATCCTGCGCCGCGGCGCTCGATATGCAAAGGGACAGCATGGCTGCCGCGATGGCCGGACGGTCAAGCATGTGCCTCGGCCATGATGCGGGCAACCATGTCTTCAGCGCCGGATGCGGCATCGTCATAGAGGGACACCACCTGTCCGATGATGAACAGCACGGGCGCTTCCAGCGCGCTACTGACGATTGCGTCACCGATATCGGCCAGCGTCGACACCAATCGCCGTTCGCGTGGCGTCGTGGCGTTCGCAACGGCCAGAACGGGTGTTGCGGAAGGCAGCCCATGGTCCACCAGCCGGACGGCGATGTCGGCAATGTTGGCGGCTCCCATGTAGACAACCAGCGTGGTCTGTCCGGAAGCGAGGCTCGGCCAGTCGAGGTCGAGGGCGGCATCGCGGGCGCGGTGGCCGGTGACATAGCGGACCCCGGTGGCCAGACCACGATGGGTCAGCGGCACGCCTGTCGAGGCGGCGGCCCCTTGCGCAGCGGTGATGCCCGGCACATAGGAAACGGAAATTCCGGCGTCACGCAGCGCGGCAGCTTCCTCGCTGCCACGGCCGAAAATCAGGGGATCGCCGCCCTTGAGGCGCGCGACATTGAGGCCTTGCAAGGCAAGGCTGATCAGCAATTCGTTGATCGCATCCTGTGGCAGGGTATGGAACTTCGGCATCTTGCCGACATCGATGAGGCGGGTATCCGGCGGCACAAGAGCCATGATCTCCCGGGACACCAGGCGGTCATAGACGACCACATCGGCCTGGGTGATGGCCTTGAGCGCGCGAAGCGTCAGAAGCTCGGGATCGCCCGGACCGGCTCCGACCAGCGTCACTTTGCCCATCACTGGATTCTTCATCGGGGTCCCTCGTTCCGGCTGTCGCGGCAAAAGAGGCGGGGAGCCAGAAGAAGCTCCCCGCCTGGATGTGTCAATAGACGTCCAACCGGGTGTTGAAGACGTTGAACTTGCCCGTCGGGGTCACAAGGCGCTCGTCCTTGATCACGTGCTTGAGCTGCAGTGTCTTGTCGTCGACCACGACGATCGCCGACACCTTCGACTTGCCGTTCCACACCGAGAACCAGACTTCCGTGCCTTCCTTGTTGAACTCGGGTTGGACGACGCGCGGCTGTCCCTCGGGAATGCCGGCCCACTCGGCAATCGGCAGCGTCTCATATTCGGGTTCGGCATCGGCGGTCATCTTGCTGATGTCGAAGACGGCCACGGCCCCGGAGATCGACGCCTCAGGATTGAGCGGCGCGTCGACATAGAGGTGGGTCGACTTCGGATGGGTCTTGATGAACAGCGATCCGCCGCCCAGCGCCGGGAACGTCTGCACGATCTTCCAGGCCTGATCGGCGTGTCCCTCCGGGTCGGTGCCGATCAGCGCCACCGTCTCGTCGCCCAGATGCGAAGTTGCCCACACGGGGCCGAACACCGGATGCACGAAGTTGGCGCCGCGGCCCGGATGCGGCGTCTGCCCACCGGTTTCGATCAGCGCCGTCAGCTTGTCCTCCTTGGTGTCGACGACCGCGATCTTGCCGCGGGCGTTGGCCGCGACCAGGAAGTAGCGTTTGGTCGAGTCGAAGCCGCCGTCGTGCAGGAAGCGCTCGGCTTCAATTTCAACCGTCTTCAGATTCTTCAGATCGGTGTAGTCGACCAGAAGGATCTTGCCGGTCTCCTTCACGTTGACGATGAATTCCGGCTTGAAATGCGAGGCGACGATGGAGGCCACCCGGGGTTCCGGATGATAGGTCTGCTCGTCGTAGATGTTGCCGCGCGTCGACACGATCTTCAGCGGTTCCAGCGTGTTGCCATCCATGATGACATATTGCGGCGGCCAGTAGCTGCCGGCGATGGCATACTTGTCATCCCAACCCTCGAACTTCGAGGTTTCGATCGAACGGGCCTCAAGACCGATGCGGATCTCAGCCACGGGAGCGGGCGGGTCCATCCAAAGGTCGATCATATTGACCTTCGCGTCACGGCCGATGACATAGAGATAACGGCCGGATGCCGAGATGCGGCTGATGTGAACGGCATAGCCGGTGTTCAGCACGGTCTTGATGTCGTAGGTGCCGCCATCGATGAGGGCGACCTGACCGGCATCGCGCAAGGTCACGGACATCAGATTGTCGATGTCGATATCGTTCAACTTCTTGGCCGGCCGGTCTTCCGGTTTCACCAAGATCTTCCAGGTTGCCTTCATGTCGGGCATGCCGAATTCCGGCGGGTTCGGCGGCTCGAGCAGGAGATAGCGGGCCATGACGTCGACCATCTCCTCGGAGAGATCACCAGAGGTGCCCCAGTTCGGCATGCCGGCGGGCGATCCGAAGGTGATGAAGTTCTTGAGGTGATCATAGCCCAGCTCACGGGTGATCTTGGGGGTCAGCGGCTTGCCGGTGGCGCCCTTGCGCAGCACGCCATGGCAGCCGGCGCAGCGCTCAAAATAGGTCGTGGCGGCCTTCTGGAATTCTTCCGGTGTCATCACCGGGTCATCGGCCTTGCGGCCGGGAATCTCGACCTTGATCTCTCCCAGTGTGGTCATGGAAGGGACGTATTCAGCCGCCGGCGTGTCGCCGTGTTCCTTCGGCTTTTCCTCGGCCAAGGCCGTGCCGGCAACGAGACCGAGTGCCAGGACGGCGCTGGTCAGCAGCAGTCGCCTGGCAAGTGTGGCGGGTGATGTCATGGGGTTTTCTCCATTATGCGATATGGCGATAGGAACATTGATCACCTCATCCCTCGCAAGCCTTGACTTCGGTCAAGGCAAGGACGGTTCTTCCGAAACAGTTTCGAGGCAAGAATTGGACCCGCCGATGCCTTTCGCTGCAATACTCTGGCTGACCTTCATGCTCATTGCGGCGCCCGCCGGCGCGGCTGGCGGACTCAGCGCCGAAGCCATCACGACGGCAGTGCCGGATGAAGCATTAGCGGCGCAACTTTTCGGTGTGCCGCAGCCCGTGAATGTGGTGCGTGACGAGACGGGTGTTCCGGGCTGGACGGTGAGTGCCAATGAAAAGATTCTCGGCTACATCGGGTCCACCTGGGAAGTCGCGGGGTCGGTCGGCTATTCCGGGCGGCCGCTTGACGTGCTGGTGGCGATCTCGCCGGATGCGCGCATTGCGGGTGCCAGGCTCATGCAACACAACGAGCCGGTGTTGACGCTCGGTATCTCCGACGACGACATCCGAAAATATGTGGGCGGCTTCACAGGCGTCGACCTCAAGAAGCCGCGCGGCGATGTGCTCAAACCTCGCGACGACTTGCCAGACGTCATTTCGCGGGCCACGGTGTCCACCGGTGTCATTCGCGATGGCATTCTGCGCACGGCCCGCACCCTGGCGATTGCCCGCGGGTTGATTGCCGAAGGTGCTGGCATCGACCGCGTCACCTTCGTGCCAATGACATGGGACAAGCTCCTGGAAACGAGTGCGCTGGGGCATCGGCGCTTTTCCATGTCGGAGGCGGCCGAGGCCCTGAAGGGTGCCGTGGTGCCCGTCGAACCCGGCGATGGCGCCTTCCTCGATCTTTATGCGGGGCTGATCGATCCGCCGACCGTGGGCCGCAATCTTCTGGGACAGCAGGATTTCACCAAGGCCATCGGTAACATGGGGCCGGGTGAAACGGCCTTGATTGTGATTTCCACTGGTGTGCATTCGCATCGCGGCACGGCGTGGAAGCAGACCGGGCAGTTCGAACGCCTCGCCATCGTGCAAGGCGATGTGCGTCATGTGCCGCAGGAGGGCGACTACATCTTCGTCAAAAGGCTGGCGATTGAAGGCGCGCCCGAGATCAAGGAGGTCAGTGTCTTCCGTCTGCCTCCTAGGATCGATCCGCTCAAACCCATGCGCGTCGAAGTGCAAGCCTCGCGTCCCGCAGCGGGCGGTGGCGAGGTCGGTACCACCATCGCTGTGGACTATGAACTTCCGAAACAATTCCGCACCGCGCCACCGCCGCCGGAGGAACCGCTGTGGCGTTCGATCTGGGCGGCGAAGCATATCGAGATCGCCATCGTTGCGACCATGCTCGGCGTGTTGTCGGTAATTCTTTTTGCGCAGGACTGGATCACGCGGCGCATCGGGCTGTGGCGTTATGGGCGGATTGCATTCCTGTCGCTTACCCTGTTTGTCCTGGGCTGGGGCATCAACGGTCAGCTCTCGGTGGTGCAGGTCGTTGCGTTCATTCACTCGCTGCTGACGGGCTTCCGGTGGGAGACCTTCCTCATCGAACCCGTCATCTTCATGCTGTGGGGCTTCGTGGCGCTGGGGCTGCTGTTCTGGGGGCGCGGCGTCTATTGCGGCTGGTTGTGTCCCTTCGGTGCGCTGCAGGAACTCACCAACGAGCTCGCCCAGCATTTCGGCGTCAAGCAGATCGCCGTGCCGCAGGCGCTGCATGAACGGCTGTGGGTGATCAAATACACGCTGTTCGTCGGTATCCTCGGCCTGTCCTTCTATTCCATGCACGATGCCCTGGTGATGGCGGAGGCCGAACCGTTCAAGACGGCCATTTCGCTCCGCATGATGCGGGCCTGGCCGTTCGTCGCCTTCGTTGTGGTCATCCTGTTCGCCGGCCTGTTCATCGAGCGCTTCTATTGCCGCTATCTCTGCCCTCTGGGCGCGGGGCTGGCGATCCCGGCCAAGCTCAAGATCTTCGACTGGCTGAAGCGCCGTCCGCAATGCGGGCGCGAATGCCGGATGTGCGAAACCAAGTGCACGGTGGGTGCCATTGATCCCTTGGGCCGCATCAATCCCAATGAATGCGTGCTGTGCCTGCGCTGCCAGGTGATCATGGGTGATGCCGCGCAATGCCCGGTGCTGAAGCGGCGGGCGCGGAGCAGCGAAGGGGCGGCCGCATGATTGCGATGCTTCACAGATTCATCGGCGACGGCTTTCGCGTCTTCTTCCTGGCCATGGGTGTCTACGCCTTGTTCGCTCTGGGCTTCTGGCTGTTGTGGCTCTTCGTTCATTGGGCCGGCGGCATGTTCACGTCGCTGCCCTTCGCCATGGCGCCGCATCTCTGGCATGGGCACGAGCTGATCTTCGGCTATGGCGCTGCGGCGCTGGCGGGATTCCTGTTGACGGCCGTTCCCAACTGGACCGGCACCAAGGCGGCCCGCCACCTGTTCATCGGCTTTGCCGCGCTGATGTGGCTCGTTGGCCGGGGCGCCGTGTGGTATTCCGCGGCGCTGCCGGCCTGGCTTGTGATGGTTGCCGATCTCGCCTTCGTGCCGTTGCTCATGCTCAAGATCGCTGCCCAGTTGGCGAAACGGCCGAAACCGCAAAATGTGATGTTCCTCGGTCTTCTGGCGATCATCTGGGCCTCCAATCTGATGGTCCATCTCGAGTGGATGGGAATTCTTGACGATGGCGCAGCGCCGGGCCTGCGCGCCGGGCTCTACGGCTACTGTGCCATGATCGCCGTATTAGGCGGGCGTGTCACGCCAGCCTTCACGCGCAATGCCATGATCCGCGAAGGATATGAAACAGGACTCCCGGTGTCATACCGCCCGCTCGAATTGCTGGGCGTGGCGCTGGCGATACTTCTGCCGCTGGCGGTGATGGCGCAATTGCCTGATCCAATCATCGCGGCGCTGCTGCTTGCGGTGGGCGTCGTCCAGGTGGCGCGGGTGGCTGGCTGGCGCCCCGGCTTCGCGCTCCGCCAGCCGATCCTGTGGTCGCTGCATGTAAGTTTCGCGAGTATCGGCATCGGTTTCATCCTCACTGGCCTCGCGCTCCTGGGCTTCGGCAGCGAAGTGGCGGGTTTCCATGTCACGGCCATCGCCGGTGTTGCGGGCATGACGGTCGCTGTCGCCAGCCGCGCCACGCTGGGGCATACGGGCCGGCCATTGGTAGCGCCGCGCGTCGTGGCAATGGCCTATGGCCTCCTGCCGCTGGCGGCCGTCTTGCGCTGGACCGCGTCGGCGTGGGGTGGTGCTGCCTATTACCCTGCCGTGTTCGCCGCGAGCATCGCGTGGCTTGCGGCCTATGGCTGCTATACAGCAGCCCTGTGGCCGGCGTTCTGGGGCCCGCGCCTCACGGGCAAGGAATAATCGCATGCTGACCAGACGCCGCTTCCTTGCCATTGCCGCCTGCGCTGCCGCTACGCCGGCCTTC
The DNA here is from genome assembly GCA_964510815.1 of uncultured Aestuariivirga sp. GTDB lineage: Bacteria > Pseudomonadota > Alphaproteobacteria > Rhizobiales > Aestuariivirgaceae > Aestuariivirga. Next base: position 18,779 of record CAZECZ010000030.1, read on the forward strand.
GCGGATAATGTTCACGAATGGACCGGACAGGCGATGGGGGCGTCAGCCCGCGTCGCACTCCGCGGCTGCGATGACCGGCAAGCCCACCGGCTGTTCCGCAAGGTCGAGAGTGTGCTCAGGCAGGTCGAAGGACATTTTTCCTTGCATCGCGAGTCGGAACTCACCCGTCTCAACCGTGATGGGCGTTTGACCCATCCGGATCGTTCCATCGTCGCGCTATTCAACGTTGCGGGTGCTGTTCATGGGGCCACGGGCGGCGCCTTCGATCCCAGCGTCCAGCCGCTGTGGCTGGCGACGGCGCTCGACGGCGACATTGCTGGTGCGCGAGAGTCCGTGGGCTGGGCGCGGGTGCGCGTGTCTGCCGATGAGATCTCGCTCGATCCGGGCATGGCGCTCACCTTCAATGGCATCGCGCAGGGCCATGCCGCCGATCGTGTGGCCGATCTCATGCGTCAGAATGGCTTCACCGATGTGCTCATCGACATGGGCGAAATCATGGGCCTCGGCCAGCGGCCAGGTGGCGGTGGTTGGCGGGCGGCCATCAACATGGTCGACGGTCGCACGGTTGCGCACGCCACGCTGTCCAACCGCGCGCTGGCGACCTCATCGCCGCGCGGCACGCTCATTGGCGGCGGCAAGGCACACATCGTCAGCCCCACCGGATCTGCCCCGCTGTGGCAGCTTGCGTCGGTGTCAGCGTCATCAGCAGCCCTGGCTGACGCGCTCTCCACCGCCTTCTGCCTGATGGAGCGGCCAGCGATTGCGCGCGCCCTCGCTGCGTTTCCGGAGGCGACGCTCGAAAGCCTGATCTAGATGTGACCTTTCAATAGGTTGGTGGGTCATTGCTTCGCCAAGAGGATTCCGTCTTGGCGCATTGCGCACTAGATCACCTGGTCGACGGCTTCCTTGAGGCGCGAGATGGTGCCGTCCACGTCGGTCAACTTGTCGAGGCCGAAGAGGCCGATCCGGAAGGTGCGGAACTCCGCGCCTTCGCCTACCTGCAACGGTACGCCGGCGGCGATCTGCAGGCCTTGTCCAAGGAATTTCTTGCCGGTCTGGATGTCCGGGTCGTCGGTGTAGGAGACGACCACACCCGGCGCGCCGAAGCCGTCGGCGGCCACCGACTGCACGCCCTTCGCCGCCAACATGGCGCGCACGCCATTGCCCAGCGCCCATTGCGCCTGCTTCATCTCGTCGAGGCCCAGCGCGATGGTCTCTCCCATGGCGTCATGGAGACCCAGCAGAGCGTCTGTCGGCATGGTGGCGTGGTAGGCGTGACCTCCGCCCTCATAGGCCGCCATGATGGACCGCCATTTCTTGAGATCGAGGGCAAAGCTGTTGGATGTCGTATCTGCCAATGCCTCCTCGGCCCGCTTCGACATCATCACCAGGCCGGCCGATGGCGATGCCGACCAGCCCTTCTGCGGTGCGGAGATCAGCACGTCAACGCCGGTCGCCGCCATGTCGATCCATATGGCGCCCGACGCGATGCAGTCGAGCACCATCAGCGCGCCGACCTCGTGGGCTGCCGCGGCAAGGGCGGTCACGTAGCCGTCAGGCAGGATGAGCCCGGCAGACGTCTCGACGTGGGGGGCGAAGACCACGTCCGGTCTCGCGTCCCTGATCTTTGCGACCACCTCGTCGATGGGCGGCGGCGCGTAGGGCGCGCGCGGGCGGTTTCCGTCCTGTCGTGCCATCACCACTGTGGTCTCAGAGGTGAATTTTCCCATGTCGAAGATTTGGGTCCAGCGGAAAGAGAACCAGCCGTTCCGCACGATCAGCGCATGGCGTCCATTGGCGAATTGTCTCGCCACGGCTTCCATGGCGCAGGTGCCGCCACCAGGCACGATGGCCACGGCGTCGGCCTTGTAGACCTCCTTCATCATCGCCGAGAGGTTGCGCATCACGCCCTGGAACTTCGCCGACATGTGGTTCAAGGAACGGTCGGTGAAGACCACGGAATACTCAAGAAGGCCATCTGGATCGACGTCGGGCCGGAGTCCGGGCATGGTGTGCTCCCTCATTAAAGGCTTGGTCGAGACTATAGCAGACGGCATCCATGCGTCAGCGTAAATCGAGATGCCCCGCCAGATTGTGTGGCGCTGCGCCTCCTGCAGACCTCCTTTGCACAGGCTCAAATGGTACCGCGCCAACGCGCTGATATTATGTTAGGATATATTTGTAGGGCTAGCTGAGGAACCGCCATGACGACGCCCGATCTGCCCATTCTGGAGTCACCAATTCTTCCCAACGGCCTGTCGGCGCCGCTGCAGGCCTTGTGGTGGCTGAAGAAGGGCGGGCTTGCCATGGGGCCGGAGTGGCACGAGGCGCACAGCCTGTGCCAGGCGGCGGAAGGCGATCACGCCCATGATCTCGTCCACGCCTTGGCCCACTGGATCGAGGGCGATATGAGCAATGCGGCCTATTGGTACCGGCGAGTCGGCGGTGATCGTGCCAAGACCATCGAGCAGGAATGGCGGCGAATCGCCTCGGAACTGATGACCTGAGGTGGCTCAGCCCCTGTTCTCGACCGCCCTGAAGAACGCGGCCACCGTGTTGTTGTAGGCGTCCGGCTCCTCCGCATGGGCCACATGGGCACTGTGCTCGAAGATCTCGAGCCGCCCGTCGGCAATGCGGTCCAGGATGGTGCGCGAACAGACCTCTCCCAGTTCATCATAGCGGCCGCAGGTCAGCAGTACCGGTACCCTGATCTGGTGAAGGTCCGGAATGCGGTTCCAGTAGCGCAGATTGCCGATGGTGGTGAACTCGTTGGGGCCGTTGATGGTGTCATAGACCTGGTTGCCGTCGAGGTTGGCGACCGTCCGCATCACGCAGCCGGGCCATTCGGGCAGGCGGCAGAGGTGCCGTTTGTAGAACTCCATCATCGCCGCCTGATAGCCGGGATCGGCGTAGTTGCCGGTCAGTCCGTGTTCGCGGAGTGCCCGCTGCATCTCCTCCGGCATTTCGCCGATGAGACGCTCGCATTCGCGGGTGAATTGCGGAATGCTGGCGGAGGTCGAGGCGAGCACCGCGCTGACGATGCCGGCGGGCTGACGCAGCAGGTACTCTATGCCCAGCCATCCGCCCCAGGATTGGCCCAGCAGGTGAATGCGCTCCAGACCCAGCGCAGCGCGCACCTCGTCGATTTCGTCAGCGAAGCGCTCGATGGTCCACATGGGCCGCGCATCGGGCTTGTCGGATTTGCCGCAGCCCAACTGGTCATAGAAGATCACGGGACGGCCGTTGCCCAGCGCTTCCAGTGGTTCAAGGTAGTCATGGCCAGCACCCGGGCCGCCGTGCAGGGTGAGCAGCGGTGTGCCGCTGCCCTCTCCCACGATCTTGTACCACAGGCGGTGACCGGTGCTGATGGTGATGAAGCCTTCCCTTGGCATTGGCTCGTCCTCCCCACGGATATGGATTTGCCTCTATTCGCACAGACTTGGTGGCCTGCTGTCAAGGCCCGGCCATTGACGCGGGGGCTGTCGATATGCCTTAGCTGTCGCCCATGGAAAAAACTGCATCCCATCGTGTCGTCATCGTTGGCGCCGGCCAGGCGTCGCTGTCTTGTGCGGCAAAGCTCCGCGCGCTTGGCTTCGCCGGCCCTATCACGCTGATTGGCGACGAGCCGCATCTGCCCTATCAGCGCCCACCATTGTCCAAGAAGTACCTGACCGGCGAAATGGATGCAGAACGCTTGCTGCTCAGGCCGCCGGAATGGTTCCGCGAACAGAACGTCACCTGCCTGACCGGCGAACGCGCGGCTTCGATCGACCGTGCAGCCAAGACCGTGACGCTGTCATCAGGCCAGACGTTCGGCTATGACTCACTGCTCATCTCGACGGGCTGCCGGCCGCGGATGTTGCCGCAGGCGATGACGGCGGGCCTCTCCTGCATCTTCACGGTGCGCAACATTGCCGACATCGATCTCATGGCCTGCGAGTTCAAGCCTGGTGCGCGAGCGGTCGTCATCGGCGGCGGCTATATCGGGCTGGAAGCGGCGAGTGTGGCAGCCAAGCGTGGCATGTCCGTCACCATCCTCGAAGCCCTGCCGCGCATCCTGGCGCGCGTCGCCTGCCCTGAAACCGCAGACTATTTCGTGTCGCTGCATCAAGGCCATGGCGTCGACATCCTCACCGGCGCAAAACTTGAAGCGCTGAATGGACGCGACGGCCGGGTATCGGAAGCGGTGCTGTCGGACGGGCGCGTGCTGCCGTGTGATCTGGTGATCGCCGGCATTGGCGTGGTGCCCAATGGCGAAATCGCGGCAGCAGCCGGTCTCGCTGTCGACAATGGCATCGTCGTGGATGAGTATTGCCGCACGACCGATGTTTCCATTCTGGCGGCCGGCGACTGCACGAATTTTCCGCACCATGGCAGCCGGCTCAGGCTCGAATCGGTCCCGCATGCAATCGCCCATGGCGAGGCCGCGGCGCTGACCATCGCCGGCCAGCCCACGCCCTATGTGGCGAAGCCGTGGTTCTGGTCCGATCAATACGACATCAAGCTGCAGATCGCCGGGCTCAACCAGGGTTATGACCGTGTGGTGACGCGCGGACCGGGACCTTCTGGCGACTACTCCGTCTGGTATTTCGAGGGTGGCAAGCTGCTGGCGGTCGATGCCATGAATGCGGCAGCGGCCTACATGGTCGGCAAACGGCTCATCGAAAGCGGCATGACAGTGTCGCCCGAACGTGTGGCAGATCTGTCCCAGGACATGAAGTCCTGGCTCAAGGGTTGATCGGGCATGTCCGTCTTCGATGGCCTTGGCGTGCGGACGATCATCAATGCCAAGGGCACAGCCACGCGGCTGTCCGGCGGTATCCTGCGGCCAGAGGTGGCGGCGGCCATGGCAGAGGCTTCGCAGTCTTGCGTCGACATGGCGGAGCTGCAGGCCGCGGCCTCGCGGGTTATAGCGGATGTGACCGGTGCGGAAGCCGGATATATCGCGTCCGGTGCCTCGGCCTGCCTGCTTCTGGCGACGGCCGCCTGCATCGCCGGTCTCGATCCCGGCCGCATGGCGCGCCTTCCGGACACGCGTGGACTTCGAAACGAAGTGATCATGGTGCGCAGCCAGCGGAACTTCTATGACCATGCGATCCGCGCCGCCGGTGCGACCATTGTCGAAGTGGGCCTGCCGGACCGCTATTCGGGTGCGGGGGTGCGCGATGCGGAAAGCTGGGAAATCGAAGACGCGATTACTGACAATACCGCGGCGATCCACTACGTGGCGGATGCCGCGGCCCAGCCGCCGCTGGCCGAGGTTGTCGCCATTGCCCGCCGCTATAAGATCCCGGTCTTTGTCGATGCGGCCGCGCAGCTGCCGCCGCAGTCCAATCTCAAGCGCTTCATCGCCGAGGGGGCCGATCTGGTCGCCTTCTCCGGCGGCAAGGTGATCGGCGGCCCGCAGGCCAGCGGCATACTCTGCGGCAAGCGCGATCTCGTGATGTCGGCCGCCCTGCAACATCTGGATCTCGATGTTTTCGCCGGCATGTGGACGCCGCCCGCATCGCTCATCGACAAGCACCGCCTCAAGGGCACGCCGCAACATGGCATCGGGCGGAGTTGCAAGGCCGGCAAGGAGGAGATCGCAGGTCTGCTCACGGCGCTGCGGCTGTTCGTAGCGGAAGGAGACAAGGCGCGCCATGGCCGCTGGCTGTCAGTCTTGCGCGAGGTGGAGCGGGGACTTCAGGGCATCAAGGCGTCCGTCAGCCTCGAAGGCGGTGATGATCCCCATATGATACCGGTTCTGGCGCTCGGCGTCGGCGCGGGCCGGAACGCAACGGATGTGGCGCTGGCGCTGCAAGCTGGAACGCCATCGGTCCATCTCGATCCGGTGCGCCGCGCCGCCAACGTCCTGCTGGTCAACCCCGTCTGCGTGACGCCCGATGATGTGGCAGCCCTTGTTGCCGCCATCCGTGCCGTGCTGGACTGATCCTTATTCCTTCACGGCGCCGGTCATCGACGACACATAGTAGTCGACGAAGAAGGAATAGAGGATCACCACGGGCAGCGAGCCGAACAGGGCGCCGGCCATCAGGGCTCCCCATTCGAAGATGTCGCCGCGCACCAGCTCGGTGAGCACACCCACCGGCACCGTCTTGTTCTCCGACGACTGGATGAAGGTCAGCGCGTAGATGAACTCGTTCCACGAGAGGGTGAAGGCGAAGATGCCGGCTGAAATCAGACCTGGCACGGCCAGCGGCAGAATGATGCGGCGGAGAATTTGCCAGCGAGTCGCGCCATCGACCAGCGCGCTCTCTTCCAGCTCATAGGGGATGGAGCGGAAATAGCCCATCAGCAGCCAGGTGCAGAACGGGATGAGGAACGTCGGGTAGGTGAAGATCAGCGCGAACTTGGTGTCGTAGATGCCGATGTTGAAGATGATGAAGGCGAGTGGAATGAACAGGATCGACGGTGGCACCAGATAGGCGAGAAAGATCAGCAGGCCCACGGTCCGCGCGCCGGTAAAGCGCACGCGCTCGATGGCATAGGCCGCGAAGACCGACGCCAGCAGCGACAGGAAGGTGGCGGCCACCGAGACCAGTATGGTGTTCCACAGCCAGCCCGGATAGGAGGTCTCGAACAGCAGGTACTTGATGTGCTCGAGCGTCGGCCCTGATACCCAGAACGGACTATGATTGTCATAATCCGTCAGCTGGGAGTTCGGCTTCACGGCGGTGATTGCCATCCAGTAGAACGGGAACAGCAACACGAACACGAACACCGCCAGCGGCAAGTAAACGACAACGATGCGGCGTGGCAGCCGGTTCAGATAGCTCATGCCCTCGGCGTCGTCGCGAAGCTCGTCCTGGGCAATGGGGGTGCGGGTGTTCATCGCGTCACGCTAATCCTGTCCGCCCTGCTGCCACTTGCGCCGCTGCAGGCCGAAGAAGCTGAACAGGATGGCGGCAAGCAGGAACGGGATCATGGCGACAGCGATGGCCGCGCCTTCGCCCAGCTGCCCACCTGGAATGGCGCGCTGGAACGATAGGGTCGCCATCAGGTGCGTGGCATTCACCGGGCCGCCCTTGGTCAGCACATAGATGAGTTGGAAGTCGGTGAAGGTGAACAGCACCGAGAAGGTCATGACGACGGCGATGATGGGCGTCAGCATGGGCAGCGTCACATAGCGGAACCGCTTCCATGCCGTCGCGCCATCCAGCGATGCGGCCTCCTGCAGCGATGCGGGAATAGTCTGCAGGCCGGCCAGCAGCGAGATGGCGACGAAAGGAATGCCACGCCAGACATTGGCGGCGATGACCGAGGCGCGCGCATTGTTGGGATCGCCCAGGAAGTTGATGGGCTGGGAAATGAGACCGAGCTTGATCAGCGACCACGAGATGATCGAGAACTGTGCATCGTAGATCCACCAGAAGGCCAGCGCCGACAGCACGGTCGGCACCACCCAGGGCAAGAGCACGATGGCGCGGAAAAACGATTTGAACGGCAGGTGCTCGTTGAGCAGCAGTGCCAGCCACAGGCCGAGCACGAATTTCAGGACCGAGGCAACGAAAGTGTAAAGCAGCGTGTTGAACACCGACTGCCAGAACACGCTGTCGTCGAACAGGAACTCATAGTTCTCGATGCCAATGAAGACGCCGGGACGGCCGATGCGCGTATCGGTGAAACCGAGCCAGACGCCAAGCCCCAGCGGGTAGGTGAGGAAGCCGATGAGGAACACGGCGGCCGGCAACATGAACAGCACGCCAAGCGCCCACCGGCTGTTGTCCAGCCAGGTCAGGAAGCCACCCGTCGATCGCCGTTGTGTTGCCTCTAAGGCCATGCCGGATCCGGAAAGTAAGGGTCAGTCGGGAGGGGCCACCCGGCAAGCGGGTGGCCCCCGATGGTGGTGGCGTCAGACGCGATAGTAGCGGTTGGCGCGCTTCTCGGCCTGGGCCGCGGCGTCTTCCGGCGACATGGCGCCGGTGACGGCCGAGGCGAACATGTCGACCAGCACATAGTCGGCCATGACGGCGGCCGACGCATAGCCCAGCGGGCCGGCATAGCCGTTCGGGCGGAGCGTTTCCGATGCCTTGGCATAAGGCGCATGGATCGGATCCGCCGTCCAGACCGGATTGTCGGCGAAGGCCTTCAGCGGCTGGCAGCAATAGGCGCTGGAGCCCTGGATCCAGGCATTCATCTGTTCAGCCTCGAACATGAACTTCAGATAGGCCTTGCAGGCGTTCGGATATTTGGTGTGGTTGAAGGCGATAGCCTGCGTGGTCTGGTGAAGCTCCACGCTCTTGCCCACCGGACCGATGGGGAAGTTGGTGGTGCGGAGATCTTCTGCCATCTCCTTCAGCTTCTCGTCCTTGCGGGTCGCATAGTAGAGCGACACGCCGTTGGCAGTGAGAGACACCTGGCCGGCCGTGAACGCCCGGTTGTTGTTGATGTCGAGCCAGCCCTCGGTGCCCGGAATGAAGGTTTCGTAGAGCGACTTGGCATAGTTGATGGCCGCGATCGTCTCGGGGCTGTTGATGGTCACCTTGCCGCTTTCGTCGACCATCTTGCCGTTGTGGCTCCACAGCAGCCAGTGGACGTAGTTGTTGCCGTCACCCACAGCCTTGCCATGGGCAAAGCCGGCCGGCGTGCCCTTGGCCTGCATGGCCTTGCACAGTTCCAGGAAGCCTGCGGTATCCTTCGGGAATTCCTTGAAGCCCGCGGCCTCCATGTGGCTCTGGCGGTAGCAGACGGCGTTGCCGATCGCCGCGAGCGGCAGCGCGATATATTTGTCGCCGCGCGTCGCATAACCCTTCAGGCCGTCGTAGAAGCCGCCATATTTGCCATCGAGATAGGTCCCGAGATCGGTCATATCCAGGAGCTTGTCCGGATACTGGTGCGGATCGTCGAACCACACGAGCATGAGGTCCGGGCCGGAGCCGACATTGGCCGCCACCGCCGCCTTCGGGCGGATGTCTTCCCAGCTTTCCTTGTCGACGCGGACTTCGACGCCGGTCATCTCGGTGAACTTCTTGGTGTTGGCGAGCCAGGCGTCCTCGTCACCCTGGACGAAGGGCGACCAGCGCAGCAGGCGCAGGCTGGCGCCCTCTTCCGGCGTGTAGCTCGGTTCCTGGGCGAAGGCCGGCATGGTGCCGGGAAGGCCAAGGCCGGTCGCTCCGGCCACAAGTCCGGCCGAAGCCATCAATAGGTCGCGTCTGTTGATTGTCATGTGCTCCTCCTCAAGCATGCTCGGGAACTGGTGTTAGCCCTGCGCGCTATCCCGAAACGGCGCGCCGGCCTGCGTCATTGGTCTAAAGCCTCTGGCCCGTTTCCCTGTCAAACAGGTGCGCGGCACCGGCGTCGATCGACACGTTCAGGATGTCGCCGGGGCCCGCGTCGATCCTCTGGTGGAACTGCAGCGTCACCTCCTGGCCGCCGAGTTTTGCCACGACCTGGGTTTCGGCCCCGGTCGGCTCGGTCACCATCACCTGCACCGGAATTCCGTTCGGGTCCAATCGAATATGTTCCGGGCGCAGTCCATAGACGACGGCCTTGCCGTCTGGCGCCTTGGCCCCTGCCGGCAATGGCAGCTTCGTGCCGTCCTGCATCGCCAGGGCACCGCCCTCGACACGGCCATCGATCATGTTCATGGCCGGTGAGCCGATGAAACCGGCGACAAAGAGATTGGCAGGGTGATCATACAGTTCGAGCGGCCTGCCGATCTGTTCGACGATGCCATCATGCATCACCACGATGCGGTCGGCCATGGTCATGGCCTCGATCTGGTCGTGGGTCACGTAGACCGTCGTGGTCTTCAGGCGCTGATGGAGTTCCTTGATCTCGGCGCGCATCTGGACCCTGAGCTTGGCGTCCAGGTTCGAGAGGGGTTCGTCGAACAGGAACACCTGCGGATTGCGGACAATGGCGCGGCCCATGGCGACGCGCTGGCGCTGGCCGCCCGAGAGCTGCCGGGGATAGCGATCCAGCAGATTGGTGAGCCCCAGGATTTCAGCCGCAGGCTTCACCCGTTCGGCGATCTCGGCCTTGGGCACATCGTTCATCAGCAACGAGAAGCCCATGTTCTCGGCCACCGTCATATGCGGGTAGAGGGCATAGTTCTGGAACACCATGGCGATGTCGCGTTCCTTCGGCGGCATCTTGTTGACCGTCCTGCCGCCGATCCGGATTTCGCCTGCGGTAATGTTCTCGAGACCCGCCAGCATGCGCAGAAGGGTCGATTTTCCACAGCCCGACGGGCCGACCAGGATCACGAATTCGCCGTCCGCGATGTCAAAAGACACTCCCTTGATGATGGGAGTCGTGCCGAATGACTTCCGTACACTGACAAACTCGACTGGCGCCATCTATTGTCCCTTGACGTTATATCGCTCGTTTCCGATGCGGGGCTCAGTTCTCGACTGTCCGGGGCGGCAAGTCAAGAACTTGACGCTTCCTGCGAACGCCGTGAGGCAATTATCTGCAGCGATTCCGGTCCGCTTCTTTCGCATCTGCAACATCGAGACGGATTTCATGTTGCAAAGCGGTAGTCCTTGAACTGCTCGCGAAGCGTCAGCTTGGAAATCTTTCCTGTCGCGGTATGGGGGATTTCCGCCACGAAGGCGACATCGTCGGGCATCCACCACTTGGCGATCTTGCCATCCAGATGCTTCAGCACCTGGTCCTTGCTGACGTCGCTGCCCGTTTTCCTGACGATCACCAGCAGCGGGCGTTCATCCCACTTCGGGTGAGGCAGGCCGATGGCCGCTGCCTCCTGCACGCCCGGGCAGCCCAACGCGAAGTTTTCGAGGTCGATCGACGAGATCCATTCGCCGCCGGACTTGATCACGTCTTTCGAACGGTCGGTGATCTGCATATAGCCATGTGGGTCGATGGTGCAGACGTCGCCCGTATCGAACCAGCCCTCGGCATCGAAGGCCTGGGCCCCTTCACCCTTGTAGTAGCTCTTCGACACGGCCGGTCCCCTGACCTTCAGCCGCCCGAAGGTCTTGCCATCATGGGGCAGGGTGTTGCCATTGTCGTCGGTGATCTTCATGTCGACCATGAAGGGAGGGCGCCCCTGCTTCAGCTTGAGCGTCCACCACTCGTCCGGCAGCAGCTTGGCGGTGCTGCCGGTCTGCGTGCCCAGCGAGCCGATGGGGCTCATCTCGGTCATTCCCCAGGCGTGGACGACATCGGTGTCGTAGTTCTCCACGAAGGCCTTCATCACCGCTTCCGGGCAGGCCGATCCACCGATCACCACACGTTCGAGGAACGGCAGCTTCAGCTCCGGGTTCTGTTCGAGATATTGCAGCAGCATGAGCCACACGGTCGGCACCGCCGCGGTGATGGACACGCGGCCTTCGGTCAGCATTTCGTAGATCGACGCGCCATCGAGCTTGGGGCCCGGCATGACCATGGCCGAACCCGACAAAGGCGCGGAAAAGGCGATGGACCAGGCATTGGCATGGAACATCGGCACGACTGGCATCATGCGGTCGCGGCTGGAGATGGCGAAGGCATCACCCATGGCGCACATCAGGCCATGGAGCACATTGGAGCGGTGGGAATAGACTACGCCTTTGGGATTGCCGGTGGTGCCCGAGGTGTAGCACATGCCGCAAGCCGTATTCTCGTCGAATTCCGGCCAGGCGAAGCCGGTGTCGCCGTCGGCGATCAGGTCCTCGTAGCAGACGGGATTGCGGAGTGTCGTCGAGGCCGGCATGTGCGCCTGGTCGGTCATGATGACGAAGCCCTTCACCTTCGGCAGCTTGTCCTGCAGCTGTTCGAACAGGCCCACGAAAGTAAGGTCGGTGAAGATCCACTGATCCTCTGCATGATTGATGATGTAGTCGAGTTGGCCGGCGAACAGGCGCGGGTTCAGTGTATGGACGATGGCGCCGAGGCCCATGATCCCATACCAGACCTCCAGATGGCGCCAGGTGTTCCACGCCATGGTGCCGATCACCGTGCCAGGCTCAAGTCCGAGATGCTTCTTCGCAGCGCTGGCCAGGGCCCGGGTGCGGCGGTCCAGTTCGGCATAGGTGATGCGATGCAGCGGGCCTTCCACCGAGCGCGACAGGACCTCCGTGCTGCCATGCCAGCGTGCGGCATGGTCCAGCACGTGGTGCACCAGCAAAGGAAAGTCCTGCATCAGTCCAAGCATTCGGGTCCTCCCGTCCTTGCGTCCCTGCGGGCGTCTTGTGTGGGGGTGTCTTAGCCTCAAAGGCCAGCCGGGGCTAGATGACATGCAGGTCATGTGCGGAGCAGCCGGCCAAGTCTGCGGGCTGATTAAACACGGATTAACCGTAAGTCATTTACACTTGGAATACGTCGTGGGACCTGGGATCAATATTGGATGAAGTTTCGCATTTCCGGCAATTTGAAGCTGGCGGCCAGCCTGGTCATCATCGGCGGAATGATCTTTGGCGGCGTCTACCAGATCAACAAATATGCCGTTGAGGGCTTGCTCCGGCAGGACGCAAGAGAGACTTCGATGTCGGTTGCCGAATTTTTCGGCAAGAACCTTCCGGGCATCGCCGACATCATTGCGGGAGAGCATCCGAGCTCCGAAGCCCAGGCCTTCATTGCCGCAGGCATCGAGGCCAAGGATGTCGACCTGTTCAAGCTCTACAGTCCGGACGGCAAGCTGGTCCTCAGCACAGGTCCACGCTCCGCGGCGCCAACTGCCAAGGAGGCGCTGGGCAACCACAATCCCGCAGCACTCAACGCCATCAGGCAGAAGCGTCCGTTCGTCAAGCTGGAGACGGAGATGGAGGACGGCAAGCCGGAATTCATCGCCGAAACCTATGTGCCCATCGTCATGGATGGAAAGGTGGCTGGCGGGGCAGAGGTCTATATCAACCAGACAGCGCTGGCGAACGGCTTCCGCCAGAGTTTTGCCTGGGCGTCCGCCGTCATAGCACTTCTCGCCGCCGCAGGCTTCGCGGCACCGGCTTACGGGTTTCACCTGCGGTCGCGCCAGAAGAGCGCCGCCGACGAGAACGTCCGCTATCTCGCCACCCACGATGCCCTGACGGGCCTTGCCAACCGGGCCAGCTTCGCGGCCTCCCTGTCAAACAGGCTCAATGACGCGCGCAACAAGGACCTTCTTGTCGCGCTGCACTTCGTGGATCTCGACTTCTTCAAGGAGATCAATGACCAATATGGCCATGAATTCGGCGACCAGGTACTGCGTAACGTGGCGGCGCGTATGACGGCCATCCTGCGCGACGGCGACATCGTCAGCCGCTTCGGCGGCGATGAGTTCGTTATCGCGCAATTCGGCATCGCGGATCACGAGGTGCTCGCCAATGCAACGGCGCGGATCGTGAAGGTCTTCGAAACACCGCTGTCCATCGACGACCGCGAAGTCACTGTCAAGGCCAGCATTGGCACGTCGGTCAGCGCGATGGAAGCGGGTGCCGCGGAGCGGCTGATCGCCAACGCCGATACGGCCGTCTATGTCGTGAAGGCGCGCGGCCGCAACGGGCACTGTTTCTTCGAGTCCCGCTTCGACGAGGAAAAGCGCAAGCGGCACGCCATCGAAGTCCTGATGCGGGATGCCGTCGCGAATGACCGCTTCGAGCTTCACTATCAACCACTCGTGAAGCTCACGGAGGGCCGTCTCAAGGGGTTCGAGGCGCTGCTGCGGCTGCGCGGCGACGACGGTACGTTCATTCCGCCGTCCGACATCATTCCTATCGCCGAGGAAACGGGCCTGATCGACGAGATCGGCAGCTGGGTGCTGGGAGAAGCCTGCCGGGCGGCGGCGGGCTGGCCGCAGGAGCTGCAGGTGTCGGTCAATCTATCGGCCGCACAATTCCGCCGCCGCAGCGTGGTGGACGTAACTCGCAAGGCGCTCGACAACAGCGGCCTGGATCCCGGGCGCCTGCTGCTCGAGATTACCGAAAGCCTCCTCTTGTCCGACACCGATGCGGTGATCGACCAGCTGCTCAAGCTCAAGGCACTCGGCGTCTCCATCGCGATGGACGATTTCGGCACCGGCTATTCCAGCCTCAGCTACATGCTCAAGCTCCCCTTCGATCTTCTCAAGATCGACAAGAGCTTCGTGCAGGAAATCAAGACCGGCAGCGAGAGCGCGCGCACCGTCATCCAGACCATCATCGCCATGGGCCACACCCTTGGCATGACGGTGACGGCGGAAGGGGTGGAGACCGAGGTTCAGGCCCAGGTGCTGTTGGACCTCCGGTGTGATGACGCCCAGGGCTACCTGTTTGCCAAACCCATGCCGGCAACCGATATTCCGGCCTTGCTGATGAAGAGTTTCGCTGCCGATATCAGCGACGCCGAACTGCCTCAGGTCCAGCACGGAGCGACCGCTGCCGCCTAGTGCGTAATGCGCTAAGACGGAATCGTCTTAGCGCATTACGCACTAACCTATTGATGAGCGAGCAACTGATCTGACTTTTGATGGTTCCATCAAAAGTTAGGTTGCTCTAGCTCCGTGGGTCGATGGGGGTGATGGCGCCGAGCCCCAGGATATCCTCCATCAACTTTGCGCCTGCCAGCAGCCGTGCTTCGCCACGGCAGGGTGCCACGATCTGCATGCCGACCGGCAGGCCGCTCGCGGTGAAGCCGCAGGGAATGGAAATTGCGGGACAGGCGCACAACGTGATGGCGTGGACGATCATCAGCCAGTCGACATAGCTGTCGAATTTGACGCCCTCGCATTCCGCCACGTAGCGCTGTTCGATGGGGAAGGGCGGCACGATGGTGGTGGGGCAGACCAGCAGGTCGTAGGTTTCGAAGAACTGGCGCATGCGGGTAAACATCGCGCCGCGCTGGGCCTCGGCCCTGGCGATCTCGTCGCCCGTCAGCTTCAGTCCCTTCTCGATGTTCCAGATCACTTCCGGTTTCAGCAGGTCGCGGTGATTGTCGAGCAGCGGCTTCATGTTGGAATAGGACAGCGCCCGGAGCGTCTGGGCGCATTCGCGGGTCTCATGGAGATCGGGGTGCGCCTCCTCGACGATGACGCCCGCCTCCGCGAAGCGCCGGGCCGCCGCCATGACGATGTCGCCCACCTCGCGGTCGACGGGCGGAATCCCGAGATCGCGGGAAATCGCTACCCGCTTCGGCTTCCAGCCGGAACATGCCGCGCCCCGGTAGGAGGTGCCGTCGTGCGGCAGTGAGATCGGATCGCCCGGCTCCTCGCCCACCATGGCGTCAAACAGCAAGGCGAGGTCTTCCACGTTCCGCGCCATGGGGCCCTCGACGGCGAGCGTGGAATCGATCTTGGAGTAGACCGTCATGGCCACCCGGCCCGGCGATGGCCGCATGCCGACGACACCGCAGAAGCTTGCGGGGTTGCGGAGCGAGCCGCCAGTGTCCGATCCTTGGGCCACCCAGGCTGTGCCGGTGGCCAGTGCCACGGCCGCTCCGCCGGAGGAGCCGGCCGCAGACAATCGTGTGTTCCAGGGGTTCAGAGTGGCCCCGAACACGTCGTTGAAGGTATTGGCGCCGGCGCCGAATTCCGGCGCATTGGACATGGCGTAGACCACGCCGCCGTTGCCCTCGAGATGGGTCACGACGATGTCCGACGTCTCGGCGATGCGGTCCCTGTAGATCGGGGTACATTGGGTGGAGCGCACGCCGGCGACGTCCACGAGATCCTTGATCGGCACCGGCAGCCCGGCGAGAATTCCGCGCTCATCCACCGGTTTTTCCATCAGTGACGCTGCGTTCTTGCGCGCGCGGTCAAAACATCGTGTCGGCAAAGCGTTGACCGCGCCGTCCACCTCGGCGACCCTCGCTTCCAGTGCGTCGAGGCAGTCGAGCGGCGAAATCGTGCCGCGCTTCAGGCCGTCGACGACGTCGACAGCGGTCATCCGGATGAGATCAGACATGGGAGAATCCTTGGTTTCCGCTCCAGATTGAATCCGTTTGCGGCGCCCCCGTCAACGGGCGTAAAAGCCCGCCATCATTTGCAAGGAGAACATCATGAACGCACCCGTGGCACAGCCAGGCATGAACAAGCAGTGGGTGGAGCGCCGCGCCAAGGCCGTCTCCCGCGGCATCAGCGCCGGTGCCCCCGTCATTGCCGCGAAGGCCGAGAATTCCGAGATCTGGGATGTCGAAGGCAATCGCTACATCGATTTCGGCGGCGGGATCGCGGTGGTCAACACCGGGCACCGTCATCCGCTGGTGATGAAGCGCGTTTATGAACAGCTCGAAGCCTTCACCCACACCTGCGCCATGGTCATGCCCTATGCGCCGTTCATCGAGGTGTGCGAGAAGCTCAACAAGGTGGCCCCCATCTCCGGCGAGAACAAGACGGCGCTGGTGACCACGGGTGCGGAAGCCGTGGAAAACGCCATCAAGTTCGCCCGTGCCTATACCGGCCGCTCCGACGTCATCGCCTTCCAGGGCGGCTTCCATGGCCGCACCCTGCTCGGCATGTCGCTCACCGGCAAGGTGGTGCCCTACAAGTTCAAGTTCGGGCCCATGGCGCCCGGCATCTGGCACGTGCCGTTCCCGGTGGCCCACAAGGGCGTCACCGTGGAAGATGCGATCCACGCCATCGAGTGGCTGTTCAAGGCCGACGTCGAGCCACAGCGGGTAGCCGCCATCATCATCGAACCGGTGCAGGGCGAGGGTGGTTTCTATGTCGCGCCGAAGGAGCTGATGGTGAAGCTTCGCAAGCTCTGCGACGAGTTCGGCATCCTGCTGATCGCCGACGAGATCCAGTCGGGCTTTGGCCGCACCGGCCGCTTCTTCGCCATGGAGCATTATGGCGTCGAGCCGGACATCGTGACCTCGGCCAAGTCGCTGGCGGGCGGCTTCCCGCTTGCCGCCGTCACCGGGCGCGCCGCGATCATGGACTCGGCCGAACCGGGCGGCATCGGCGGCACCTATGCCGGCAACCCCATCGCCTGCGCGGCGGCGCTTGGCGTCTTCGATGCCTTCGAGCAGGAAGGCCTGCTGGAGAGGGCCGAGGCCCAGGGCAAGATGATCATGGAGCGCATGAAGGCGGTCAAAGCCAAGGGCAAGGGCATGCCGATCGGCGACATCCGCGGGCTTGGCGCCATGTGCGCCTTCGAGCTCGTCACCAAGCACGGCGGCAACGAGCCGGATGCGGCGGGCGCCAAGGCGCTGGCCGCCAAGTGCCTGGAGCGTGGCCTGCTCATCCTCACCTGCGGCGTCTATTCCGACACGGTGCGCATGCTGACCCCGCTCACGGCGTCCGAGATGATCCTCAAGGAAGGCCTCGACATCCTCGAGAGCGCGATCCTGGGCAACTGACGTTCCGCCCCTCCTGCGTGATGCGCAGGAGGGGCTCCTCCAACTGGTCTGTCATTAACCTGGCAAATTGGCCATTTTCATTAGGCCAGTTTTGCGGCATGGGCTGGGCCGCAAGAGGTGCCCCCATGTATAATCCGCCTGCCTTCCAGATGACTGAAACCTCCGCGATCCATGCCGCCATGCGGCAGTCGCGCGTCGCCAATTTCATCACCGCCACACTCGACGGCCTGATGGCGAGCCTGCTTCCCATGATGCTCGATCCGTCCGAAGGCGAGCACGGCGTACTCTATGGCCACCTGGCGCGCGCCAATCCGCAGTGGAAGGCAGCGCCCACGGCCGACGCGTTTGCGATCTTCATGGGACCCGACGCCTACGTGACACCGTCCTGGTATGCGACGAAACGCGATACCGGCAAGGTGGTGCCGACGTGGAACTACGTCACCGTCCACGCCTCCGGTCCTGTCGAATTCTTCGAGGATACCGGCTTGCTTCTCGATGTGGTGACGCGCCTGACCCTGTTCCACGAGCGCTCGCGCCCCGAACCCTGGGCGGTCGGCGATGCGCCCGCGCCCTATATCCAGTCCCAGCTTCGCGGCATCGTCGGTGTGCGCATGGTGATCCGACGTCTCGAAGGCAAGGCGAAGATGAGCCAGAACCGCAGCGCCGAAGACCGGGCCGGCGTCGCTGCCGGATTGGCGGAAAGCGAGTCGGCGGTCGAGCGTGCAGCGGGCAGCATCGTGGCGACCGATTGACAGACCAGCTAACCGGTGCCTTCACTCCCCAATTCCCAGTGGAGCTTCCTCCCCCATGTCCATCGAAACCTGGCTCGCCTTCACCACGGCCACCATCATCCTGATCGTCATTCCCGGCCCGACGATCCTGCTAGTCGTCTCCTATGCGCTGGGGCAGGGGTGGCGGACGGCGCTACCCATGGCGATTGGCGTGGCGCTGGGTGATTTCACCGCCATGACGCTGTCGCTGTTCGGCGTCGGCGCCATCATGATGGCGTCCGCCACGGTCTTCACGCTGGTCAAATGGGTGGGTGCGGCCTATCTTGTGTGGCTCGGCTGGAAGCTGTTCCGGGCAGGCAGCCGGCTGGAGGTGAAGCCGATGACGGCTGAGACGTCCGCCTCGCGCATGATCGGCCATGCCTGGCTGGTCACCGCGCTCAATCCCAAGGGCATCACCTTCTTCGTCGCCTTCGTGCCGCAGTTCGTGAATCCCCAGGCGCCCTACCTGCCGCAGGCCGCGATCTTCATCGCCACCTTCGTCATTCTCGCCACCGTCAACGTCTTCGCCTATGCCTTCGTCGCCGCCCGGGCACGCGCGCTGATCGCCAACCCGAACGCCATCCGCCTTCTCAACCGCGCCGGCGGCACGCTGCTGATGGGCGCGGGCGTCGCGGTGGCAGCGA